>DASRSS010000073.1:0-4575 GCA_035656335.1 Jatrophihabitantaceae bacterium | reverse complement strand
TAGGTCGCGGTCGACGATCTCGGCGATGTCGCCGGCGATCACGGCGGAGGCGTCGGACGGCACGGCCTAGATCCCCGCGATCTGCTGGTTCTCGATCTGGTCGAAGAACGCCCGGCAGACGTAGTAGTCCTCCGGCGTGGTGATCTTGATGTTCGAGCGGGGACCGTCCACGCGGCGCACCGTGCGTCCGTACCGCATCATCAGCGAGCACGAGTCGACGATGTCGAGTTCGCCCTCGGCCTTCGCGCGCTCGTGCAGCTCCAGGATCTCGCCGAGGCGGAAGCTCTGCGGTGCCTGCGCGGTGTAGATCGCGTCGCGCGGGATCACCGCGGTGATCTCCTCCGTCGGCGAGGACACCATCGTCTCGGCGAACTTCTTGCACGTGATCGCGGAGCCGTACTGGCGGACGGTCGCGATGTTCTCGCTGATCAACTCGGCGTTGATCAGCGGACGGACGCCGTCGTGGATCAGCACGATCGTGTCGTCCGGGCAGTCCTTCGCGACGGCCGCGAGCGCCGCGTGCCGCGACTCCTGGCCGGTCTTGCCGCCGTCCACGATCCAGCGCACCTTGCTGAGCTCGTAGCGGTGCACCAGCCGGTCCAGGTGCTCGCGGTAGTCGGGCAGGATCGCGACGGCGATCGCGTCGATCTCCGGATGCGACTCGAAGTGCTCCAGCGTGTGCACGATGATCGGCCGTCCGTGCACCTCGAGGAACTGCTTCGGCAGCGCCCGCGAGTTCATCCGGACGCCCATGCCTCCGGCGAAGATGATCGCGACGTTCATCGCGCCTCGATGTGCTCGGCCGGGTTGCCCAGGATCAGCCAGTCGATCACGCGGTCACCGGCGTGCGTGTCGATCCGGTCGAAGTTCACCTGGCGGAACTCGGCGACCTTCCACAGGTCGAAGTCCTCGCTCTCGATCGCCTTGATGAGCTCGTCCATCGTGTCGCAGATCTTGCCGGGGGCGGCCGCCTCGTACTCGCGATGGAAGCCGCGCGTTGCCTCGTACACCTGGCGGTCCGGTGCGAAGAACAGGATCGGACGGTTCAGCAACGAGAACTCGTAGATGATCGACGAGTAGTCGGTGACCAGGATGTCGGTGACGTGCAGCAGGTCGTTGCCGCTCGGGAACGACGTGAAGTCGAAGATGCGGTCCGCGCAGTGCTCGGGGATCGGCACCGGCGGCGGGACGAAGTGGTGCGCGCGGAACAGGATCCGCGTGTCGTCGCCGCACATGCGGTAGAGCGCGTCCCAGTCGACCTGGTCGTAGTCGTAGTAGGCGCTCGGGGCACCGCGTCCACGGAAGGTCGGCGCGATCAGGATCAGTCGCTTGCCCGCCAGGTGCGGGTGCTTCTCGAAGAACTCGGCGCGCACCCGCTCGGTGCGCTCCGGGTCGAGGAACGTGTCGACGCGCGGCAGCCCGGTCGGGATGACGGCCGACTCCTCGATGCCGAAGGCCTCGGCGTACACGTGGCGCAGCTGCTCGGAGCCGGTGATCGCGTAGGTGTACTTGCGGTGCGCGTTGGTCAGCTTCGGCGAACCGTAGCTGCCGAAGCGGCTGTAGCCGATGCTCTTGAAGCCGCTGCCGGCGTGCCAGACCTGGATGACCTTCGTCTGCGGCGCGAGCTCCAGCGGTTCGAGCAGGCCCATGTAGTCGTCCACCAGCACGATGTCCGAGGACGCGAGCAGCTTGATCACCTGCAGCGTGCCGCGCCAGTTGGAGTGCTCCGGCCCCTGCTTCGGCACGCGGAACGAGTACGCGAAGGTGAACTGGGAGTCGAGCCCGCGCTCGACCATGCGGTCGCGGATGCGCAGCAGGTTGCCTTCCAGACCGCTGCGCATCTCGGACGCGAACAGGATGCGGTTGCCCGGCGGCGGGAACAGGATGCGGCACAGCCGGTACCAGCGGTTGAGGACCGTCGTGATCCGCTTGCGGTTGAGCAGCTTGCCCCGCAGCCGCGTCACGATTGTGGCCCGGGCCGCCGTACCGCCGCCGCCACCCGCGCGGGCCAGCTGATAGGTGCGCATGAGCAGGACGGGATGGTCGTCCTCGGAGATGCCGAACGCGACCACGTAGCTCGACTTGTTGCCGTCGTACAGGTAGACGCGCGACCAGTCGTCCAGCTTCTCCAGATCGTCCAGGTCGAAGTCGGCGGCCGCACCGGGAACGCCGTCGACGCTCGGGACGAAGCGCCAGGTGCCGTTCGGGACCTGCTTGCGGTCGACGAAGTTGGTGACGTTGATCTGCAGCAGGTACTCGCCCGGCGCGACCCGTTCGGTGTGGACACCGAACTCGCGCTCGCCGTCCACGATCTTGAACTCGACCTTGCGCTCAGCCGCGAAGTCGGCCGACACCGTGAGGGACAGGTTCACCCGTTCCCACATAATCGCGGTGATTCGGACACGTCGCGCCATACCGCCCCAATTCCTCCGGTCCTGTGCCTGTGCCTGTCCCCCGCGGAGCCGCACGGAGACCCCGCAGCAGAGTACAGGAGCTAGTTATCCGAGACCGCGCGTTACCTTTTCCCGCCCCGATCTTTGGACATGCAAACGCACTCGTCCTGGGCGCAGGACGAGCCGGGATTGCCAGAGGGGACACGCGAAATGGGCGCGGACAAGGCGAACACGGTACGGCGGCTTCCGGCGCCGCGGCAGGGTGACTGGGACTGGCAGATGCGTGCGGCGTGCCGCGGCATCGACACGTCCAACTTCTATCACCCGGAGAACGAGCGCGGGCCGTCGCGCGTCCGCCGCGAGCAGCGCGCCAAGCAGGTCTGCGCGCAGTGCCCGGTCGTGGAGAACTGCCTGCGCTGGGCGCTCGCCGCCCGCGAGCCGTACGGCGTCTGGGGCGGGCTGTCCGTCGAGGAGCGCGAGGCCCTGCTCGCCCGCCAGTCCGCGTAGAACTCCGCTTTCCACCTTTCAGCGGGATTGTGGGGGGCGATTAGCCCCGCTGAAAGGTGGAAAGCGAGGCCTTCGGGCCGTAACAGCGAGGCCCCGCAGCTGATTCAGCTGCGGGGCCTCGCTGTGTGTCGTTTGCGGACCGGTCAGAAACCCGGGCCGTGGCTGTGCGAGTGGCCGTGGCCGTGGGAGTGGCCGTGCCCGTCGTGGGAGTGCTCCTCCTCGGCCGGCTTCTCGACGACCGCGCTCTGCGTCGAGAGCACGACCGACGCCACCGACGCGGCGTTGGCCAGCGCAGCCTTGGTCACCTTGACCGGGTCGACGACGCCGGCGGCCAGCAGGTCGCCATACTCGCCGGTGGCCGCGTTCAGGCCGTGGTTGTCGGGCAGGTCGCGGACCTTCGCCACGACGACGTAGCCCTCCTCGCCGGCGTTGTTCGCGATCCAGCGCAGCGGCTCGTCCAGCCCGGTGCACACGATCCGCACGCCGGTGGCCTCGTCGCCGGAAAGGCCCAGGTCGCCGTCCAGCGCGCTCGCGGCGTGGACGAGCGCCGAACCGCCGCCGGCGATGATGCCCTCCTCGACGGCGGCACGGGTCGCGGCGATCGCGTCCTCGATCCGGTGCTTGCGCTCCTTGAGCTCGACCTCCGTGGCCGCACCGACCTTGATCACGCCGACCCCGCCGGACAGCTTGGCCAGCCGCTCCTGCAGCTTCTCGCGGTCCCAGTCGGAATCGGTCTCGTCAATCTCGCGGCGGATCTGCGCGATGCGGGCGTCGATCTCCTCCTGCGCCGCCGCGCCGTGCGTGATCGTCGTGGTGTCCTTGGTGACGGTCACGCGGCCGGCCTTGCCGAGCACGTCCAGCCCGACCTGGTCCAGCTTGAGGCCGACCTCGGGCGCGATGACCTGCGCACCGGTGACGATCGCGAGGTCCTGCAGGAACGCCTTGCGCCGGTCGCCGAAGAACGGTGCCTTGACCGCGACCGCCTGGAACGTCTTGCGGATCGAGTTCACGACCAGCGTCGACAGCGCCTCGCCTTCTACGTCCTCGGCGACGATGACCAGCGGCTTGCCGGTCTCGATCACCTTCTCCAACACCGGGAGCAGGTCGGCGATCGACGAGATCTTCTGCGTGGTGATCAGCAGGTACGGGTCGTCGAACACGGCCTGGAGCGCCTCGGCGTCGGTGACGAAGTACGGGCTGATGTAGCCCTTGTCGAACTGCATGCCCTCGGTGAACTCGAGCTCGGTGGTGAGCGTCTGGCTCTCCTCGACGGTGATGACACCGTCCTTGCCGACCTTTGTGAACGCTTCACCGATCAGCGCGCCGATCGTCTCGTCCTGCGCCGAGATGGTGGCGACGTGCGCGACGGACTGCTCACCCTCAACCGGGGTGGCGGCCTTGTCGAGCGCGGCGCTGACCGCCTCGACGGCCTTGTCGATGCCGCGCTTGAGCGCCCCCGGGTTCGCGCCGGCCGCGACGTTCTTCATGCCCGCGTTGACCAGCGCCTGCGCGAGCACGGTCGCGGTGGTGGTGCCGTCGCCGGCGACGTCGTTCGTCTTGGTCGCGACGGACTTCGCCAGCTGGGCGCCGAGGTTCTCGTACGGGTCGTCCAGCTCGACGTCGCGCGCGAGATCGACCTGGAAGACCCGTTCGAAAACCTCGGTGCCCAACTGGT
>DASRSS010000072.1:0-13256 GCA_035656335.1 Jatrophihabitantaceae bacterium | reverse complement strand
GCACCAGGTGCGTGCGCCGCAGCTTGCGCAGCTGCAGCCGGTGCTCGACCCGGCGCAGGAACCCGTACGCCTCGATCAGCGCGCCGGCGTCCTCGCGGCCGATGTAGCCGCCGTCGCGCAGCGCGGCCAGCGCCTCCAGCGTCGGCACGACCCGCAGGCTGTCGTCGCCGCGCCCGTGCACCAACTGCAGCAGCTGCACCGCGAACTCGACGTCGCGCAGCCCACCCGGTCCGAGCTTGACCTCGCGATCCGCGATCGCCGCCGGCACGTTCGCCAGGACGCGGCGGCGCATCGCCTGCACGTCCGCGACGAAGCCCGGCCGCTCGGCCGCCGTCCACACGAACGGCGCGATCGCCGCGAGGTAGCGCTGCCCGAGCTCGCGGTCGCCCGCCACCGGACGCGCCTTCAGCAGCGCCTGGAACTCCCACGTGCTGGCCCAGCGCCGGTAGTACGCCTCGTGGCTTGCGACGGTGCGCACCAGGGCGCCGTCCTTGCCCTCGGGACGCAGCCCGGCGTCGACCTCCCACGCGACGGCGTGACAGATGCGCATTGTCTCGCCGGCCAGCGCGGTCGCCGTCGCCAGGCCGCGCTCATCGGCGCCGTCGCCGTCGCGCTCCCCCGGCTCGGCGACGAACACGACGTCGACGTCGGACACGTAGTTCAGCTCGCGGCCGCCGGCCTTGCCCATCGCGATGATCGTCAACCGGCACGGCGCCGCATCGTCGCCCAGCCCGGCCGCGGCCACCGCGAGCGCGGCCTGCAGGGTGTGCCCGGCGAGGTCCGCGAGCCGCGCCATCACCTGCTCCAGCGGCAGCTCGCCGGCCAGGTCGCGGCCCGCGATCGCGATCAGCTCCCGGCGGTAGGCAGCGCGCAACGCCTCGACGGCGGCGGGCCCGGTCAGCCGGGCGCGGGTGCCCGCGGTGCCGCTCACCGGATCGGCGACGTCGGCCTGGACCGCCGCCGCGAGCCGGGACGCGACACCCTCCGGCGCCGTGTGGTCCTGCCCCTCCAGCAGGACGCGCCAGTCGGCCGGATGCGTGCGGAGGTGATCGGACAGCGCCCCGGAGACGCCGAGCGCCGCCAGCAGCCGCTCGCCGAGCAGTTCGTCCTCGCGCAGCGCCGCGGTCAGCGCGCGTCCGCGGGGAGCCGCGGCCATCTCGACCAGTGCGTCGAGCGCGCCGTCGGGATCGGCGCCCCGCGCGACCGTCTCGATCAACCGCGCGGCGACGTCGTCGGCCGGCCCGTTGCCGGACGCGTCCCACCAGCACAGCGGCTCGGCGGCGAGCAGTCGCGCGGCCCGGTCGGGTTCGGCGAACGGCAGCCGGGCCAGGCGCAGGCCGACGCGCCGGCCGCCCGCCGCCTCAGCCATCGCCGCCCTCAGCCATCGCGATCAGCCATCGGTATCGCGCGGCCGCGGTTCCGGCATCGGCAGCCGGTGCGGCCCGCCGTGCGGACCACCGTGCGCCGAGTGCGCCTCCGCCGCGAGGGCGGCACGGATCGCGGCCGGGTCGGTGACCGGCGCGGCCGTCGTCGTGGGGACCGAACGCGCCGACGGCACCGAATCCGGGTCCCGGACGATGTCGGCGAACGCGGCCACGAACGGCTGCCACACCTCGGCCACGTCCTCGTGCACCGCGGCCGCGCGCTCGACGATGCGGTCTATGACAGCAGGGTCGTAGTCGGCGAGCGTGGCCGCGTCCGCCCGCGCCCACGCGTGCACGATCTCGGGCGTCGTCTCGATGTGGAACTGGATGCCCCACGCGAGCCGGCCGAGCCGGAAGGCCTGGTTCTCGCACAGCGGCGAACCGGCCAGCAGGATCGCGCCCGCGGGCAGCGCGGTGATCGCGTCGAAGTGCCACTGGATCACGTCCGGCGTGATCGGCAACGGGCCCCAGAGCGGGTCGGTCGCGGCGGCCGTGCGCTTGGCGACCAGCTGCGCACCCAGTTCCGGTCCGTCCGGGTTCGGGGCGATTCGTCCACCGTTGGCGAGGGCGAGCAGCTGCGCGCCGAGGCAGACGCCCAGCGTCGGCTGCTCGGCCGCGACCGCGTCCCGCAGCAGCGCGCGCACGGCCGGCAGGTACGGGGCGCGCTGATCGTCCGCGGCGCCCATCGGGCCGCCCAGCACGACCAGTCCGGCGTGCTCCTGCGGCCCGGCCGGCAGCGGATCACCGGCGGCCACGTCGCGCACGTCCAGCCGCATCCCGGCGTCGCCCAGCCACTCGGCCAGGCGGCCGGGCGGGTCGGACGCGGCGAGCTGCAGCACCGCAATCGTGTCGATCTTGTCAGTGTCCGCGCGAGCCGTTACCACGTCGACACCATATAGAGCCGCTGTGTGCCTAGAGTGTCTGATCATGCCGACCCAGACCCTCCAGCTCGGAGCCTTCTGTCATGCGGTCAGCAAGGTGTACCGGATCGACCGGGAACGGGTTCGCGCGCTCGACGACGTGACCAAGGAGTTCCCCCGTGGCGCATTGACCGTCATCGCCGGCCCGTCCGGCTCCGGAAAGTCCTCGCTGCTGCGCATCCTCGCCTGCGTCGACCGGCCGGACGGCGGTTCGCTGGAGATCGCCAACCAGTCGGTCGCCGCGTCCAGCGGGCGCGAGCGGCGCCGGCTGCGGCGCTACTCGATCGCGTTTATCTTCCCGGACCCGATCGAGAACCTGGTCGAGTACCTGACCGCGGCCGATCAGCTGCGGCTGGCGGCACGGCTGCGCGGGTGGCGCATCCACGACGACGAGATCGCCGAGATGCTCGGCTCGCTCGGCCTGGCCGACCGCCTCGACCACACGCCGCACCGGCTGTCCGGCGGTGAGCAGCAGCGGGTGGCCATCGCCTGCGCAATGGTGGCGCACCCGCCGTTCGTCGTGGCGGACGAGCCGACCGCCGAGCTCGACTCGGTCGCCGTCGAGCAGGTGCTGGACGGATTCCGCGTGCTCTGCGACAGCGGGGCCGCGATCGCGATCGCCTCGCACGACCCGCGCGTGATCGATCGCGCGGACCACGTACTGCGGCTGGACCGTGGAAGGACGACCGAATCATGGTGAGCACCACGGACCAACCGATCGTCGAGGGCGCCGCGCTCACCAAGTCCTTCCGCCGTGACGCCGAGACGGTGCACGCGCTGCGCGGCGTCGACCTGAGCGTCGCGCCGGGCGAGATCGTCGGCATCTCCGGCGCGTCCGGCTCCGGCAAGTCGACGCTGCTCGCCGTGCTCTGCGGCTGGGAGCAGCCGGACGCCGGCGAGCTGTCGCACGTCGGCGGCGAGGCGGTCAGCCTGCCGTGGTCCGAGCTGGCCCTCGTGCCGCAGACACTCGGTCTGCTCGAGGACCTCACGGTCCGTGAGAACGTGCTGCTTCCCGCGCGCCTGATCAGGCAGGTGGACGCGTACGTCGAGCGCGCCGAGGAGTTGATGACGCGGCTGCGCATCGTCCAGCTCGCCGATCGCTTCCCCGCGCAGATCTCGCAGGGCGAGCAGCAGCGCACGTCCATCGCGCGCGCGCTGCTGCTGCGCCCGCGGCTGCTGCTTGCCGACGAGCCGACCGCGCACCAGGACCACGGCCTCGCGGACATCGTCCTCGACTGCCTGCGCGAGCACGCGGCGGAGGGCGGATCCTGCGTGCTGGTCAGCCACCACCGCAACGCCCTGGACCGGGCCGATCGCGTCCTCGCCATGGCGGACGGGGTGCTGCAGTGAGCGGACGGCACGGAGAGCACGACCGCCCCGCGCACCGCGGCGGCGTCTTCACGACCGCGCCGTGGCTGCGTGCGCCGCTGCTGCTCACGCGCCGGCCCAGCGTCTTCCTGGCGATCGTCGGCGCGGCCGCGATCCTGGCCATCGCCGCGTCGTCCGGCGTGCTGTTCCTGTCGACGCTGGGCACGGCCAGCCTGCGCGCTCAGGCGGCGGACGACTGCCCGCAGTACAGCCAGCCAGGCGTCAGCGCGGACGTGTCCGGCTCCGAACTCGGGTCGGTACGCAGCGGCGGCCTGAAGCAGTTCAGCGCGGCCGGACTGCCCGCGCCGTACGCGACCGAGCTGGGCCTGACGAACATCCAGGCGAGTTCGGTGCACGTGTTCAGCCGCCCCGGCGCGCTCGCGCACGTGCAGAAGCTCACGCCGACCGGGGGCGCCGGCGTGTGGTTCCCCGACGTCTTCGCGACGAAGCTCCGCGTGAAGCCCGGCGACGTCGTGCGCACCACCAGCGGTGCGCCGATCCGGGTGGCCGGCATCTACAAGGACCTGGCGCCGAGCCCGTTCCGGCGCTCCGAGCTGCCACGCTACTGGTGCACGTGGCGCGACCAGATCGTGCCGAGCGCGGCGTCCGACAAGCTGCTGGCGACTTTGGGGCCGGCGGCCCGGTCCGGCCCGTGGCTGATCGCCGACCAGGCGACCATGGCCCGAATCAGCGATCAGGGCGTGACGGTGTCGTGGTACGCGGACATGCCGCGCGCCACGTCGCTGAACCAGTACAGGCACGGCCAGCAGCAGGCAGCCGTCGCTGCCCGCGCGATCGACGCCCACTACGACGTGGCGACCAAGGTGGCGCCCCAGCTGCAGCAGAAGATCGCAATCGCGACGCGGGCGCGCGACGGCATCAGCGGATCGGTCGTCCCGATCGACATCGCCGGCGTCGTCGTCTCGCTGCTGCTGGTCGCCGGCGCGGGTGTCTTCTGGGCGACGCACCGCGCGCGCGAGGTGCAGCTGCTGGTCGCTCGCGGTGTGGACCCGCCCGCGCTCGGCGTCAAGGCGATGCTGGAGACGGTCGTGCCCGCGCTGATCGGCCTCGTCGGCGGGTACGCGGCCGCGATCGGCCTGGTCAAGGCGGTCGGCCCGTCCGAGGTGCTGGAACCGGGCGCGCCGCAGCAGGGCGCGCTGGTCGCGGCCGGCGCGACGATGCTCGGCCTGCTGCTGATCGGGCTGATCGGTGCGCTGTCCGGCCGCGATCGGGTGCTCGGCGCATCCCGGCACTGGCTGCGCTTCGTGCCCTGGGAGCTCGGGCTGTTGGCGCTCGCGGCGTGGATGGGTGTACTCATCCGCCAGGGCTCCGGTGTCTCCGTGGACCACACGGTCGTGCGTGTCAGCCCGATGGCGTTCGTCTTCCCGATCGTCGGTTCGACGGCGGTCGTCCTGCTCGTCGGGCGACTCGTCGCGTGGCTGCTGCCCGCGATCGGGCGCGCCGCGCACCGCACCGGGATCGCCGGTTATCTCGCGCTGCGGCGCATCGCCGGGTCGCGCATGGTGGTCGTCGGCCTGATCATCGGCACCGCGCTGCCCTGCTGCCTGCTCACGTACGGCAGCACCGTCACGCACGGCGTCAGCAACGAGGTGACGACCAAGTACCGCACCAACCTCGGCGCCGAGCACGTGCTGTCGGTCTACGGCCTGCACAACGCGATCCCGGACGCCGAGGGGCACGGCACGTTCGTCACCACGTTCCAGACCGAGCCGCGGCTGGCCGACGGCACCGACGCGTACGTCCTGGGCGTCACGCCGGCGACGTTCCGGCAGTTCGCCTACCTGACCGATCGGCAGCGCAAGGGCGTCGACCAGCTGCACACCGTGCCGCCGGGCACGGCCGTTCCCGCAATCCTCGTGAACGCGCCGCACGACGAGCCGGCCCGCAGCGTCTCGATCCGCGACACGACCATCCCGCTGAACATCGTCTCGCGGGACGTCGTCTTCCCCGGGCTGCGCAACGGATCGCGTCCGATGATCGTTGTGGACGCCGCCTCGCTGGTGAACGTCGACACGAACGCCGACCGCGAGAACCAGATGTGGACGTCCAGCGCCGAACTGGACAGCGCGCTGGCGTGGTTGGACGCGCACGACGACAGCGTGCTCACCGAGATCACGTCCGACGTCGTGATCGGGACGACCGGCCTGCTGCCGGTGACCTGGATCTTCGGGTACCTGCGGGCGCTCGCGATCCTGATCGGCGTCATCGCCGTGGCCGGGCTGGTGTTCGCGCTGGCCGCGCGCACCAGGCGCCGCACGGTGTCGTACGTGCTGAGCCGGCGGATGGGCATGAGCAAGCTGGCGCACATCCGCTCGCTCGTGCTCGAACTGGTGCTGGTGGTCGGGCTCGGTTGGCTCGCCGGTTCCGGGGTCGGGGCGGGCGCGTTCGGCGTGATCTTCCACTCGCTGGACGTGTATCCCGCGCTGCCTCCGCCGATGCAGTTCGTGCTGCCAGCGTTCACGCTGGCCGCCACGGCCGTCGTCACCGCCTGCGTGATCCTGCTGGCCTCGCTGGCCACGCACGCGCTCGCCGAACGCGCGCGGCCCGCCGAGATCCTGCGGCTGGAGTAGCGCACGCCCACACCCACCCCGTGATCATTACCGGTTGACGCCGACAGATAGGTTCCGTCGAGCACTGTGCGGCGAGACGGGACGGGCATGGCGAACGATCTGGAGTCTGCGGCGGCGATTCGCGCGCGGAACGCCGTCCTGGCGGTGTTCGCCGCGAATGGGTTCGCGTTCTCCTCGTGGGCCTCGCGCGTGCCGGACATCAAGACGGCGCTCGCGCTGAGCCCGGGCCGGCTCAGCGTGCTGCTGCTCGCGATCTCCGCCGGGTCGGTGCTGGGATTGCCGCTGGCCGGTCGGCTCAACCACCGCATCGGCGCGGCGAACGGCGTGCGGCTGGGCACCGCCGTCGGGATGCCGGGTGTCGTCCTGACCGGGATCACGGTGCAGCTGCGTGGGCCGATGCTGCTCGCGGCCGCCGGGCTGTTCCTGCTGGGGCTCGGCATCGGCGTCACCGACGTCTCGCAGAACCTCGAGGGGACGGTCGTCGAGCGCGCGATCGGGCGCGCGATCATGCCGTGGTTCCACGCCGCGTTCAGCCTGGGCACGGTGGTCGGAGCGGTGGTGGGCGCGGGCGCGACCTATCTGCGGATCCCGATGGGCGTGCACATCGGGGTGGCGGCGGCGCTCACCTTCGCGGTGATCTACACCGGCGCCGCGTGGTTCACGCCCGCAACCGAGGATCCGGACGCGGCCGACCAGGCCCGCGCCGACGTCGCCGTGCGCTCGCCGTGGCTGGAGCCGCGGACACTGCTGATCGGGCTGATGGTTCTGGCCGCCGCGTTCGCCGAGGGCAGCGCGAACGACTGGATGGCGGTCGCGTTCGTCGACGGCCACCACGTCGGCAAGGCCGTGGGCGTGATCGCGTTCTCGGTGTTCCTGATCTTCATGACCATCGGGCGCATCCTCGGCACGCGGCTGCTGAACGAGCGGGGACGCGTCCCGGTGCTGCGCGTGCTGTTCACGCTGGCGATCGTCGGCTGCCTGCTGGTCGTGTTCGGCTACACCTGGCTCGCGTTCGCCGGTGCGGCGATCTGGGGCATCGGCGCGAGCCTCGGCTTCCCGGTGGGCATGTCGGCGGCGGCGGACGATCCGCGGCGGGCGGCGCTGCGGCTCAGCACCGTGTCCACGATCGGCTACCTGGCGTTCCTCGCCGGCCCGCCCGCGCTCGGACTGCTCGGCGACCACTTCGGCACGCTGCGCGCGCTGCTGCTCGTGGGCGCCGTGTCCGTGCTCGCCATCCTCGTCGTCCCCGTCGCTCAACCACCGGCGCAGGTCGGCAGCGGCCCTCAGAGGATGGGCAGGTAACGCCTGAGCTCGAAGGGGCTGACCTCGGCGCGGTACTCCGTCCACTCCTCGCGCTTGTTGCGCAGGAAGAAGTCGAAGACGTGCTCGCCCAGCGTCTCGGCGACCAGCTCCGAGGACTCCATCGCGCGCAGCGCGTCGGCCAGGTTGTGCGGGAGCTCGTCGTAGCCCAGCGCGCGACGCTCGGTGTCCGACAGCGACCAGACGTCGTCCTCGGCGCCCGGCGGCAGCTCGTAACCCTCCTCCACGCCCTTCATGCCGGCGGCGAGCAGGACGGCGAACGCCAGGTACGGGTTGCACGCCGAGTCCAGCGAGCGCAGCTCGACGCGAGTCGAGTTCGCCTTGCCCGGCTTGTACATCGGCACCCGCACCAGGGCGGACCGGTTCGCGTGGCCCCAGCACACGTAGGTGGGCGCCTCGACGAGCTGCCCCGGCCCGGCGAACCCGAACAGCCGCTTGTACGAGTTCACCCACTGGTTGGTGACCGCGGTGATCTCGCGCGCGTGCGTGAGCAGACCGGCGATGAACGCCTTCGCCGTCTTCGACAGGTAGAGCTCGTCGGACGGGTCGTGGAACGCGTTGCGGTCGCCCTCGAACAGCGACAGGTGCGTGTGCATGCCGCTGCCGGGCTGCAGCCGGAACGGCTTCGGCATGAACGTCGCGTGCGCGCCGTGCGCGATCGCGACCTCCTTGATCACGTGCCGGAAGGTCATGATGTTGTCGGCCATCGACAGCGCGTCGGCGTAGCGCAGGTCGATCTCCTGCTGCCCGGGCGCGACCTCGTGGTGGCTGAACTCGACCGAGATGCCCAGGCTCTCCAGCGCGCTGACGGCCGCGCGCCGGAAGTCGTGCGCGGTGTCGTGGGCGGTCATGTCGAAGTAGCCGCCGTTGTCGATCGGCTCGGGCTCGGTGCCATCGCCGGGACGGTTCTTCAGCAGGAAGAACTCGATCTCCGGATGGGTGTAGAACGTGAAGCCGCGCTCGGCGGCCTTCGACAGGGTGCGGCGCAGGACGTAGCGCGGGTCGGCCCACGACGGCGATCCGTCCGGCATCTGGATGTCGCAGAACATGCGCGCCGAGTCGACCGGCGAGCCGTCGTGCTCGGGCAGGATCTGGAACGTCGCCGGGTCCGGGCGGGCGAGCATGTCGCTCTCGCTGGCGCGCGCGAACCCCTCGATGGCCGAGCCGTCGAACCCGATGCCCTCCTCGAACGCGCCGTCCAGCTCGGCGGGCGCGACCGCCACCGACTTCAGCGTGCCGAGGACGTCCGTGAACCAGAGTCGGACGAACCGGATCTGGCGCTCCTCGAGGGCGCGGAGCACGAATTCCTGTTGACGATCCACGCCGTCCAGTGTCTCAGGTCAGGGCGCTGCCTGCGAGCCACTTGGACCACGGCACGCTCCAGTCGCCGCCCTGCCACAGCTGCAGCTTCGGGGCGCCCTTGGCTCCGTGAATGGTCACCGGGTCGCCCACGAGCGAGTGCTTGTAGAACCAGTGCGCGTTCGCGTAGTTCAGGTTCAGGCAGCCGTGCGACACGTCCCGACCGTGGTCCTGGTCCCAGATCGTGGTGTCCAGCTCGTGCAGGTAGATCCCGTCCGTGCTGATCTTCGTCGCCCAGTAGATATCCTCACACGCGTAGCCGCCGGGCGCGTTCGCCGGCAGGCCGTAGCTGTCCGAGCACATGTTCGCCGGGTTCTCGAAACCGAGGACGGTGTAGGTGCCGTCGAGCGTGTAGAAGTTGATGTAGTTGCCGTTGACGTTGATGCCGCTGTGCTGGCCCATCGAGGTGTTCATCGTCCGCACCAGCTTGCCGTCGCGGTACACCTTGACCTTGTTCACGCTCTTGGGCGCGGTGTCGTAGGCGATCGTCCGCTGGTCGCGGCCGATCGTGAACGTCCGGTGCACGTCGGACTGGCCGTACAGGCCGTTGCCGACCCGCACGCCGTAGACGTCGGCGTCGACCCGGACCGTCGTGCCCGGCTGGTAGTAGTGCTCCGGCCGCCAGTGCACGTGCGAGTTGTCCGTCCAGTACCACGAGCCGTCGACGTGCGGGGTCGTCGTGACCTTCAGCGCGCGCTCGGCGGCGGCCTTGTGGGTGATCTGCTCGTCGAACACGACGTTGATCACCATCGCCACGCCGTACTTGCCGCCGTTCTTGATGCCGGCGCCGTAGAGGTCGTCGATGTACGGCATCGTCTGGTTCGACGGCGTGAGCGTGGTGAACCGGCTGGTCTTGGTCGTCGGCGTGCCGGCGGCGTTCACCGCGTGCGCCGTGATCGTGTAGGTCTTGCCGTAGCCGAGCACCTCGGTGGTGTGCCACGACGTGCCGTCGGTGGCCAGCGCGCCGGTGACGTGCTTGCCGGACGCGTTGTGCATCGACACCGAGGTCAGCGTGCCGCCGGCGACCGAGACCGTGACCGGTGTGGTCGGGTTCACCGAGTGGCCGGCGGGCGAGGTCGTGATCTCGGCCAGCGCGCTGCCGTCCTGCTGCGGGCTGGCCGAACCGGTGGGGTCACCCGAACCGGGCGGGTCGCTCGGGCCGCCGGTGAAGGTCCCGTTGTCGCTGACCCCGCTGGCGCTCGCCCCGGGCGGCGAGCCCGTGGAGCAGGCGGTCAGGGCGAGCAGCGCGGCGACCGCGGCGGCGGCGGCCGCCGTGAGCAGGGCCCGGTGCCGGCGCGTCGGCTTCCGCATGGCGGACGTCGTCGTGACCTGCGAGCCCATGGCACTCCCGTACGCAGTCGATCGGATCTTCACAAATCATGACGTGCGACAGCGGTCAGACGTTGCCTTGGTGCCGATTCGTCACGAACATGTTGCCTCAGTCTGCCCTAAGCCCCTGACTGCGCCGGGCAGGCTCGCAGCCCGATCACAGCCATGCGCCAGACTGGCGATGTGCCATCCCTACGCCTCGCCCTCGCCCAGGTGAACTACACGGTCGGCGATCTGGCCGGCAACGCCGCCATGGTGCTGGACCGCGCCCGGCAGGCCGCCGCCGGCGGCGCGCACCTGGTCGCGTTCCCGGAGATGACGCTGACCGGCTACCCGCCGGAGGATCTCGTGCTGCGGGCCTCGTTCCGGCAGGCCTCCTGCGCCGCGCTGCGGCAGCTGGCCCACGACCTGGACGCCGCGGGACTGGGTGAGCTGGCCGTAATAGTCGGCTACCTGGACGAGGACAGCACCACCGGCGGCGGGCCCCGCAACGCGCTGGCGTTCGTCCACCGCGGAGCGGTCGTCGCGCGCTACTACAAGCACCACCTGCCGAACTACGGGGTGTTCGACGAGCGGCGCTACTTCACCTCCGGCTCCCGGTTCGTCATGGTGCGGCACCTGGGCGTGGACATCGCGCTGACGATCTGCGAGGACGTCTGGCAGGACGGCGGCCCGTTCGCGGTCGCCGGCGCCGCCGCCGCGGGCCTGGTGGTCAACATCAACGGCTCGCCGTACGAGCGCAACAAGGACGACGTCCGGCTGCCGCTGCTGCGCCGCCGGGCCGCCGAGGCGTCCGCACCCGTGCTCTACGTGAACACCGTCGGCGCGCAGGACGAGCTGGTGTTCGACGGCGACTCGATGGTCGTCGCTCCGTCCGGTGAGGTGCTGCTGCGCGCGCCGCAGTACCGCGAAGACCTCTACCTGGTGGACGTCGATCTGGCGGCCGCGCCGGCCGTCCCGCCCGCGGTCGAGCACGCGGCGATGGCGGTAGAGCGGTACGACACCGGGGTCCCGGCGCCCGAGCCACCCCCGTCAGCCCGCCGCGGCGACGTCGCCGAGCGGATCCCGGACGAGGCCGAGGTGTGGGGCGCCCTGGTCACCGGGCTGTGCGACTACGTGCGCAAGAACGGTTTCAGTTCGGTCGTGCTGGGCATGTCCGGCGGCATCGACTCGGCCGTCGTTGCGGCCATCGCGGCCGACGCGATCGGCGGCGCGAACGTGCACGGCGTGTCGATGCCGAGCTCGTACTCCTCCGAGCACTCGAAGTCGGACGCGGCCGAGCTGGCCGAGCGGATCGGCGCCGACTACCGCGTGGTGCCCATCGCGCCGATGGTGGACGCGTTTGTCTCCTCGCTTGCGCTGACCGGCCTCGCCGAGGAGAACGTGCAGGCCCGTGTGCGCGGCACGACGCTGATGGCGATCTCCAACGCCGAAGGGCACCTGGTGCTCGCGACCGGCAACAAGAGCGAGCTCGCGGTCGGCTACTCCACGATCTACGGCGACGCGGTCGGCGGGTTCGCGCCGATCAAGGACGTCCCCAAGTCGCTGGTCTGGCGGCTCGCCCGCTGGCGCAACGCCCGCGCCGTCGAGCAGGGCGAGACCCCGCCGATCCCGCAGAGCTCGATCGACAAGCCGCCGTCGGCCGAGCTGCGGCCCGGCCAGCTGGACACCGACTCGCTGCCGGACTACGAGGTGCTGGACGCGATCATCGAGCGGTACGTGGACGGCGACCAGGGCGTCGCGGAGATCGTCGCCGCCGGCTTCGACCACGACTTGGTCGTGCGCACCGCGCGGATGGTCGACGTGGCCGAGTGGAAGCGCCGGCAGTATCCGCCCGGCCCGAAGATCAGCTTCAAGTCCTTCGGCAAGGACCGGCGGCTGCCCATCACCAACCGGTGGCGGGATTTGTCGCTTTGACGCCGCGGTAACGCAGCGCGGGGGGTGAGAATCGTCTCGCCCGTGTCGGGGAGACAAACCGCGGCGCGAGGGCGCAGGATTGAGGGGTCCACCTGACGTGCCCGGGGACCGGCGATCCGGCCTCGAGGAGAGAAGTGAGGCAAGCCATGACCCAGTCCAGCCTTTACGGCGGCGTGTCGAACCGGCGGGTCACGATCCGCGACCTGCAAGCGGCCAAGGAGCGCGGCGAGCGCTGGCCGATGCTGACGGCGTACGACTACTCGACCGCACGCGTCTTCGACGACGCCGGCATCCCGGTGCTGCTCGTCGGCGACTCCGCGGCGAACGTTGTGTACGGCTACGACACCACCGTGCCGGTGACCATCGACGAACTGCTGCCGCTCGTGCGCGGCGTCGTCCGCGGCACCAAGCGCGCGCTCGTCGTCGCCGACCTGCCGTTCGGCAGCTACCAGTCCTCCCCCGCGCAGGCGCTCGAGTCGGCCGCGCGGTTCATGAAGGACGGCGGCGCCCAGGCGATCAAGCTCGAGGGCGGGCAGCGGGTCGCCCCGCAGGTCGAGGCGCTCGTCTCAGCCGGCATCCCGGTGATGGCGCACATCGGCCTGACCCCGCAGTCGGTGAACGCGTTCGGCGGGTACCGCGTGCAGGGCCGCGGGGACGAGGCGGCGCACCGCCTGCTGCAGGACGCGAAGGCGATGCAGCACGCGGGAGCGTTCGCGGTCGTGCTCGAGGTCGTGCCGTCCGAGGTCGCCGCGCAGGTGACCAAGGCGCTGCACATCCCGACCATCGGCATCGGCGCCGGCCCGGAGTGCGACGCCCAGGTGCTCGTGTGGCAGGACATGGCCGGCCTACGCGGTGAGGGCAAGCCCGCGAAGTTCGTCAAGGAGTTCGCGGACGTCGGCGCGGTGCTGCGCGACGCGGCCACCCGCTACGCCGACGAGGTCCGTTCCGGCGCGTACCCCTCCGCCGACCACGAATACCACTGACCTTTCCGCGCTGTCGGTGGCGTTCCTTGACCACCCCAAAGAACG
>DASRSS010000071.1:0-4797 GCA_035656335.1 Jatrophihabitantaceae bacterium | reverse complement strand
GCGGCTCGGCGCGCTGCGCGCGTTCGACGCGTTCCCGATGACACATCACGTCGAGTGCGTGGCGACCCTCGTCCCGCGCTGATCGGCCGCCCGCTTGATCTAGTCTTGACCGCTATGAGCGCACCCCACGAAACTGCTCCGCAAAGAGCGCTTCGCACTTTCGCGGGGACCCCGCGATGAGCACCGTGTTGGACCAGATCGCCGGCCCACAGGACCTGCGCGCGCTGGACTCGGCGCAGCTTGGCCTGCTCGCCGCCGAGATCCGCGATCTGCTGGTGCAGACCGTGGCCCGCACGGGCGGCCACCTCGGTCCGAACCTCGGCGCGGTCGAGCTGACGATCGCGCTGCACCGCTCGTTCGACTCACCCACCGAACCGATCCTGTTCGACGTCGGGCACCAGGCCTACGTGCACAAGATCCTCACCGGGCGCGCCGGCCGGATGCACACGCTGCGCCAGTTCGGCGGGCTGTCCGGCTACCCGAGCCGTGACGCGAGCCCGCACGACTGGATCGAGAACTCGCACGCCTCCACCGCGCTGAGCTACGCCGACGGCCTGGCCAAGGCGTACGAGGTGCGCGGCGAACGGCGACCGGTCGTCGCCGTCGTCGGCGACGGCGCGCTCACCGGCGGGATGTGCTGGGAGGCGCTCAACAACATCGCCGCGGCCGACCGTCCGGTGGTGATCGTCGTCAACGACAACGGCCGCTCCTACTCGCCGACCACGGGCGGGCTGGCCGAGCACCTGAACGGGCTGCGGCTGCGACCCGGCTACGAGCGGATGCTGGGCCAGGTCCGCGACGCGCTCGGCCGCACCCCGGTCGTCGGGCCGCCGCTCTACGACGCGCTGCACGGCGTCAAGCGCGGTGTGAAGGATCTGCTCGCGCCGCAGGGCATGTTCGAGGACCTCGGCCTGAAGTACGTCGGGCCGGTCGACGGCCACGACGTCGCCGCGATGGAGCACGCGTTCGCCCTCGCCCGGCGCTACTGCGCCGACAGTGGGCCGGTGATCGTCCACTGCGTGACCCGCAAGGGCTACGGCTACGCGCCGGCCGAGAACGACGAGGCCGACCAGATGCACCAGTCGCGCGGCTTCGACCCCGAGACCGGCAAGGCCCGCCCCGCCGGCGGGCGCAGCTGGACGAGCGTGTTCGGCGAGGAGCTGGTGCGCCTTGGCGAGGAGCGCGACGACCTGGTCGCGATCACCGCGGCCATGTGCGAGCCGACCGGGCTCGGCGCGTTCGCCCGCCGCTTCCCGCAGCGCTGCTACGACGTGGGCATCGCCGAGCAGCACGCCATGACGTCCGCGGCCGGGCTCGCCTCGGGCGGCCTACACCCGGTTGTCGCGATCTACTCGACGTTCCTGAACCGCGCGTTCGACCAGCTGCTCATGGACGTCGCGCTGCACCGGCTGCCCGTGACGGTCGTGCTCGACCGTGCGGGAATCACCGGCGACGACGGCCCGAGCCACAACGGGATCTGGGACCTCGCGCTGCTCGGTGTGGTGCCGGGCCTGCGGCTGGCCGCGCCGCGCGACGAGCCGACGCTGCGTGCCGAGCTCGCCGAGGCCGTCGAGGTCTCCGACGGCCCGAGCGTGGTGCGCTTCCCGAAGACGCCGCTCGTGGAGCCGATTCCCGCGCTGCGCAGCGTCGGCAGCGTGGACGTGCTCGCCGAGCCGGACGCCGGCAGCGATGTCGACGTGCTGGTGATCGCGATCGGCGCCTGCGCGGCGGACGTGGTGGAGGCGGCCGGTGCGGTCCGCGGCGCCGGGTACTCCGTGCGCGTCGTCGACCCGCGCTGGGTGTACCCGGTCGACCCCGCGCTCGCCGGGCTGGCCGCCAAGGCGCGGCTCGTCGTAACGGTCGAGGACGGCGCCGTGAACGGGGGCGCGGGAGCCCGAATCGCCCAAACCATCGCGGATGAGGGAATCGACACCCCGACTCGCCAGCTCGGGGTCCCCCACAACTTCCCCGTCCATGGCAAGGTTTCGGACATCCGGTCTTGGGCCGGACTCACCGTCCCGGATATCGGGCGGCGCATCGTGGAGTGGTCTGCCGTCGTTTCACCCGACAGCGAGCCGGGGGCGGATCTCCCGGCCGTGCGCCGCGCCGCTGGCGGCGACGGCGAGTGAAGTTGCCGAACACAGTGGCCGGGAGGCTGGGGCAATGCGCATCCTCGTAGTGGAGGACGAAGAGCCGCTCGCAGAAGCGGTGGCGCGAGGTTTGCGTCGTGAAGGAATGGCGGTCGACGTCGCCACCGACGGCGACGACGGTTACCGCAAGGCGGCACTGACGCGATACGACGTCGTGGTACTGGACCGCGACCTGCCGGGCATGTCCGGCGACGAGATCTGCCGTCGGCTCACCGACGAGGGCGTGCTGACCCGCATCGTCATGCTCACCGCGAGCGGGACGGTCGAGGACAAGGTGTCCGGGCTCGCACTCGGCGCCGACGACTATCTGCCGAAGCCGTTCGCGTTCGCCGAACTGGTCGCGCGGGTCCGCGCGCTCGGCCGCCGCACTACACCGGCCGCGCCGCCGATCTTGACCGCGGCCGACATCGAACTCGACTCGGCCAAGCGCACCGTGACGCGCGGCGGCATGCTGATCGATCTGACCCGCAAGGAGTTCGGCGTCCTCGAGACGCTGCTCATCGCGCACGGCGCGGTGGTCAGCAGCGAGGAACTGCTGGACCGCGTGTGGGACGAGAACGCCGACCCGTTCACCACCACGGTCCGGGTCACGATGATGACGCTGCGCCGCAAGCTCGGTGAGCCGGCGATCATCGACACCGTCGTCGGATCGGGCTACCGGATCGACCCCAATGCCTTCCCGACGGCGGACGAAGGAGCCGGGACCGCCCCGTGAGGCTCTTCCGCCCGACGCTGCGGATCCGTATGGCGTTGCTCTACGGCGGCTTGGTGCTCCTCGTCGGGGTCTCGCTGCTGTTCACCTCGATCGTCCTGCTCCAGCAGTCGATCAAGAAGGTGCCGATCTTCGAATCGCCCGGCCTCGTCACGTACCCCGACTCGTCCGGTCGGCAGATCACGCAGGACCCGGCGAGCCTCGGCCAGCAGGCGCAGAACACCGCGGTCAGCACGCTGCTGCACAGCGGGTTGATCTACTTCGCGATCATCGTCGTGATCGGGACGGTCGGCGGCTACCTGCTGGCCAAGCAGGCGCTGCGCCCGATCGCGAAGCTCACCGCCACCGCCCGGCAGATGTCGACCGAGAACCTGGACCAGCGCATCGCGCTCGGCGGCCCGGACGACGAGCTGCGCGAACTCGCCGACACGTTCGACGAGATGCTCGCGCGGCTCGACGCGGCCTTCGACAGCCAGCGGCTGTTCGTCGCCAACGCCAGCCACGAGCTGCGCACGCCGCTGTCGGTCATGCGCACCGAGCTCGAGGTCACGCTCAGCGATCCCGACGCGGACGCGCAGGAGCTGCGCCGGATGGGCGAGGTCCTCGGTCAGGCGACCGAGCGCGCTCAGCGGCTGGTCGACTCGCTGCTCACCCTGGCGCGGCTGCAGGCCGTCGAGCGCGGCGAGCTCGAGGTGCGCGAGCCGGTCGACCTGGCCGACGTCGTCCCCGACGTGCTGCGCGCGGTGGCGAACGAGGCGGCGAAGAAGGGCGTCACGATCGAGAGCGAGATCGAGTCCGCGGTCGCGGTCGGTGATCCGCGGCTGCTGGAGCGGCTGATCGGCAACCTGGTCGAGAACGGCATCCGGCACAACGTGCCGAACGGCTGGCTGCGGGTTACCACCGGGCAGACGGCCGAACGCGTCTGGCTGCACGTGTCCAACGGAGGCGCGGTCATCGCGGCCAGCGACGTCGACAACCTGTTCGAGCCGTTCCGCCGCGGCGGCCGGGTGCGCACCGCGACGCGCGGCGCCGGCCTGGGCCTGGCGATCGTCCGGCTGATCGTGGACGCGCACCACGGCCGGCTGCAGGCCGCGGCGCCGCCGTTCGGTGGGCTGGCGATCCGGATCGAGCTGCCGCGCAACGTCGATCCGGTCGCCCACGTGATGACGGACGCCGCGGCCGAGGCCAGCGCCTGAACCGTCCCGCGGTCAGGGCAGGTAGTACATCGGGTTCGGCAGCTTGAAGGCGCGGTCCTCGTGGCCGCCCTTGAGGTCGCTGTACTGGTCGCCGAAGTTGCCGACGATCTCGTAGCCCAAGGACTCGATGTGCGCGCGGGTCAGCGACTTGTACTGGATCGTGGTGCAGTTCGGGGCGCACGAGGACAGCCACGGGTCGGTCATGTCCTTGAGGAAGACGTTGCCCGATACCGGCGCCGGGTAGCCGACGTCCGTCAGGTTCGTGACCGTGCCCGCCATCTGGCTCGCCGGCCGACCGGTCAGGTAGAAGATCGTGTAGCCGTGGTCGGCGGCCCAGGTGACCAGCTGCGGCATGTACGGAACGGCCGGGAAGGCGGCGCCGTTGACGAACGTCGCGTTGCTCGTCGGGTTGTAGACGAAGTTGCTCCAGATCTCGTAGTCGTACGTGTTCAGCGTGGTGTCGTCGACGTCGAGGACGATCGCGGGCCGCCCGCTGATGTCGCCCTGCCGCACGTGGTCGGGGTGCTTCCACGACTGCGTGCGGGAGGCGAGGTACTCGACCGCGTGGTGCTCGATGCCGTGCATCTCGTTCGCGTACGCGCCGGTCGCGGACGGCACGTGGCGCGGCGACCCGTCCGGGTCGGTGCCGTCGACGGTGTCGCCGTAGTACGCCTTGATCGCAGTCTTGACCTGGTCCAGGTTCTGGATCTGGTCGGCGCGCGTGGGCTGTGTCGGCGGG
>DASRSS010000070.1:0-3785 GCA_035656335.1 Jatrophihabitantaceae bacterium | reverse complement strand
GTCCAACGCCAACGACGCCACCAACGTCGCGCAGATCGCCGACGGCGCCCTGGGCACCACCCAGGACATCCTGCAGCGCATGCGCTCGCTGGTCGTCCAGGCGAGCAACACCGGTACGCAGGACACCGACTCGCTCGGTGCGATCTCGGCCGAGCTGACGAACCTGAACTCGCAGCTGGACGCGATCGGTCAGCAGACCAAGTTCGGCCAGACCAACCTGCTGGACGGCAACTACAAGGGCACGTTCCAGGTCGGTGCCAACGGTGGCGACACCATCACGCTGGACCTCACCAAGGTCGGCGGCAGCGGTGCCAACACCGGCATCAGCGCGAGCGGGCTGGGCCTGAGCTCGCTGAACATCCTGTCCAGCGGCGTGAGCGCGTCGGCCTACAACGACGGCACCACCGGTGCCGACTCGGCCTCCGACCTCAACGCCATCGACGCGGCGATCAAGCAGGTCTCGACCGCCCGCGCCAGCATCGGTGCGACGCAGAACCAGCTGTCCTACACGACGGCCAACCTGCAGACCGCCATCACCAACGTCACCGCGAGCCGGTCGAACCTGACCGACGCCGACCTCGCCACTGAGGTCACCGCGATGACGCAGCAGCAGATCCTGACCCAGGCTGCGACCTCGGTGCTCGCCCAGGCGAACTCCGCGCCGCAGGCCATCCTCAAGCTGCTGCAGTAGTAACACCCGCAAGCCCCGGGGCGGGCGGACCAACCCCTACCTGGCCCGCCCGCCCCGGTTCCATGACCAGTACGAGGACCAGATCGGGAGCGGTGGATGTCGAGCACCGGAAGCTTCAGCATGAGTGGGCTGCTCGGCGGCACCGCCGGCCAGATCGACGTCACGTCGCTGATCAACTCGCTGATGCAGGCCGCGTCCATTCCGCAGCAGCAGCTCGCCGACAAGCTCAGCACCCAGCAGTCCCAGATCTCCACGTACCAGACGATCAACACCAAGCTCGCCGCGCTCCTCACCGCCGGCCAGAAGCTGACCGACGCGAACACGTGGGCCGCGACCTCCGCGACGTCGTCCGACAGCTCGGTCGTGGCGACGTCCACCGCGGGCGCGCCGCTCGGCACGACGAGCTTCAACGTCACCCAGCTCGCGCAGGCGCAGGTCAGCACCATCACCGCCGACGCCAGCGGCAACGTCGTGACCACGCCGTCCAGCGGCATCACGATCAACGGCACGAGCATCTCGTTGACCTCGGGTACGCCCACTGACGTCGCATCCGCCATCAACGCAGCCAACGCCGGAGTGACCGCCAACGTCGTCACCGCCGACGACCCGGCGAACCCCGGCAGCACGGTGCAGGTGCTGCAGCTGACCTCGACCAAGACCGGCACGGCCGGCGCGTTCACCACCTCCGGCTTCGAGACCACACCCGTGACCGCCGTCGCCGCCCAGAACGCGCAGATCACCGTCGGTGACCCCGCAAACGGCGGCTACACGGTCAGCAGCTCGACCAACTCCTTCAAGGACGTGATCCCGGGCGTGACGTTCTCGGTCAGCGCGCCGGCGTCCAACGTCTCGATCACGGTTGGCAACGGACTCGACTCCATCAGCAGCGCGGTCCAGTCGCTGGTGAACGCGGCCAACGCGGCGACCAGCGAGATGGACAAGGACACCGGCAAGGGCGCCGTCCTCGCCACCAACAGCCAGATCGAGGCGATCTCGCAGTCGATCCTCTCCGCCGTGAGCGCGGGAACGTCCACCGGCGGTTCGTTGAGCACGTACGGCATCTCGATCGACAAGAACGGCGTGATGTCCTTCGACGCCGACGCGTTCGCCAGCGCCTACAACACCGACCCGACGGGGACGAAGCAGGCGATCACGGACTTCGCCACCGCGCTGAACACCACGACGGGCGACGCGACCGACCCGACGTACGGTGCCATCACCACGGCGATCACGGCGGGGCAGAACGCGGTCAGCGACCTGAACGACCAGATCAGCAACTGGAACGACCGGTTGAGCAAGATCCAGGACTCCTACACGGCGAAGTTCACCGCCATGGAGACCGCGCTGGCCAAGCTGCAGTCGCAGCAGACCTACCTGACCTCGATGTTCAACAGCATGAACAAGAGCAGCAGCAGTTCGAGCAGCTGACGCCACCACCGCCGACGAGCACCACCTGACCGGAGACGAGCACATGCCTGGGGACGAAGTTCGCGCACGCTACCTGCGGGACCGCGTCATGACCGCGACTCCCGCGCAGCGCGTCGTGATGCTGTACGACCGGCTCGGTCTGGACCTGACCCGCGCGAGCGAGGCGGAGGACAGCTTCGGCGCTGGACAGCACCTGAACCACGCGATGGAGGTCGTCGCCGAGCTGCGCAGCAGCCTGGACGTCACCGCCGGCGGTCCGGCCGAGAACCTCGCGTCCATCTACGGCTACCTGCTCAGCGAGCTGGTCGGTGCGCGCGGGAACGAAAGCGTCAAGCTGCCGCCGCTGCGCCGCATCGTGAGCTCGCTGCGCGACGCCTGGGCGCAGGCCGGTGAGCAGATTTCGGCGGCACAGCCGGCCGCGGCGGCTGTGGGCAGCTGGGTGGGCTGACGTCATGACGAGCAGCCGGGAGGCGTGGGAGCGGGTGCTCGCCGCCGTGGAGGCAGACGCCCGCCGCGCCGAGGCGCTGCTGCAGACGCCGCCGGAGGAGTTCGCCGAGCGCAGCGACGAACTCGACGCGGCCAGCGCGCCGGGACTGCCGGCCGACTGGCTGCTGCCGACGGCAACGGCCCTGCCGCCGCTGGAGTCGATGCCGCCGGTGCCCGAGGAGCTGTCCGATCGCATCCTCGAGCTGCGGGCGCAGATCGTCTCGCTGCAGGAGGAGCTCGCCGCGGCACTGCGGGACATTCCGCGCACACCGGGCCGCAAGATGGTCGCCGCCATGGCTGAGGTCCCCGCCTACATCGACCGGCGCCTCTGACACGTCCGGCCGTCCGCGCCTAAAGACGCTGGCAACACAGCCGATTCCTTTCTGCGTACGCAGGAACGAAGGTGGGGTGTGGCGTGCGGATCTTCGGTTGGGCTGTCAATCACAGCGGCTGCGGCCAGTACCGCATCGGGATCCCGATGTGGGGCCTCGGCCAGGCCGGCCACGACGCGCTCGCCTTCTCCGTCCTGAACACCGACCTGCCTACCGATCTGGACGTCCTCGTCGGGCAGCTGGTGTGTACGCCGGAGCAGTCCGCGCTGTGGCAGGAGATCGCCGCGATGCCCGGACGCCGTCCCGCCCTGGTCTTCGAGCTGGACGACGACATCTGGAACCTTCACTCGACGAACTACGGCGCGGCCGGCCTGAAGGCCGATGACGTCCGCACCGCCATAGAGCGGAACCTCGCGCTCGCGGACGCGGTGACCGTGACGACCAACCATCTCGCCGAAGTCGTGTCCCGGTTCAACGCGAACGTGCACGTGCTGCCGAACTGCGTCGACGCGGCCCTGCTGCAGCACCAGCGCCCGCGCAACGACCGGGTCACCATCGGCTGGGCCGGCGGTTCGAGCCACAGCAACGATTTCGCCTTCGTACGTAACGAGTTGCGCAGCTTCTTGCGTCGCAACGCCGACGTCGACGTGCACCTGATCGGCACCGACTACCGGCACGAACTCGGCCGTCCCGACGCCCGGCACTCCGGGTGGAGCGAGAACCTCGTCGACTACCTGTCGAAGATCGACTTCGACATCGGCATCGCACCCCTGGCCTACCACGCCTTCAACAAGAGCAAGAGCGACCTGAAGGTCCTCGAATACGCCGCGCTCGGCATCCCAGTCGTG
>DASRSS010000069.1:0-6439 GCA_035656335.1 Jatrophihabitantaceae bacterium | reverse complement strand
GTACTGCTGGCGCACCGAGTACACCCCGGGCGCCGCGAACAAGGACTACCTGCCCGGCACGCACACCAACTCGGGCTCGGAGTGCTTCACGGTCGCGCACGCGAGCCCGACCATCGCCACGACGATCGGATTGACCACCGTGCCGGCCACCGCGGCGCGCGGCAGCCTCGGACTCACCACGCTCGCCGACACCGCCACGCTGTCCGGCGTCGTCGCGGGCGCGGACCTGTCGGCGCAGAAGGTCATGTTCACGCTGTGGGGGCCGTTTGCGTCCGCTCCCGGCGCGGGCAGCTGCACGGCCGCCGCGCCGACGTACACCGAGACGGACCCGCTGACCAAGGTCGACAGCACCACCTGGACGGCCGCCGTCGCGACGCCGTTCACGCCAGCAGCGGCCGGCTTCTACACCTGGACCGCGAGCTACGGCGGCGACACCATCAACGACGCGGCAACCGAGCCGTGCGGCCAGGCGAGCGAGAGCGGCCACATCGTCGGCGCGTCCGTCCAGGTCGAGAAGACCACCCCGAGCGGCACGATCACCGCGGGCGACACGATCTCGTTCGACATCTCCCTGCAGAACGCCAGCGCCGCGACCGCCACCGGCGTCAAGGTGACCGACGCGCTGCCCGCGCTGCCCAGCGGCGCCACCTGGGTGCTCGACCCGAACGGTTTCGGCTGCACGCTGGCCGCCGGAACCGTCACCTGCAACGTCGGCGACTTCGACCCGACCGGCTGGGTCGTGATCGCGCACGTCCACGCGGTGACGGCGCCGGCCGACTGCGGCACGATCCGCAACACCGCGACGCTGACCACGACGAACGGCGGAGGCAGCGGCAGCTCGTCCGCAACGGTCGACGTCACCTGCGCCGCGCTCACCATCACCAAGACCGCCGATGCGGCGGCCGTTCCGGTCGGCTCGCCCATCGGCTACACCGTCACCGTCGACAACACCTCGGCGGTCGCGGCGGCGCACGTACACGTGACCGACCCGCTGCCGGCCGGCCCGGGCGTCGACTGGTCGCTCGACCCCGCCGTCGCGGGCTGCACGATCACCGGCGCGGTGGGCAGCCAGTCGCTCGACTGCACGCTGGCCACGCTCGCCGGCGGCGGCACGCTCAGCGCGCACGTCGTCAGCGACACGAGTTGGACGAGCGCGCCCGCGGTGAACTCCTGCGGCACCTACACGAACACCGCGACCGTGGCCGCGACCAACGTCGCAACCGCACCGACCGCCTCGGCGCGGGTCGTGGTGAGCTGTCCCGCCCTGACCATCACGAAGGCGGCGGACGACCGGACGGTCCAGGCCGGCCACCAGATCGGGTACACGCTGCGCGCGCGGAACACCGGCGACGGTGACGCGACGGGCGCCCTGATCAGCGACCCCCTGCCGTCCGCGGCCGGCGTCTCCTGGACCATCGACACCGCGACCGGTCCGCTGTCGTGCGTGATCGTTGCGAACACCTTGACCTGCGCCGGCACGCTGTACGGGAACGACATCGAGACGGTGCATCTGGTCAGCGCCACCGCGTTCGTCAGCTGCGGGACGCTGGCCAACACCGCAACCCTCTCGGCGGCGAACGACCCGTCCACCGCGACCAGCAAGACGGTCGACATCGACGTGGTGTGCGCCGACCTCGGCATCACCAAGACGGCCGACGCGGCGACCGTCGATGTCGGCTCGGACATCGGCTACACGATCACCGTCACGAACACGGGCTCGGGCATCGCGTCCGGAGTCGACGTCACCGACCCGCTGCCCACCGGGCCGGGCATCAGCTGGAGCGTCGACGCGCACAGCGGCCCGCTCTCCTGCAAGATCACCGCGGGCACGCTCGAGTGCACGGGCAACCTGGCTGCCGCGGGTGATCCGTCCGGCAACGACACCGAGACCGTGCACATTGCCAGTGGCACGACGTGGACGGGATCCGGCGCCGCAGCGGTCAACTCCTGCCTCGGCGGCAACGGCCGCGGCCGCTACGACAACACCGCGTCGGTGGTCTGGACGAACGGGCCGGCGGCACCGCTCACGGCCGGCGCCTCGACCCAGGTGAACTGCCCGGACATCACGTTCACCAAGGTCGCGGACGCGGCCAGCGTCAGTGCGGGCAGCCAGATCGGCTTCGGCATCACGATCACGAACGCAGGTCCCGGCACCGCGGACGGCGGCGTGCTCATGGACCCGCTGCCGGCCGGTACCGGCATCGACTGGCAGCTGGACGCCGCGGCCACGACCGCGCTCGGCTGCACCGTCACCGGCGCGATCGGATCGCAAATCCTCAGCTGCGGCGTGGGCGATCTCGCCGCCGCGTCCAGCGTGTTCGTGCACGTCTTCGCGGCCACCGGGCCGCTGGGCTGCGGGAGCTACCCGAACACCGCGACGCTGACCACGACGAACAGCCCGCTGCGCACGTCGTCCGACACGACCACGGTGCTGTGCCCGACGCTCACGCTGTCCAAGACCGCCGACGCGGCCACCGTGTCGGTCGGCTCCGCGATCGGCTTCACCGTCACGGTCACCAGCGGCGCGGCCGGGGACGCCACCGACGTCGCGGTCGCCGACCCGCTCCCGTCCGGACCGGGCGTCAGCTGGACGATCGACTCGACGCAGCTGAACGGGCTGGCCGCGCCCGGTGGCACGTGTGCGATCACGGGCGCGCCGCCGGCGCAGACCCTGGCCTGCGGCGGCGCCGGCTTCACCATGCACCCGAGCGACGTGCTCACGGTCCACGTGACGAGCACGACGCAGTGGACGGCGGCGGGCGTCGCGGTGACCAACTCGTGCCTCGGCGGCCCGCTCGGCGACGGCGGGTACCCGAACACCGCGACCGTCACGGCGAGCAACGTCATATCCGGCAGGACGATGACGGACTCCGCGTCCACCGCAGTGCAGTGCCCGAGCATCGCGCTCGCGAAGGCCGCCGACGCGGCGAGCGTCAGCGCCGGGGACGCCATCGGCTACACGGTGACGGCGTCGAACGCCGGACCGGGCAGCGCCACCGGCGTGCTCGTCAGCGACCCGCTGCCGGGTGGCGGCGGCGTCGACTGGTCCGTCGACAGCGTCACGATCAACGGTGCACCGGCGCCGGCCGGGACCTGTTCGGTCACCGGTGTCGCGCCCGCGCAGACGCTCACCTGCGGCCCGGGCCTCGCGCTCGCGTCCGGTGACGTGCTGGCCGTGCACGTGACCAGCTCCACCGACACCACCAGCTGCACCGCGGGCGTCGCCGCCGACGGCACGTTCGCGAACACCGCGGCCCTGACCGCCACCAACACGCCGGACACGCCCGGTGCCAGTGCGACGCTGCAGGTGAAGTGCGCCGCGCTGACGCTGACCAAGGTCGCCGACAGCGCGAGCGTCGCGGCGGGCGCGCCGATCGGCTTCACGGTCACGGCCACCAACGGCGGCGGAGGGACCGCGCGCGGTGTCGTGCTGAGCGATCCGCTGCCGTCCGCGGCCGGCCTGACCTGGACGATCGCCAGCGCGGACCCTGCGCTGTCCTGCGCGATCGCCGCGGGCACGCTGACGTGCACCGGCCGGCTCGCCGCGGGCGCGAGCGACGCCGTGCACATCACCAGCGTCACGACGACCGGCAGCTGCGGCGCCTACGTCAACACCGCATCGGTGACCTGGACGGGCGCGCCCGCACCCGTCACGGCCAGCGCCCCCGTCCGCGTGATCTGCCCGCCGGCGCCCGCCGCGGCCGCCCTCGCGTTCACCAAGACCGCGCTGGCGCCGTCCGTCACGGCCGGTGACCAGATCGGGTACACGCTGACGGTCGCCGACGGCTCCGGCAGCGCGACGGACGTCACCGTCACCGACCCGCTGCCCGCCGGCCCCGCCGGGTCGAACGTGCACTTCGTCATCGACCCCGCCTACACCGGACCGGGCACGTGCACGCTCACCGGACCGGACGGCGCCCAGGTGCTCACCTGCTCGCTCGGGTCGCTCAGTGCCGGCACGACGGCGTCCGTCCGGATCGTCAGCGACACCGACCGCGCGGACTGCGGCACGTACTCGAACACGGCCACGCTCACGGCGAGCAACGCCTCGAGCCAGACGGCCCAGGCCAGCACCACCGTGCTCTGCGCGGACGACCAGCTGACCGTCACCGCCGACCAGCAGCAGGTCAACAGCGGCAACCCGATCGGGTTCACGCTCACCGGCGGCAACGCGGCCGGCCAGCCGCAGTCGGGTACGGCCGTCGCCGCGCTCGTCCGGACCTCGGCGCTGCCGCTGCTGCCGAGCCTGCTGGCGATCGTCCGGAACGCGGTGCTGACCAGCCACCTGCCGGCGGGCCCGGACGTCGACTGGTCCATCGACCGGCCGGTCAACCGCGGCACGTGCGCGATCACCGGCGCCGTCGGCTCGCAGCTGCTCACCTGCCTCGCCGGCGACCTGGCACCCGGTGACACCTTCACGGTGCACATCACCAGCGCGACCACCGACAACAGCTGCCAGTCGTATCCCGACACGGGTGTGCTGACGTCCACCTCCGCGGACACCGTCTCCGCGCGCGACGTCACCACCGTGCTGTGCGTCGGCGGGGTGCAAACGAGCCAACCGCCGCCCGCCGTCGGCTCGACCCCGCCGACCCTGGCCACCACCGGCCCCGGTCCGATCCGCCCGGAGCTGATCCTGGCCATGCTGATGATCGGGGCCGGAGCGCTCGCCCTGCTGGCCACCCGCCGGCGCGGCCACCGCGCGCACTGAGGCGCTGAACCGCTGACGCCTTAGCCCGGCATTCCCCCGAGCCCGACTGGGCGGGACGAACCGTGTCCCGCCCAGTCGGTCGTCCCGCGTACCCTGGACGCATCCCCTCCCGCTCGCGGTGCAGGGGCGTTTGTGCTGCACGGGTAAGGGGATTTCGATGGCTCTGCACGGCCTGTTGAGCGTGGCCGCGGACGATCCGGCGCTCGCCGCCGTCGTCGAGGCGGCCGGGTCGGCGACGCTGACGATCAGCGGTCCGGCGGCCGTCCAGCCGCTCGCGGTCGGCGCCCTGGCCGGACGGACGGGCGCGCCGGTACTCGCCGTGACCAGCACCGGGCGCGAGGCCGAGGACCTCGTGGCCGCGCTGCGCTGCCTGGTGCCCGCGGACGAGGTCGTGCTCTACCCCGGTTGGGAGACGCTGCCGCACGAGCGCCTGTCGCCGCGCGCCGACACGGTGGGGCAGCGGCTGGCGGTGCTGCGCCGGCTCGCCCACCCGTCGGACACCGACCCCACGGCCGGTCCGGTGTCGGTCGTCGTCGCGCCGGTGCGCGCCCTGCTGCAGCCGCAGGTGCCGGGCCTTGGCGAGCTGCAGCCGGTGCAGCTGCGCGCCGGGGACAGCGGGCTGGAGCTCATCGACCTCGTCGCCGACCTGGTTGCCGCCGGCTACTCGCGCACCGAACTGGTCGAGAAGCGTGGCGAGTTCGCGGTGCGCGGCGGCATCCTGGACGTCTTCCCGCCGACCGAGGAACACCCGCTGCGCGTGGAGTTCTGGGGCGACGAGGTCGAGGAGGTCCGCTACTTCAAGGTCGTCGACCAGCGCTCGCTGGAGGTCGCCGAGCACGGCCTGTGGGCGCCGCCGTGCCGCGAGCTGCTGCTGACCGACGACGTCCGCGCGCGGGCCGCGGAGCTGCTGACCGGGCACCCCGAGCTGGCCGAGCTGCTCGACCCGATCAGTCGCGGCGAGGCCGTCGAGGGCATGGAGGCGCTCGCGCCGGTGCTCGTCGACCGCCTGGAGACCGTGCTGCACGAGCTGCCCACGGGTAGCCACGTCGTGCTGTGCGACCCCGAGCGGGTACGCACCCGCGCGCACGACCTGGTGCGCACCTCGCTGGAGTTCCTGGAGGCGTCCTGGGCCGCGGCGGCCGGTGGCGGCACCGCGCCGGTCGACCTGGGCGCCGCGTCGCTGCGCGAGCTGGACGATGTCGCGGCCGAGGCGGGCGAGCTCGGCGTCCCGTGGTGGGGGATCACGGCCCTGACCGCCGACACCGAACTGGGTGCGGGGACGGTGGCGAGCGGCTTCGAGCCGGCGCCGACGTACCGCGGCGACATCGAGGCCGCGATCGGCGACCTGCGGAACTGGGCCCGCGACGGCTGGCACGTCGTGCTCGTCTTCGACGGCCACGGCTCCGCGCAGCGCGCCGTCGAGCGGTTCACGGACGCCGAGGTTCCCGCTCGCTTCGTGAGCGAGGTCGGCGACGAGGCCGGGATCGTCCAGGTGCTCACCGGCCGGCTCGGCGGCGGGCTGGTCTCGTCCGACCTGAAGCTGGCGGTGCTCACCGAGGCCGACCTGACCGGGCAGCGCGGCTCGCTGACCAAGGACACCAGCCGCATGCCGTCGCGGCGGCGCAACGCGATCGACCCGATCCAGCTCAAGGCGGGCGACTACGTCGTCCACGAGCAGCACGGCGTCGGCCGGTACGTCGAGATGGTCCGCCGCACCGTGAACGGCGG
>DASRSS010000068.1:0-7689 GCA_035656335.1 Jatrophihabitantaceae bacterium | reverse complement strand
AAGACGCGGCGCCAGATGCCCGGCGGCAACTGCTTGTCGAGCACCGATTTGTCGCCCCGGCGCAGCGAGTGCATCGCCTGCATCTGGAAATTCGTCACGTACCTACCTCCGCAACCGCCAACGTGCCCACGATCGCAGATGTTCCGGGCGCGCGGCGGAGCGGATCAGTCGTCGAGCCCCTGCAGGCTGCGCAGCCGGCGGTACTGGGCGGCGCGCTCGGCGGCCTCCTGCTCGGCCTGGCTGCGGCCGCCCGCCCGCTGCAGCAGCGCCTTCGTCTCGATGGACGCGTCCCGGTTCACGGCCAGCAGCGCGCGCACGGTCTCGCCGACGGCCGCGTCCAGCCCCTCGCGCGGCACGACCCGGGAGGCCAGCCCGATCGCGTACGCCTCGTCCGCGCCGACCCGGCGGCCGGTCAGGCAGATCTCGGCGGCGCGCGAGTAGCCGACCAGGTCGACGAGCCGCTTGGTGCCGCCGAGGTCGGGGACGATGCCCAGGGTCGGCTCGGCCATCGCGAAGGACACGTCGTCGGCCACGATCCGGATGTCGGCGCCGAGGGCGAGCTGGAAGCCGCCGCCGATCGCGTGCCCCTGCACGGCGGCGACGCTGATCAGGTCGGGCCGCGACGTCCAGTCGAAGGCGCGCTGCCACTCGGCGATCTGCGCGGACGCGTCCTCGGCCGATCTGCTGGCCAGCGAGGCGATTCCGGGCACGCCGGGGATGCCCTCGGGCGTGAACATGGCGCGGTCCAGGCCGGCCGAGAAGGCTCGGCCCTCGCCGCGCAGCACGACGACACGGACGTCCCCGGGCAGGTCGGCGGCGATCTTGGTGAGCGCGGTCCAGGTGTGCGGCGTCTGGGAGTTGAGCCGATCCGGCCGGTTCAGCGAGATCGTGACGACCTCGCCTGCGCGTTCGGCCGAGAGGCCGGCCTCCGGTGCGACCGGGATCGGCTCCGCTTCGATTGGCTGCAGGACTACCTCGCCCGGGCCTTGGTCGACAGCTTCTGCGCCTTGGTCTGCGCCTTGCCACGGGTCGCGCCACCGCGTCCACGCAGCTGCACGCCCGACTCGGACAGCACCCGGTGGATGAACCCGTAGGAGCGGCCGTGCTTGTCGGCGAGTTCGCGGATGCTGATGCCCCGCTCGTACGCCTTCTTCAGGTCGCCGGCCAGCTTCGTACGCTCGGATCCGGTGATCCGAGCACCCTTCTTGAGAACGGCCATTTGACTTCCCCTTGCGCTCGAGCGACCCGTCGCCGACGTCGCACACGACTGGTTCAAGCTAACAGCGCGATTGATAGCAGGGCCTGAGAATCGGGCGCAAGATCGACTGGACCAATCCGTGACGCGCCCCGTGGCAAGATCATGCACCGAGTGCGCAAACTGCTCCGTTCTATGCGCTGATCCGGCTAACGCGTGCCAGCGGCGTGCGGTAGCCGCTGGTCTGTCGACGCGGTGGACGGCGTCAGGCGAGCGCGATGAGGTCGGCCAGCTCACTGCTCCAGCTGTCCTCGACGCCGTCGGGCAGCAGGATCACCTTGTCCGGCGAGAGCGCCTCGACCGCGCCCTCGTCGTGCGTGACCAGCACGATCGCGCCGGCGTACGTCCGCAGCGCGTCCAGTACCTGCTCGCGGCTGACCGGGTCGAGGTTGTTGGTCGGCTCGTCCAGCAGCAATACGTTGGCGGCGCTGGTGACCAGCATGGCCAGCGCCAGCCGGGTCTTCTCGCCGCCGGACAGCACGCCGGCCGGCTTGTCGACGTCGTCGCCGCTGAACAGGAACGCGCCGAGGATCCGGCGCAGCTCGGTGTCAGTCAGGTCGTTGCGCCCGACCGACGACGCGGCGGTGCGCATGTTGTCCAGGATCGACCGGTCGTGGTCGAGCGTCTCGTGCTCCTGCGCGTAGTAGCCCAGCCGCAGCCCGTGGCCCGGGCGCACCTCGCCGGTGTCCGGCGCCTCTGCGCCCGCGAGCAGCCGGAGCAGCGTCGTCTTGCCCGCGCCGTTGAGGCCGAGCACGACGACCCGCGCGCCGCGGTCGACGGCGAGGTCGACGTCGGCGAACACCTCCAGCGAGCCATAGCTCTTGGACAGCCCGTCGGCGGTCAGCGGGGTGCGCCCGCAGGCCGCGGGAGCCGGGAAGCGCAGCCGCGCCACCTTGTCGTTCACGCGCACCTCGGCGAGGTTCGCGGCGAGTGCCGCGGCCCGGCGGTCCATCTGGTGCGCCGCCCGGGCCTTGGTGGCCTTGGCCCGCATCTTGTCGGCCTGGCTGCGCAGCGTCTCGATCTTGCGTTCGGCGTTGGCCCGTTCCCGGTGCCGCCGTCGCTCATCGGTCTCGCGCTGCTGCAGGTAGGCCTTCCAGCCGACGTTGTAGACGTCGACCGTCGTGCGGTTCGCGTCCAGGTACCAGACCTTGTTCACCACCGCGTCGAGCAGCTCGACGTCGTGGCTGACCACGACCAGCCCACCGTTGTGCTGGCGCAGGAAGTCGCGCAGCCAGGTGATCGAGTCGGCGTCCAGGTGGTTCGTCGGCTCGTCCAGCAGCAGCGTGGTCGGTTCGCCGGCGTCGGCGAACAGGATGCGGGCCAGCTCGACGCGGCGGCGCTGCCCGCCGGACAGCGTGCCGAGCGGCTGGACGAGCACACGATCGGGCAGGCCGAGGTTCGCGCAGATGCGGGCCGCCTCGCTCTCGGCCGCGTACCCGCCGAGCGCGGCGAAGCGCTCCTCCAGGTTGCCGTACTTGCGCACCAGCGCGTCGTCGTCCGGGCGCTCGGCGAGCGCGACCTGCACCTTGGCGATGTCCGCGACCAGGGTGTCCAGGCCGCGGGCCGACAGCACGCGGTCACGCGCCGTCACGTCGAGGTCGCCGGTGCGCGGGTCCTGCGGCAGGTATCCCACCGGGCCGCGGCGGTCCAGCTTGCCGGCGTGCGGCAGCGCCTCCCCCGCCAGGACCCGCATCGTGGTCGTCTTGCCGGCGCCGTTGCGGCCGACCAGCCCGATCCGGTCGCCGTTCTGCACGCGCAGGGTCGTGGGCTCGAGCAGGATGCGGGCTCCGGCGCGCAGCTCGAGCTCACTTGCGGTGATCATTTACTCAATTCTAGCTGCGTGGCAGCCAGCGCGGGCGCACCACCCGCAGGCGGAGCACCCGCTCGGAGTCGCGGGCCTCCTGCAGGTCTTTCAGGCGCCCGGCCAGCAGCATGGTCAGCGAGATCATGCCGACGATGCGTCCGGACCCGTCCCGCGCGACCACCGGCATCCGGTCCACCTCGTGCGCGGCCATCCGGTTCGCGACCACCCGCAGCGTCTCGTCCGCGTGGGTGACGATCGGCGTGCGGATGCCCAGCTCGCCGACCTGGGTGCGTCCGCAGCCGGTGTGCGCTGCGGTCTCCAGCTGCGTGCGCGTGACCACGCCGACCAGCCGGTCCGCCTCGCCCACGATCGGGTACAGCATCTGCCGGCGCAGCGCGACGTTCGCCGGATCGGTGTCCGAGATCGACCGCAGCGCGTCGTCCGCGGGCAGGTCGCTCTCGAAGGTGAGCACGTTGCTCTCCATGACCTCGCCGACGAACAGGATCTCCAGCGGGTCCACGTCGTACTCGCGGGACAGGTGGTAGCCGCGTCGGGCGATCTTCTCGGTCAGCACCGAGCGCTTGAGCACCAGCACGGAGATCGCGAACGCGGTGGACGCGCCGATGATCAACGGCAGCAACGCGTCGAATCGGTGCGTCAGCTCGAGCGCGAAGATCACGCCGGTGAACGGCGATCGCATCACGCCGCCGAGCACGCCGGCCAGCGCGACGAGCGCCCAGAAGCCGGGGCCGACGTGCGGGAAGACGTGCTCGGCCAGGGCGCCGAGCGCGCCGCCGATCATGAACATGGGGGCGAGCACGCCGCCGGACGTTCCCGAGCCGAGCGACAGCGACCAGATCGCGGTCTTGACGATCAGGATGCCGACGACCAGCTTGAGCCCGATCGTGCCGTCGAGCTCGTCGCCGATGATGTTGTAGCCGACACCGAGCGCCTGCGGGACGATCAGGCCTCCAATGCCGATGATCACGCCGCCGATCGCCGGCCACCACATCCAGTGCACCGGCAGCTTGCGGAAACCGTCCTCGGCCGCGTAGACGAGCACGGTCGCGATCAGGGCGAGCAGGCCCGCGGCGATGCCGATGACGACGCAGAGGAAGTCCGACCAGATCGAGATGTGCAGCGTCCCGAGCGGGACCTTGAACAGCGCGCCGCGGCCGAGCAGCGGGAAGCGGACTATGGTCGCGATGCACACCGCGGCCGCGACCGGGACGTAGCTGCGCGGGCGCCATTCGAACAGCAGCAGTTCGACGGCAAGCATGATCGCGGCGAACGGGGTGTTGAACGTGGCGGCCATGCCGGCGGCGGAGCCGGCGACCAGCAGGGTCTTGCGCTCGTCCGCGGTGAGCCGCAGGAACTGCGCGAACAGCGAGCCCATCGCGCCGCCGGTCATGATGATCGGGCCCTCGGCGCCGAACGGGCCGCCGGTGCCGATCGCAATGGCCGACGAGATCGGTTTGAGCGCCGCGACGCGCGGCTGGACCTTGCTGCCGCCGAGCAGGATCGCCTCGATCGCCTCGGGCATGCCGTGGCCGCGGATCTTTTCCGACCCGTACCGCGCCATCAGCCCGATGACCAGGCCGCCGACGATGGGCGCGAGCAGCACGACGACCGGGTTGTGGTGACCGCTGCCGGGCGCGACGAGCTTCGTGTCGAGCCGCTCGTAGAAGACCGCGTTGGTGATCAGCCCGATCAGGCGCAGCAGCGCCCACGCGACGCACGCGCTGACGGCGCCGATGGGCAGCGCCAGCGCGGTGATGACCAGCATCCGCCGGGTCGCGGTGAAGTCGCCGAGATGCCCGACGTCCCGCACCCCGCCCGCTACCTGCTCCGCCACCGTTGTCCCGCCTCGTTATATCGTGATACGACTTATTAGAGTAGCGAACGGTCCAGGAGTCAGGACAACTGGGGGTTGTGTGCCGCGCACCACACGGGTCAGCGACCGTGACTACGCGAAGCTGCTCGCGCTGCGCACCCGGCTGCGCAAGTTCGAGCGCTGGAGCGCCGAGCAGGCCGCCGCGCACGGGCTGACGTCCAGCCAGCACCAGCTGCTGCTGGCCGTCCGGGGGCACGACGAGGCCGAGGGGCCCACGATCGGGCAGGTCGCCGACTACCTGATGATCCGGCACAACACGGCCGTCGAGCTGGTCGACCGAACCCAGGACCTGGGCCTGCTCGAACGCACCCGGGACGTGGACGACCATCGCATCGTGCGGTTGTCACTGACCGCCGAGGGCGCCGAGCGGGTGGCCGAACTCGCCGGCGCGCACATCGAGGAGCTGTCCCGGATGGGACCTATGATCGAGGCCCTCACCGCCGAGTTGGGCGCCCGCTGAGGAGACCAGGAGCTCGCCGTATGACGCAGTCCCCGGCCGCGTTCCTCTTCGGCGGCGGTTGGGATGCCGCCATGGCCGGGCTCTACGCAGGGTTCCTCGCGGCCTGCGGCCCGGCCGAGCCGGAGATCGCCTGCCTGATCCTGGACGAGGGTGCGGGCGCCGACGACCGACGGTTCATCGACGCACTGCACGCCGCGGGCCGGTGCCGCCCGCGTCCGGTCGTCCTGCGACTCGGCGAGGCGTGGGACGGCACCGGCCTCGACGGTGCGGACGCGTTGTTCGTCTGCGGCGGCCTCACACCCGGCTACCAGGAGGCGCTCGCTCCCGCCGCCGGAACCGTGCGCAACTGGCTCGCGGGCGGCCGCCCCTACGGCGGGTTCTCCGCGGGCGCGGCGCTCGCGGCCGGTGCTGCCGTCGTCGGCGGCTGGCGGATCGACGATCGCCAGGTGTGTCCGGACGAAGCCGGCGAGGACCTGGACGATGTCACCGTCCGGCCCGGGCTGGGCCTGGTGCCGTTCGCCGTGGACGTCCACTGCGCGCAGTGGGGCACATTGCCCCGGCTGGTCGCGGCGGTCGACTCGGGGCTCGTGCCGGCGGGCGTCGCGATCGACGAGAACACGCTGCTCGCCGTGCGCGGTGGGACGGCCACCGTGCACGGGCGCGGTCATGCCTGGCTGGTGGCCGCGGACCGCACGGTGACGCCGATGAGCGCCGGACGGTCCGTCGAGGTGGACGCGGCTCTCAGACGTTGAAGCCGAGGGCGCGCAGCTGCTCGCGGCCGTCGTCGGTGATCTTGTCCGGGCCCCACGGCGGCATCCAGACCCAGTTGATCTTCACCTCGCCGGCGAGCGGCTTCGGGCCGCCGGTCAGCGCGCTGTTCGCCTGGTCCTCGATCACGTCGGTCAGTGGGCAGGCGGCGGACGTCAGCGTCATGTCCAGCGTCACCACGATCTCGCTGTCGACCTCCTCGGCCCGCGCGTCGTAGACCAGGCCCAGATCGACGACGTTGATCCCGAGCTCCGGGTCGACGACATCTCGCATCGCCTCGTCGATCTCGTCCCGCGACGGCACCGTCAACGCCTCAGTCATGACTGCTCCCCTGTCCCTGCCGCGTCCGCGTGGCCGGCTTCGGCCACCGCGGTCTTCATCGCCATCCAGCCCAGCAGCGCGCACTTGACCCGCGCCGGGTACTTCGACACGCCCTCGAACGCCACCGCGTCCTCGAGCTGCTCCTCGTCGTCGTCCGTCAGCTCGGCGGTGCCGCGCGACTGCATCAGCTCGAGGAACTTCTGCTCCAGCGCGAGCGCCTCGCTCACCGGCTTGCCGACGACCAGCCCGCTCATCACCGAGGTGGAGGCCTGGCTGATCGAGCAGCCTTCGCCGTCCCAGCCGAGGTCGGCGATCGTCCCGTCGGCGACGCGCACCCGCATCGTGACCTCGTCGCCGCAGGTCGGGTTGACGTGGTGCACCTCGGCGTCGAACGGATCCACGAGACCGCGGTGCTGCGGGTTCTTGTAGTGGTCGAGGATGATCTGCTGATACATGCTGTCCATCGACATCGTCATCCGAACAGCTCCTTGACCTTCTGGACGCCGGCGATCAGGGCGTCGACCTCGTCGAACGTGGTGTACACCCCGAATGACGCCCGCGTGGTCGCCGGTATTCCGTAGCGGACGCAGACCGGCCGCGCGCAGTGATGTCCCGCGCGGACCGCGATGCCCCGCTCGTCCAGCAGCTGCGCGACGTCGTGCGGGTGCACCCCGGCGAGCGTGAACGCGATCGTCGCGCCCCGGTCAACCGCGTCGGACGGGCCGATGATGCGCACGCCGTCGACCGCGGCCAGGCGCGGCAGTGCGTATTCGACGAGGGCGTGCTCGTGCGCCGCGACGTCGGCCATGCCGAGTTCGGACAGGTAGTCGATGGCCGCGCCGAGACCGACCGCCTCGGCGATCATCGGCGTGCCGGCCTCGAACCGGTGCGGCGGCGCGGCGAACGTGGTGCCCGTCATGTCGACGGTCTCGATCATCTCGCCGCCGCCGAGGAACGGCGGCAGCTCGGCCAGCAGCTCGTACCGGCCCCACAGCACGCCGACACCGGACGGCCCGTACATCTTGTGCCCGGTGAACGCGACGAAGTCGGCGCCCAGGGCCTGCACGTCCAGCGGCAGGTGCGGCGCGGACTGCGAGGCGTCCACGACCGTCAGCGCCCCGACGGCGTGTGCGCGCGCGACGATCCGGGTGACCGGGTTCACCGTGCCCAGCGCGTTTGACTGGTGC
>DASRSS010000067.1:0-15091 GCA_035656335.1 Jatrophihabitantaceae bacterium | reverse complement strand
CGGGTCGGCGACGGCGATGCCCATGACGTCCGAGAGCCAGCCCGCGTCGCGGCGCGTGCCGGCAAGCGCGTCGTCGCGGCTGCCTTCGTCGGTGAGGTTCGACTGGAAGATGCCCGCGGCCGAGCGCGGCAGGAAGTCCTCGTAGACGATCGGCGTCGCCGTCAGCACGCCGGACTCGACCAGCTGCACCGGATCCGGCTGCTCCCCGGACGGCGCGGCCTTGCCGGACGGCGCGGTCTCGCCGGTGGCGCTGAACGTGAAGTAGCCGAGGCCTTCGCGCAGCAGCCCCAGCTCGGTGGACGGCAGCCGCTCGGCCCACACCGCTGCCGCCACGTCCTGCCGGTCGCCGCCGTCGGCCGCGAGCCGGCGGTCGACCTCGGCCAGCATCGCGTCGTAGCGGTCACGGCCGGCAGCGGTCAGCGCGATGCCGCGCGCCTCGACCTCGCCGAAGCGCACCCGCAGCGCGCCCGGCGCGACGGATCCGTCCGGTTCGCGGAACAGCCGCTCCTCGGCCAGCGCCCGGAACGACGTCTGCCGCAGCAGCACGTCCGGACCGTCCCAGCGCGGCGGGCCCTGGATCGCGTCGATCATGGTGATGCCGCGCTCGCTCATCCGCCGGTAGAGCTCGTCGATGTCGAGCACCCGCGGCGTCAGGTGGTTGATGTGCGTGCTGGTCACGCCGCCGATGTCCGCAGCGACCGCCGACACCGCCTCCAGCTCGCGGTACCAGGCGCGGTCGACCGGTTCCGGCGACAGCTCGAACGCCGCGGTCGCCAGCTTGAGGAACGTCTGCGCGTCCTCCTCGTCCAGGCCCCGCTCCACGATCGCCTTGTCGGCCAAGGCCATCAGCTCCGGGCTGAACAGGGTCCGGCGGGCGAGGAACGCGTCCAGCCGCGCCTGCAGGTCGGCGGAGAAGAACCGGCGGTCGTCGGTCACGAGCACGGACGTGAACATCCGGAACGGGTTGAGCGCCAGCTCCTGCGCGTCGACAGGACGGAACGCGGTGCTGACGACCGGCACGGCCGCCTTCGCGGCGTCGCGCAGGTCGTAGAAGCCGACGGGGTGCATGCCGAACGCGGCGAAGATGCGCGCGACCTGCGCGATCTCGCCCGGCGTGCCGACGCGGATCGCGCCGTGCCGCTCGGCCGTCACGCGCTGGATCGAGCCGAGCCGCTGGGCGGCCACGCTGTCACGCGCGATGACGTCCGCGTTGACCTCGGACGCGACGTCGACGAGCGTGTTGTACGCAGGGACCTCGCGTCCGTACATCTCGGCCATGCTGCGCGCGAACGCGGCGCGCAGTTGCCAGGTCTGCCAGCTGCGCATGGCGGTCAGGCGACCGAGGACAGCACGCGGTCGAGCGCCGCGAGGCCGCGGTCCAGCTCGTCGGTCGTGACGGTCAGCGGCGGCCGGAAGCGCAGCGCGGACGAACCGCAGCCGAGCACCAGCACGTGCTCGTCCTCGCGCAGCCGGTTGATGATCTCGTCGCGCAGCTGCGCGGTCGGCAGCGTGAACGCGCACATCAGGCCGCGGCCGCGCACGTCGGTGACGACCTCGTGCTTCGCGGCGAGCGCGCGCAGCCCGTCCAGCAGGTGCTGGCCGAGCTCGGCGGCACGGGCGATCAGCCCGTCTGACTCGATCACCTCCAGGATGCGCGTGGCGCGCACCATGTCGGTGAGGTTGCCGCCCCAGGTGGAGTTGATGCGCGAGGAGACCGCGAACGCGTTGTCCGGGATCTCGTCGACGCGACCGCCGGCCATCACGCCGCAGACCTGGGCCTTCTTGCCGAACGCGACGACGTCCGGCTGCACGCCGAGCTGCTGGTAGGCCCACGCGGTGCCGGTCATGCCGACGCCCGTCTGCACCTCGTCCATGACGAACAGCGCGTCGAACTCGCGGCACAGCGCCTGCATCGCCTGCAGGAACTCCGGGCGCAGGTGGTTGTCGCCGCCCTCGCCCTGGATCGGCTCGGCGATGAAGCAGGCGATGTCGTGCGGGTTGTCCTCGAACGCCTTGCGGGCGAGGGCGAGCGCCTCGCGCTCGGCCGCCTCGACGTCGGCGTTGCCGTTGGTCGACGGCGACGGGATGCGCGGCCAGTCGAACTTCGGGAACCGCGCGACCTTGTTCGGGTCGGTGTTGGTCAGGCTCATCGTGTAGCCGCTGCGGCCGTGGAACGCCTTCTGCAGGTGCAGCACCTTGGTGCCGAGGTTGGCGTCGATGCCGTGTGCCTCGTTCCAGCGCGACTTCCAGTCGAACGCGATCTTGAGCGCGTTCTCGACCGCGAGCGCGCCGCCGTCGATGAAGAACAGGTGCGGCAGCGCGGGGTCGCCGAGCACACGGGCGAACGTGTCGACGAAGCGCGCCATCGGCACGGTGTAGATGTCGGAGTTGGACGGCTTGTTGACGGCGACCTTGCCGATCTCGGCCAGGAACTGGTCGTCCTGCGCGAGCGCGGGGTGGTTCATGCCGAGCGCGTTCGACGCGAAGAACGTGAACAGATCCAGGTACGACGTGCCGTTGCGGGCGTCGACGAGGGTGGCGCCCTGCGAGGCGTCCAGGTCGAGGATCAGCTCGAACCCGTCGGCGAGCATGTGCGCGGCGATCGTCTCGCGCACGTTGGCCGGGGTCACGTCGGTACGGCTGGCAGCCGGAGTCAGCGTCGTCATGCCGCCAGCGTACCGGAACAATTCCTGTCAGAGACGCATTGGGCCGATCATTTTCCGTCCACGACCGGGTGCGGCCGGCCCTCGTAGAACGTCTGCAGCACGACCGTCGTCCGCGTCGACACGTTCGCGCGCCGCCGGATCTCGCGGATCAGGGTCTCCAGCGCCGACGGCGTGGCCACCCGGACGTAGAGCACGAAGCTGTCCTCGCCCGCGACCGAATGGCAGTCCTCGATCTCGGTGAAGCCCGCGAGGCGCTCGGGGATGTCGTACTCGTGCTCGGGGTCGAGCGGCGTGACCGCGATGAAGGCGGCCAATGGCAGGCCGATGCTCTCGGGCTGGATGCGCGCGGTGTAGCCGGCGATCACGCCGTCGGTCTCCAGCCGTCGCACGCGCGCCTGGACGGCGGACACCGACAGGCCCGTCGTCTCCGCCAGCGTCTTCAGTGTGGTGCGGCCGTCCTCGACCAGGGCGGCGGCGATCCTGCGGTCGATCGGGTCGTCCAGCGGGCGGCTCATCGCGCTCAGTCGGCGAGCAGCTCGTCGACGGCCGCGCGCAGGGCCGGGTCGTCCGGTTCGGTGCGCGGACGGAACCGGGCGACGACCGTGCCGGCGCCGTCCAGCAGGAACTTCTCGAAGTTCCACTGGATGTCGCCGCTGTCGCCGTCCGCGTCCGGCGTCGCGGTCAGCCGCTCGTAGATCGGGTCGCGCCCGGAACCGTTCACCTCGACCTTGGCCGTCATCGGGAACGTGACGCCGTAGGTGCTGGAGCAGAACGCCGCGATCTCCGCTGCCGTGCCCGGCTCCTGGCCGCCGAACTGGTTGCACGGGAAGCCGACGACGGCCAGGCCGCGGCCGGACAGCTCTTCGTGCAGCGCTTCGAGCTTGCTGTACTGCGGCGTGAGGCCGCACTTGCTCGCGACGTTGACGATCAGCGTCGCCCGCTTGCCGGCCAGCGCGCCGAGCGTGGTCGGGTCGCCGGACAGGGTGTGCACCGGGAGGTCGAGGAGTTCGCTCATGGCTGGAAACTCTATCCCGGCAATATTCGCACAGGCGTTTGACCCGTGCGGTATCCTCGGGGCATGACCGCTGCCTTCCAAGGGTCACTGTTCGACTGCGATCGGGCGCCCGAACTCGGGGCGCTGGCCGGATGCGTCCGGCGCACCGAGCTGAGCGACGGCGCGTGGATCGATCTGCTCCCGGGCTGGTTGGCCGGAGCGGACACGTTGTTCGAGCGGCTGCGCGATGTCGTGCCGTGGCGGGCCGAACGGCGGCAGATGTACGAGCGGGTGGTCAACGTGCCGCGGCTGCTGTGCTTCTACCGCGAGCAGCAGCCGCTGCCGGATCCGGCGCTGGACGCGATGAAGGCCGAGCTGGACGCGTACTACCGCGCCGAGCTGGGTGAGCCGTTCGCGACCGCCGGACTGTGCTTCTACCGGGACGGGCGCGACAGCGTCGCCTGGCACGGCGACCGCATCGGGCGCGGCAACACCGAGGACACCATGGTTGCGATCGTGTCTGTGGGCGACCCGCGTCCGCTGCTGCTGCGCCCGCGCACCGGCGGCGAGTCGCGGTCCATCCCGCTCGGGCACGGTGACCTGATCGTCATGGGCGGCAGCTGCCAGCGCACGTGGGAGCACGCGATCCCCAAGACGGCCAAGCCGGTCGGCCCGCGCATCAGCATCCAGTTCCGTCCGCGCGGAGTTCGCTGACGGCCGTCGTCCGACCAGTGCCGAATGCGGCATTTTCGGGTGACCGTGCTTACGAATCGGCAAGATCGGGATACACGGCCGGGTAGCCCTCCGTTGAACTTTCGAGGCGACCACCTCCCTCGCCCGACGAGAACAACTCGTAGAGGAGCCGTGCGCAATGACGCTCGCGACCATCGACAGCAGGACGATCCACAACCTGGCCAACCCCACGGGACGGCGCCCGCGCCGCGATGTTCGCGCGCTGGCCGAGCACCTGGCCGCCGATCCCCGCTTCGCCGGCTGCTCGGTGGACGAGCTGGCCGCGCTCGTTCGGTCCGGTACCACCGTCTCGCTGCCGGCGCGCTGGCCGTTCCTGCGCCAGGGCGCTCCGGCCGACGCGCTATACGTGCTGTTGAGCGGCAACGCGAGCGTGTTCCGTCACCGCGACGCCGTCGCGGAGCTGAGCGCCGGTGAGATCTTCGGTGAGCTGCCGCTGCTGCTCGGCGGGCAGCGCACCGCGACGGTGACCAGCCTGGAGCGGGTCAACGCGCTGCGCGTCGGCTACGACCGGCTCACCCCGCTGCTGCAGCGGCACGCGGGTCTGCAGCGCGTGATCGCGGACGTCGGCGCCCGCCGCATGTCCGCTGCTTAGCGCACGGCATTTGCCTGCGCGCGGTTTCCGTCCCCCTTGGCGGGTATATCGCTGGCATGGCTACCACGAAGCAGACCCAGACCGCGCGGCGGAACGTGAAGAAGGCGCAGTCGGCCGCGAAATCGAAGAACACCATCGCGCACATGCCCAAGTCGACGCGCAGCGCCCTCGGAAAGCAGGGTGCGGCGGTCGCCCAGCGCAAGCGCACCGGCGGCAGCGCGCCGAAGACGCGTGCGGAGCTGTACGAGCTCGCGAAGAAGCGCGACCTGCCCGGCCGCTCGAAGATGGGACGCGACGAGCTGGCCCGCGCCCTGCACGAGCGCTGAAGTCCTACCGATCGGACGGCGCGAAACCCGCCAGGTCGACGTCGGGTTGGTCGCCGAGGATCAGCTGGGCGAGCAGGTGGCCGACGAGCGGGCCCATCGTCAGGCCGGCTGCTCCGAACCCGGTGTTGAGGTAGACGTTCGGGTATTCATCGAGGGCACCGATGACCGGGATCTCGGCCAGTGGACGCAAGCCCACGCGCGTCTCGAGCACGGTGGCGTCGGCCAGTCCCGGCGCGACGCGCAATGCGTCCGCCAGCACCTGGCACTGGCCCGCTGCGGTCACTCGCGGGTCGAAGCCGCTGCCGGTTTCCCGCGTTGCACCGACCGCGATCCGTCCGCCGTCGAACGCGACCAGGTAGTGACTGGCCGGCGGCAATACCGATGGCCAGTCCTTCGTCTCGGTGTCGCGCAGCTGTAGGTGGGTGATCTGCCCACGTTGCGGCTCAACCGGCACCTGGACACCGAGCGGTTCGATCAGATGGTTCGACCAGGCCCCGGCGGCGATCACGATCGCGTCCGCCGCGACACGGTCCGCCCCGGAGTGCAACTGGGGAGTGCCGCCGTCCAACTCGAGACGGGCCACAGCCTCGACGACGCGCGCGCCGTGCCGTTGTGCCGCTTGCAGCAGCCCTGCGCAAAGCCGTCGTCCGTCCACTCGGGCACCGCCCGGCACGAGGAGCGCCGCCAGCTCCGGCGCGAGCGGTGGGAACAACTCGCGTGCCTGCGTCGCGTCGAGCCGTTCGATCTCGCCGGCGAGCGGGACATCCATCGTGCGCTCACGCAGTCGCTTCTCGATGTCGGCGAGTTGTCCGGGATCGGAGTCGACGACGATCGACCCGCTGCGGCGGTAGCCGACGTCTGCCACCCCTGCCGCTGCGAGTAGCTCGCTAACACGCGGGTAGTAGGCGGCGCCCGCGGCGTACAGGTCGTAGAAGGGGCCGGTCGCACCGCTCGACCACGGCTGGATGATCCCCGCGCCCGCCGCACTCGCCCGGCCGTCGCGTTCGCTGTCGATCACCGTGACGTTGACGCCGGCGGCTGCGAGGGCGAACGCGGTGCTTGTTCCCGCCACCCCGCTGCCGACCACCGCGACCTTCATTGCCTGCCTACCTCCTCGGCTCCCCGAGGTCAGGATGCCTGATCAGCTCCCGGCGGCTCGCCTCGGCCGTCATCGACGTTGTCCTTTTTGATCGTCATCGTGTTGTCGACGGGGTAGGTGGCGGGCGGCACTTTGTAGACGTGTCCGGCGGGTGAGGTCCAGACGACGGTGCCGTCCTGCTCGCGGACGACCCGCCAGCCTCCTTCGTGGACGCCGTAGTGGATGCGTTCGCAGGTCGGGACGAGGTTGGTGGCGTTGGTTTCGCCGCTGCGGCTCCACCACCGCACGTGGTGCAGGTCGCACTTGGCCGCGGGACGTTCGCAGCCCGGCGCTCGATGGGGGTCCCCCCGCCAATGAGGGCGTAGCCGGCGGGGGAACGTCCTGTCGCGGGCGATGACGTGCTGGGCCAGGTCGGCCGGAGGTTCGTAGGTGGTGCGCCCGTAGTCGACCAGATGGCCGAGCTCGTCGGTGACCAGGCGCCGCCAGGATCCGGACGGGTCTGCCGCCAGCCGCCGGGCGAGGTCGGCCGGGATCGGCCCATGACCGTCTATCTCGCCAGGTTGTTCATCCATGCCCAGCAGCGTGGAGAGTGCGACGCAGACGTTGATCTGCGGCCGCAGCCCGTGATACCGCGGCGCCTGCGCCCCCGCCCGAGTCGCCACACCCGCGTCCACTTTGATCTTCGCCGTGGGATCGAGCTCAGTGTCGGCGTCCTGTCCGGCCGGGTCCATTTTGATCTCCGCGCCGGTTCCACTGCCGGCCGCGCCAGCGTCGACGTGGTTCTCGACCGGGGGGCCATTTTGATCTTCGCGTTTTCCTCGTTGAGGTAGTCGGCGCAGATCTGCACCAGCCCGTCGGCGCGACGCTGCGCCTTGGTGCGCGGGTCGTCGGTGGTGCGGATCTGCTCGGCCTTCGCATCGACAGCGGCGGCGACGGTGGCCGCACCTTCGGCCGGCAGCGGCGCCCCGACATAGGCCATGCCGTTGTCCTGGGGGATGACCCACACGTCGCGGTCCTCGGCGGCGCGCGGCGCCTTCTCCGCCGCCGAGCGCGGGTCGGCGGCGATGCCGGCCTTACGCAGCTTGCGGCGGAACGCCGCCAGCGTCGGGGCGGGGTCGCTGATCCGCTCCGGGACCGGCAGCACCGCCGTGGTGGACACCGTCCGCACCCCCGACGGCACCGCCGCGCGAGGTGGAGGCACGTCCTCTTCGGCCCACTTGCGGTCCAGCTTCGGCGCCGGGGCCCCGACGTGCGGTTCGTCGATCAGGGCGGTGATCATCCGAGCCTGCAAGGCGGCGGCCCATGCCTGCAGGCGTTCCAGCCCGACCAGGGCGTCGACCCGCCCGGCCTGCGACAACCGCTCCGGATCCAACTGCGCCAACACCGCCGCGGTGGCCGAGCCGGAGGTGACGTTCACCGTCCAGGCGGCGGCCGAGTCCGGGTGCAGCCGCACCTCCCACGGGTTCGGCACATGCGCGAACGCGTCCGATCTGTCGAAGTCGATTGCCTGACTCATACGGACAAGCTAGCCGCAGAGTCTGACAATTTCCGGTGCCCGTTCCCCTTATCCACAAAGGCGATCCGGTCCATTTCGATCTTCACGCGGCCGCCGTCGAACGAGCTGGAATTGCAGCCCGGCAACGAAACGCACGCGAAGATCGAACCGACCGCCGTCGCTGCCGACGAGGGCGACCGCAGCGCAGACCGCAACCCGGCAGCGCAAGGCACGCGAAGATCAAACTGACCGCCGTCGCCGCGCACCAGAAGCAACCAGATCTGGAACGCAACGCTCACAGCACGATCAGTCCGTCCGGGGCTACCAGATGACGGACAATGGGCAGCGTGAAGCTGAAGCTCGACCTGCACGACATCTACAACCGCGGCGAGGAGATCGACCGCGCGCTGCGGGCGATCATTGACGAGGCCGTCGCCAAGAGGGCGCCGCTGGTCGAGATCATCCCCGGCAAGGGATCGGGCCAGCTCAAGAAGCGGGTGCTGCGCTTCCTGGACCAGAAGGAGATCCGCGCGCTGTACCACCGCGTCGAGAAGGACCGCGACAACTTCGGCCGGATCTTCGTCCACTTCCGGTGGAAGTAGCGATTGCCCCTGTGGACAACCGGATCGGGCGCCCGAATCGGGTCCAGACTGCGGTCCATGACCCTCAAACCACCTGAAGAGACCTACGTCCACAACGCCGCGGAACTGACCGCGCTCTGGCAGGACCTGATGGGCCCGTGGGGCTTCGCCCGGCGCAGCCTGTGGCTGATCTTCCTGCACGCGGACGGTCAGCTGTCGCCGGTGGTCATGCCGATCGACGACATCCCCGTCCAGCCCGACGCCGAGATGCTGGCCAACCTCGCGGCGGTGATCGACCAGCTCGCCGACGACGTCGGCATCTCCAGCGCGGCGCTGCTGCTGTCCCGTCCGGGTTCGGCACACATCACCGCGAGCGATACCGCGTGGGCGCGGGAGATTGCGCGCGCGTTCGCGGGCCGCCTGACGCGCTGGCCGGTGCACCTGGCAACGCGCGGCACGGTGCGGACGTTCGCCCCGGACGACCTGATCGCCAGTCGCAGCGCTTAGCCGGCGGACCCGTCCGGCGGGGCGTCCTCGCCCGCACGGTCCAGCACCCCACGCGCCTGCACCACCATCGCGGGATCGATCATGCGACCGTCGTCCATCACGAGGACGCCGTTGCCGGCCTCGCTCGCCCGCGCGAACGAATCGATCACGGCGTGCGCGTCGGCGATCTCCTCCGGCGACGGGCGGAACGCGGCGGCGATCACCGGCACCTGCCGCGGATGGATCGCGGCGCGCCCGACGAACCCCAGCCGCCTGCCGGCCCGCGAGCTGGCGGCGAGCCCGTCCAGGTCGTCGACGTGCGGGAACACCGACATCGCGGGAGCCGGCAGACCGGCAGCGCGGGCCGCGATGACGACCCGCGAGCGCGCCCACATCAACGCGTCTGCGTTGCGCACGCCGAGGTCGCCGGCGAGGTCGGCCTCCCCCAGCCCGATCGCCCCGACCCGCGCCACGGACGCGATCTCGAATGCGGCCTCCACGCCGCGCGCCGTCTCGATCAGACAGGTGAGCTCGCACTCGGGCGCCGCGAGCGCCTTGAGCGCGGCGTGCACGTCGTCGGGCGACTCGACCTTCGGCAGCCGCACGCCGCGCAGCGCAGGCGCACCGGTCAGCGCGGCGAGGTCCTCGTGCGCCCACGGAGTGCTCAGCCCGTTGACGCGCACCTCGACGCTGCCCGACCGCGCAGTGCTCAGCCAGCGCACCGCGTTCTCGCGCGCGACCTCCTTGTGCGCGGGGACGACCGCGTCCTCCAGGTCGACGATCACCACGTCGGCACCGGACGCGGCCGCCTTGTCAAAGCGCTCGGGACGATCCCCCGGCACGTACAACCAGGTCAGCGGCGTCATGATCAGACCACCCCCGCGGCTCGCAGTTTCGCAATCTCTTCGGGCGTGCGGCCGATGCCGGCCAGCACCGCGTCGGTGTCGGAGCCGTGCGCGCGGCCGGTCCACCGAATCCGGCCGGGCGTGTCGGACAGCCGGAACAGCACGTTCTGCATCTTCAGCGCGCCGAGATCGGGATCGTCCACGGTCGCGATCGTCCCGAGCGAGTCGAACTGCGGGTCCGCGACGATCCTTCGCGCGTCGTACACCGGCGCCACCGCGGCCTGCGCCTTCTCGAACGCGGCCATCACCTCGGACGCGTCCCGCTCGGCGATCCAGCCGCCAACCGCGGAGTCGAGCTCGTCGGCATGCTCGGCGCGTCCACCACCGGTCGCGAACCACGGCTCGGACACGACGTCCTCCCGGCCGACCATGCGCATCACCCGCTCGGCGATGCTCTGCGAACTCGTCGACACGGCAAGCCATTCGCCGTCGCGGCTGCGGTACACGTTGCGTGGCGCGTTGTTCGCCGACCGGTTGCCGAGGCGCGGCGCGACGGTGCCGAGCTGGTCGTACTGGCTCACCTGCCCGCCGAGCATCGACAGCATCGGCTCGATGATCGCCATGTCGATCACCTGGCCGTGGCCGCTGCGGTCGCGCTCGCGCAGCGCGGTCATCACGGCGAACGCGGTGGCCAGCGCGGTCACCCCGTCGGCCAGCCCGAACGGCGGCAGCGTGGGCGGGCCGTCCGGCTCACCGGTCACGGCCGCGAACCCGCTCATCGCCTCGGCCAGCGAGCCGAAGCCCGGACGCCCCGAGTACGGCCCGAACTGGCCGAACGCCGTCACCCGCGCGATCACGAGCCCGGGGTTGCGCACGTGCAGCCGGCCCGGCGCGAGGTTCCAGCGCTCCAGCGTGCCCGGACGGAAGTTCTCGATCAGCACGTCCGCGTGCTCGATCAGGTCGAGCAGCACGTCCTGTCCCTCGGGCTGCGACAGATCCACCGTCGCCATCCGCTTGTTGCGGCCGATCGTCTTGAACCACAGGCCGATTCCGTCCTTGCTGGCTCCGTGCCCGCGGGCGGCGTCCGGCTTGCTCGGGTGCTCGATCTTGAGCACGTCGGCGCCGAAATCGCCCAGATGGGTCGCGGCGAGCGGTCCCGCAAACAGCGTCGCGGTCTCTACCACGCGGATCCCCTGCAGCGGCGCGCTCATCGGACGTCCTCCGCCACGTCGACCGCGCAGCGGAACCCGATCCACGGCGAGCGGAACAGTCCGACCCCGGTCAGCAGGTACTTGGCCGACACATCCGGAGGCTGCGGGCCGCCGTCGAAGTACCAGTCCGAACCGGTGGGGCGGTAACCCGAACCGCCCTTGAGGATGCAGAACCGGCTGCGCCCGTCGGTGTGCTCGCTCTCGGTCAGGTTCCAGACCAGCGGCTCGGCGCGCTCGAGCAGCCCGGCCTCACCGGCGACCTGCCACTCGTCCTCGGACGGCAGCCGCAGGCCGGCCCAGTTCGCGTAGGCGCGGGCGTCCGCCAGATCGACGTGCGTGACCGGGAGGTTCTCGGTGCCCGGCGCCGGGCGGCCGTCCACCCAGTGCGCGAGGAAGCGCTCGGCGCGGGTCGGCCGGTAACCGGTCGCGGCGAGGAACCGCGCGTACTTCGCGTTGGTGACCTCGGTGCGCTCGATGGCGAACCGGTTCAGGTAGACGGTGCGGTGCAGCGTCGCGCGGTGGTGCAACCGCGGCGGCAGCGGCTTCCACTCGTCGACGTACGGCGTCTCGCCGTAGAGCCCGGTCTCGCGCGCGCGGTGGTGCACGATCAGGTCTCGACGCCCGCCGTCCACGACGGCGAGCGAGCCGGTCTCGGACGAGACGCCCACCTGCGAGCTCGGACGGACGCGCTCAGCGATGCGCGCGGGGAACGCGTGATCGCAGTCGTACTCCACCGATGCGCTCGCGGGGACGGCCGCGGCCGGCGTGGCGACGATCGCGGCGACGGCACCGGCGGGCAACTCGCCGCTGACCACCGTCACGTCACCGTCACGGGAGACGGTCAGCGGCAGGCCCGCGGTCAGCTCGGTGAACACGCGGTCGGCCGAGCCGGAGATGCGCAGCAACGGTCCGGAGTGGTCCTCGTCGCCGGGATTCGCCAGCGTCCACAACGGGATTCCGTCGTGCTCCCACCGCGACGCGTACACCCGGCAGTCGCCGCCGGGAGAGTCGGCCAGCGGCGTCCACGCCTCGCTGCGCAGCCACGGCGCCCAGTCGCGGTGCACCACGCGCATCGCCCTCAGCACGGACTTGTCGCGCGGGCTCCAGCCGACCCAGACACCGAACACGGTCTCCCACAGCATGATCCCGACGCCGTTGAGCCAGGCCGAGTGCAGCTCCTGCAGGTGGCTGCGGTTCCAGCGCCGCACGTGGTGCTGCACGTGCCGCCGCTCGAACCACTTCGCGCGCATGACGCCGGGCACCGGCGAGTCGGCGTACCACTGCGCCCACGACATCGTGTGGTCGGCGAGGCGGGCGGCGGGCAGCCGCGACTCTGCCTCCATGCTGATGCCGGGGCGCAGCGCATCGAGTTCCTTGCGGACCTCGGCGGCACCCTCCTTGACGCTGTCGAAGAACACGCCGTCCGCACCGGTGTGCTCGACGAGGGCGCGGATGTCCTCCGGCTCGACCGACTCCCACGGGTAGACGACGACGTAGACGCGCACGCCGCGCGCCTGCAGTTCGGCGATGAGCCCCGGCAGCTCGGGAACGTCGCGGTAGTACGAGTACTGGTCGCGGTCGTCGACGCCCTCGACCGGGTAGGCGTGCCACAGCAGCACGCCGTCGATCCCGCTGAACTCGCGCTCGGCGTGCGCGAGGTACTTGTCCAGCGTGAACGTGCCGGTGTCGTGGTCGTAGAACAGCTCGTCCCAGATCCACAGCACGTCGATGACGAAACAGTCGCCGCGCTCGGTCTCGTACCGCGATCCGTCGTAGTGCAGCCGGTCGCGGGCCTCCTCGCGCCACGCCGTCAGCTGCGCGCGCCACGCGTCCCACTGCGCCGGATCACTCGGTGCGGCGAGGATCTTCGCCTCGTCCAGCACGGACAGGTCCGCGTCCGGTTCCAGCGGGACCTCGGTGTAGAGGTCGAGCTGGCGCGGGACGTATGGGTTCAGCATGCCTACTGCTCCGGGTGGTCGTTCAGGAACCGGTCGATCTCGGCCCGCGACGGGATGGACGCGGACGCTCCCACCCGCCCGACCGCGAGCGCGGCGGCCGCGCTGGCGAACCGGACCGCGGGCCACGTCCCCGCTCCCTCGGCCGCCGCCACGGCGTACGCGCCGACGAAGCAGTCGCCGGCGGCGGTCGTGTCGACTGCCTCCACGGCGAACGCGGGCACGCTGACGGCCTCGGAATCCGCTGTGTAGTAACGAGATCCGGCCGCACCGAGCGTGACGAGCACGTCGCAGCCGCGCGTGTTGAGCGCCCTCCCGGCCGCGTCCGGGTCGGGAACGCCGGCGAGGATCGTCGCCTCGTGCTGGTTGGGAATGAGCAGGTCGACGTCCGCGTAGAGCCCCGCGGGCAATGCGATCGCCGGCGCCGGCGTCAAGATCGCGCGGACGCCCTGAGCGCTCGCGAACGCGGCCGCCTCGGTCACGATGCCCAGCGGCAGCTCGAGCTGCAGCAGCAGCGCGTCGGCGGACGCGATCACCTCGCGCTGCTGGTCCGTCAGCGACTGCAGGGTCGCGTTCGCCCCCGGCACCACAACGATCGAGTTCTCCCCCGCGTCGTCGACCACGATGTGCGCCGTCCCCGTCGGCTCGGCCACCGTCGCCAGCCCGGACACGTCGATGCCGTCGGCCACCATCAGCTCGCGGATCCGCGCGCCGTGGCCGTCGTCGCCGACCGCGCCGAGGAAGCGCACCTGGCCACCGGCGCGTTGAGCGGCGAGCGCCTGGTTCGCGCCCTTGCCGCCCGGCAACGTGCGGAACGCGGTCCCGCTGACGGTCTCGCCGCGCTCGGGCGCGCGCGGCACGCTGACCACCAGATCCATGTTCGCGCTGCCGAGCACCGCGATGCGCGCGGTCATCGGGACACCTGCACCGCGGCCGACGTCCGCGCGGCCAGCTCGTCGATCGCGATGCCGTCGAAGCCGGGCAGCGAGCTCGCGATGCGGTTCTTCAGCGGCGCAACGAACGACTCGGGCAGCGCGGACGCGCCGGCGAGCGCGCCGCACAGCGCACCGACGGTCGCGCCGGCCGAGTCGGTGTCCCAGCCGCCCATCACGGCGATGCCGGCCGCGCGCGTGAAGTCGCCGCCGCTTGCCGTGAGCGCGTACGCGATGAGCGCCGCGTTGTTGACGGTGTGCACCCAGTGCAGGTCGCCGTAGTTCGCGTGCAGCTCGTCCAGGGCGTCGTCCAGCGGGCGCTCGGACCGGCCCAGGTCGCGGCCGTGCCGCACCGCGCGGTCGAGCGCGCTGCCGGCGGGAACGACCGACAGCCCCGCGTCGAGCACGGTGTCCACGTCGCACGCGACCAGCGCGGCCGAACTCGCCGCGGCCACGAACAGCGCCCCGTACAGGCCGTTGCGGCGGTGGCTCAGCCACGCGTCGGGGTAGGCGGCGCGCGCGGCGGAGTGCGGGTCGCCCGGATGCGTCCAGCCGTACGCGTCGGTGCGGATCAGCGCGCCGATCCACTCGCGGAACGGGTTGCGTACCAGGGCCGCGCGCTCGGGCGGCACGCCGTCGAGCAGGTTGCGGTACGCGGCGCGCTCCGCGGTGAACACCCGCCCGGCCGGCAGGTCGTTGAGCCAGGCCTGCGCGACGTCCTCGGTCGACAGGTCCGCGCCGTGCGCCTCGATCAGCGCGAGGGCCAGCATCGCGAAGTTGAGGTCGTCGTCCTCGGGCATGCCGTCGATGTTCTCGACGAGGCTGGTCGGCCGGCTGCGCTTGTTCCACGTCCACCGCGCGCCGATCTCGGCGGGCAGTCCGATCTCGGTGAAGTAGCCGCGTACCGGCCAGTTGCCCGTCGCCTCGGCGATCGCGCGGATGCCTTCGCGCGGCAGCTTCTCGACCGGCTTGCCCAGCAGGCACCCGGCCGCGCGACCGAGCCAGGCGCCGAGCATCCGGTCCGCGTCGACGGCCGCGGGCACGACCGGCGCCGGAGTCCACGCGGCGGCCAGCGCGTCGAGGTCGTCGCCGTCCCGGTCCGACCGGCGCGCGTCGGCGAGCCGGTCCAGCTCGTCGAGCAACTCGCCGGCCAGCG
>DASRSS010000066.1:0-6112 GCA_035656335.1 Jatrophihabitantaceae bacterium | reverse complement strand
GGCCCGCGGACGCGGCGACGCTGCTCGTGGCCGTCCCACCCGACATCGAGTCGTTGCGGTCGAGCGCTCCGGCGTTGGCGCGCGAGTGGCGCGCGGCGGTGCGCGAGGTCTTGGTCGCGCAGCTCGCGGCCGGCGCGCGGGTGACCGGATTCGACCGCGCCGGCTGGTACGTCCTGGCGGCAGGAGAGGGAGAGCAGCGATGAAGCTGACAGGTGTCGAGCTGCGGCGGATCCAGATGCCGCTCGTAGCGCCGTTCCGCACGTCGTTCGGCGTGGAGTCACTGCGCGACATCCTGCTGCTGCGCGTGGTCACCGACGACGCGGAGGGCTGGGGCGAATGCGTCGCGATGTCCCGGCCGATGTACTCCTCGGAGTATGCGGACGCCGCGGCTGACGTGCTGCGCCGCTTCCTCGTCCCGCTGCTCGCCGCCGAGCAGCAGCTGGACGCCACCCGGGTCGCGCCCGCGCTCGCCGGCGTGCGCGGGCACCGGATGGCCAAGGCCGCGCTGGAGATGGCCGTGCTCGACGCCGAGCTGCGCGCGCAGGGACGCCCGCTCGCCCGCGAGCTGGGCGCCGTCCACGACCGGGTCCCGTGCGGAGTGTCCGTCGGGATCATGAACTCGATCCCCGAACTGCTCGATGCGGTAGGGGGATTCCTCGCCGACGGCTACGTCCGCATCAAGCTCAAGATCCAGCCGGGCTGGGACGTCGAGCCGGTGCGCGCGGTCCGCGAGCGGTTCGGCGACGACGTGTTGCTGCAGGTCGACGCGAACGCCGCGTACACCCTCGGCGACGCGCGGCTGCTCGCGCAGCTGGACCCGTTCAACCTGCTGCTGATGGAGCAGCCGCTGGACGAGGAGGACGTGCTCGGGCACGCCGACCTCGCCAAGCTCGTCCGCACCCCGATCTGCCTGGACGAGTCGATCGTGTCGGCGCGCGCCGCGGCCGACGCCATCCGGCTGGGCGCGTGCTCGATCGTCAACATCAAGCCGGGACGCGTCGGCGGCTACCTGGAGGCGCGCCGCATCCACGACGTCTGCCTCGCGCACGGGGTCCCGGTCTGGTGCGGCGGCATGCTCGAGACCGGGATCGGCCGCGCCGCCAACGTCGCGCTCGCCGCGCTGCCCGGCTTCACCCTGCCCGGTGACACGTCCGCGTCCGACCGCTACTACCGCACCGACATCACCGCGCCGTTCGTGCTCGCCGAGGGATACCTGGACGTTCCGACGGCACCCGGGATCGGCGTCGACCCGATCCCGGAGCAGCTCGACGCGGTGACCACCAGTACCGAATGGCTGTCCACGTAGAGAGGCACGACATGACCGAGAACGATCTCGCGGCCGAACTCGCCGAGCGGGCCTCGCGGCTCGGCGTGCCCGGCGCGGCCGTCGGCGTCCACCACGACGGCGTGGACCACTACGCGTTCCACGGCGTCACCAGCGTCGAGAACCCGCTGCCGGTCGACGCGTCCACGCTGTTCCAGTTCGGCTCGACCGGCAAGACGTACACCGCGACCGCGATCCTGCGACTCGTCGACCAGGGCAAGGTCGAACTCGACGCGCCGGTGCGCACGTACGTGCCCGAGCTGAAGCTCAAGGACGAGTCGGTGGCCGAGAAGGTCACCGTGCTGCAGCTGCTCAACCACACCGCGGGCTGGGCCGGCGACTTCGAGAAGGACACCGGCAACGGCGACGATGCGCTGGCCCGGTACGTCGAGGCGATGGCCGGCATCGAGCAGGTCACGCCGCTGGGCGCCGAGGTGTCCTACAACAACGCGTCGCTGTCGCTCGCCGGCCGGGTGATCGAGAAGGTCACCGGAATGACGTTCGAGCGGGCAATCGGCGAGCTGCTGCTCACCCCGCTGGGCCTGGCCGACACGTTCTTCTTCCCGAACGACGTGATGACCCGGCGGTTCGCCGTCGGGCACAGCAACAACGCCGAGGGCGTGGTCAAGATCGCCCGGCCATGGGCGCTGCCGCGCAACGGCAACCCGGCCGGCGGCATGTCCGCCACGGTCGGCGACCAGATCGCCTGGGCCAAGTTCCACCTCGCCGACGGGCGCACCGCCGACGGCACACAGCTGCTGCCCGCCGAGCTGGTGCGCTCCATGCGGCAGCCGACCGTCGAGACGCCCGGTCACGCGCTGGGCGACGCGATCGGGATCTCGTGGATGCTGCGGCAGGTCGGCGACGTTCTCGTCGTCGGGCACGGCGGCACGACGATCGGGCAGCACTCGGCGTTCTCGATGGTGCCCGAACGCAACTTCGCCGTGACCGTGCTGACCAACTGCGGCCCGAGCGGCGAGCAGCTCAACACCGAACTCGTCGACTGGGCGATGGAGGCGTACCTCGGCGTGGTCGACGCCGAGCCGGAGATCCTGGACGCGCCGGCCGACCTGCTCGAGCAATACGCCGGGCACTACGACGACACGGTGGCGATGACCGTCGACATCACCGGCCGCGAGGGACGGCTCGCCGCCAAGATCACGATCCGCCCGGAGCTGCTGGCCGAGGTGGGCGATCTGGACCGCTTCGACGAGCCGATCCTGCTCGGCCTGATCGACGGCCCGGGCGACCGCTACTACGTCGGGGACGGCGCGATGAAGGGCCTGCGCGGCTTCTTCAACCGCGACGCGGACGGCCGGGTCGAGGCGATCAGCCTCGGTGGCCGGCGCTTCGCGCGGACGCCCGCGAGCTGACGCCCGTTGTCCGTCCGGACAAGACGAACACTCGATCTGGTGTGCGCGGACGAACTAGGCTGGCTGCTTCCCTCCTAGTTTCAGGTGGTGCTCGCGGCTGTGAACCTGCGTCCTCGCGCCAGCCTCGGCAGGGTGCTCGACGATCTCGGCGCCACCCTGCTGGAGCTGGTGCACGGCGACAGCGACCCCGATCGGGAGCCCACCCGCGAGATCGGCGGCATCGCGATCCACGACCCGGTGGACGCCCCGGTGCTGCCGCGCCACGCGCTCGTCCTCGGCGTCGGGCTGCGCGACGTCCAGGAGATCGTCGACCTGCTCACCGAGCTCGGCACGCAGCACGCGGCCGGGCTCGTGCTGCGCGCGCCGGTGCCCGCCGACAGCGCGATCAAGGCGGCCGCCGAGCGGACCGGTGTCGCGGTCCTCGCGCTCACCCGCGGCGCCTCGTGGACGCAGCTCGCCGCGCTGCTGCGCTCGCTGCTCGCCGAGGGCGACGTCGGCGACGGGGAACCCGAGACGCTCGGCGGGATCGGCTCCGGGGACCTGTTCGCGCTGGCCAACGCCGTCGCGGCGCTGCTGGACGCGCCGGTCACGATCGAGGACCGCAGCTCCCGAGTGCTCGCCTTCTCCGGCCGGCAGGACGAGGCCGACGCGTCCCGCGTCGAGACGATCCTGGGCCGCCGGGTGCCGGAGCGCTACTCGCGCATGTTGACCGAGCAGGGCGTGTTCCGGCAGCTGTACCGCAGCGAGGACCCGGTGTACGTCGCGCCGGCCGCCGCCGACCCGGACGAGTTCGCGCTGCCGCGGGTGGCCGTCGCCGTCCGCGCCGGCGACGAGGTGCTCGGCTCGATCTGGGCCGCCGTCCGCGAGCCGCTAAGCGAGGAGCGCAACGTGGCGCTGCGCGACGCCGCGAAGCTGGTGGCGCTGCACATGCTGCGCATCCGGGCCGGCGCCGACGTCGAGCGGCGGCTGCGCGCCGACCTGCTCGGCACCGCGCTCGAGGGCGGACCGGGCGCCCGCGAGGCACTGGACCGGCTCGGCCTGGCCGACCAGCCGGTCGTCGTGCTCGCCCTCGCGATCGCGGACGCCGAGGACGGCCCGTCCATCGACACCGACGCCTCGCTGACCGCGGAGCGGCAGCGGCTGACCGACGCGTTCGGCATGCACCTGTCCGCGGTGCACCCCCGGTGCGCGGCGGCATTGGTCGGCGACGTGGCGTACGGCCTGGTTCCCGTCGCGCGCCAGGACGACGACGGCGAGCAGCGCGCGCTGCGCATCGCTGCGGACTTCCTGGACCGCGTGGGCGACCGCAGCCGCGCGGTGATCGGCATCGGACCGGTCGCGCACGGCGTCACCGACCTCGCGCACGCGCGCGGCTGTGCCGACCGGGCGCTGCGCGTGCTGCGCGCCGGGCACGGCACCGTGCGGACGGCGCGGCTCAGCGACGTGCACGTCGAGGCGCTGATGCTCGAGCTGCGCGACCTGGTCACGGCGCGCGGCGACCAGCCCACCGGCGCGGTCGCGCGGCTGATCGCGTACGACCAGCAGCACAACACCAACCTGGTCGAAACGCTGCGGGCGTGGCTGGACGCGTTCGGCGACGTGATCGCCGCGTCCGCCGCCGTGTACGTCCACCCGAACACGTTCCGGTACCGGCTGCGGCGGCTCGCGGAGGTCGGCCAGATCGACCTGAACGACTCGCAGGCCCGGTTCTCGGCGATGCTGCAGCTGCGAATCGTGGCCAGGCCGTAACACAGCTGCCCGTTAGGGCCTCGCCGCCAGGCGGGTAGGCAGCCGGAAGTCATCAGTAGCTCTTTCCGACCGCCGAACGGATTCCCACTCATGACTGCCCACACTGGCGCCATGACCACGACCGCCGAACGCCGCGCGGTTCCCCGCGACCGGAGCGCGGCGCGTGTCCATCTCGCGGTACCTGCGACCGCTCGCGCCGCGCTGGCCGGTGTCGCGCTCGGCGCACTGCTGGCGTACGCCGTGCCGCTCGTCGCGGCGGTCGCCGCGATCGTCGTCGCCGCGGTGGGGATCGGCCTGTCCGAGGCCGGCCGCCGCGAGCGTGCCGCGGTTGTTCTGTACGGCAGCCTCGGCATGATCCTGCCCGCGCTGGCCGAGCTGATCGCGCAGCTGGTGCGCCTGCTCTGAGGCGCACGGTTCGGGCACAGCGGCGTGGGCTAGCGTCGCGTGATGTGACTACCGAACGCGCCTTCATCGCCGACCACCGCCAGGACCTACTCGACGACCTCGACCGCTGGCTGCGGATCCCAGGCATCAGCGCCCAGCCCGAGCACCACGGCGACGTCGAGCGCAGCGCCGAGTGGTTCGCCGACGCGGCGCGGCGCACCGGTTTCCCGACCGTCGAGATCTGGCCCACCGCCGGGCGGCCCACCGTGTACGCCGAGTGGCCCAGCGACGACGCGGACGCGCCGGTCGTGCTCGTGTACGGGCACCACGACGTGCAGCCGGTCGACCCGATCGAGTTGTGGCACACCGATCCGTTCGACCCGACGGTGAGTGGGGGTACCCCCGGCAGTGAGGGCGTAGCCGCCGGGGGAGGGGACCTGCTGCGGGCGCGTGGCGCGTCCGACGACAAGGGCCAGCTGCTGTTCCACCTGCTCGGCCTGCGCGCGCACCTCGCCGCGACCGGACGCACCAGCCCGGCGGTCACGCTGAAGTTCCTGATCGAGGGCGAGGAGGAGTCCGGCTCGCCGAACTTCGAGCGGCTGCTCGCCGACCGGCGCGACCGGCTCGACTGCGACGTCGTCGTCATCACCGACACCGGCATGGTCGCGCCCGACAAGCCGACCACGGTGACCGGAATGCGCGGCCTGGTCAGCTGCACCGTGCACTTCCACGGCCCCGACCTGGACCTGCACTCCGGCGTCTTCGGCGGCGCCGTGCCGAACCCGGCCACCGGCATCGCCCGGCTGGTGGCCGCGCTGCACGACGCGGACGGCCACGTGCAGGTTCCCGGTTTCTACGACGACGTCCTCGAGCTGACCGCGGCCGAGCGGGAGCTGTTCGCCCAGGTGCCGTCGGACGACGACGAGTTCCTGGCCGTCGCGCAGTCGCGGGCACTGTCCGGCGAGCGCGGCTACACGACGCTGGAGCGGATCGGCGCCCGGCCGACCGCGGAGGTCAACGGCATCGGCGGCGGCTACCAGGGCGACGGCGGCAAGACGATCGTGCCGAGCGACGCGTTCGTGAAGCTGTCCTTCCGGCTGGTCGCCGCGCAGGTCCCGTCCAAGATCATCGCCGGGGTGGACCGGTTCGTCACCGAGCACACCCCGGACGGCATCACCGCCACCGTCGAGTGGGAGGGCGGCGGCGTCGCGCCGTGCCTGGTGCCGCTGGACACGCCCGCGTACCGCGCGCTCACCGACGCGATCTCGACCGCCTTCGACGG
>DASRSS010000065.1:0-4620 GCA_035656335.1 Jatrophihabitantaceae bacterium | reverse complement strand
CAGGGCCTGGCGGCTGATCGAACCGCCGGACGCCCGGTACTCGATCTCGGACGGCGGCGGCGGGTGCAGGTACGCCTGCCGCGAGGTCACGATGTAGCCGAGCGTGTTCAACTTCAGCACCTGCTGCCAGGTAATCGGCCGCGGCGAGTCGACGAGCCAGCCGGAGGCCTCGGGGGGCACGTAGCCCTGCGCGGCCGACGGTGGTGGCGGGAGCACGGACGGCCGCACGTAGACCGCCTCGGCGTGCCGCGACCCGGCGTCGTCGACGATGCCGACCACCGTGAACGTCCGCTCCGACCCGGCCGTGGGGTCGAGGTCGGCCAGCCGCATCGTGCCGCCCAGGCGCAGATCAGCCTTGGCGGCGAGCCGCGTCGTTACGGCGGCCTGGTCGGCCGACCGCGGCGCGTGGCCGTGGACGGGGTTGACGATCCCGCGCGCCAGCGGATCGGCGTAGTCGAGTCCGATCACGTTCGCGTACTCGAGTCCGGCGGGCGTGCGGACCTGCGCGCCGACCGTCGACTCGTCGTCGCTGATCAGCCTGCTGCCCGCCGGCAGTTGCGCGCGCAACTGGGCGGTCGTCGGGCGCGGTGCGTTGGCGCTGCCGACCGTCGTCCACTCGGACTTGAGGTATCCGCTCGGTGCCTGCTGGACGGGCGAGCCGGCCCACTGGATGCCCGCGTCCGCCATGCCGATCGCGCGGGCCAGCTTCTCGGTGGGGCTCAGCTGCCAGGTGCGGTAGGCGATGTCGGCGCCGCCCAGGGCGAAGATGGGCAGCCCGATGAGCGCGATGACGAGCAGGCTGCGTCCCTTCGAGCGCCAGGCCTCGCGGCGGGCGATGCGCAGCGCGGCGCGCCACCGAGCTGTGTTCATTCGGCGGGGCTCGTGCGCAGCAGGGACTCCGGTCCGGGCAGCGCGGCGGTCTCGTCGACGAGGATGCCGTCGCGCAGGAACACCACCCGGTCGGCCCAGCCGGCGTGCCGGGCGTCGTGCGTGACGAGCACTGCCGCGGCCCCGGCGTCGCAGCGCGCGCGCAGCATGCGCAGGACGTCCTCGCCGGTCTGCGAGTCCAGCGCGCCGGTCGGCTCGTCGGCGAGGATCAGCCGGCGGGCGCCGACGACCGCGCGCGCGATCGCCACGCGCTGCTGCTGGCCGCCGGACATGTCGTCAGGGAAGCGCTCGGCCAGCTCGTCCATCGCCACCTCGTGCAGCGCGTCGAGGGCCTCGTGGCGCGCGCGGCGGGACGCGATCCCGTCCAGCTCGCGCGGCAGCATGACGTTCTCGACCGCGGTCAGCGACGGGATCAGGTTCAGGCTCTGGAAGACGTAGCCGACGGCACGGCGGCGCAGCTGCGCCAGCGAGGACCGGGTCAGCCCGCCCAGCCGCTTGCCCTCGACGATCACGTCGCCGTGGGTCGGCGAGTCCAGCCCGCCCGCGAGGTTGAGCAGCGTCGACTTGCCCGACCCGGACGGCCCCATGATCGCGACGAACTCGCCGGGCGCGACCGCGAGCGAGACGCCGTCCAACGCGTGGACGGTGGCCTCGCCGTGGCCGTGCTCGCGGCCGACGCCGCGCAGCTCGAGCATCGGCGCGCTCATGACCGGGCGCCTTCGCGCGCGGCGGTCCGCGCGGGGGCCGTGGCGCTCGGCTGCCGGGACCGTGCGGCGCGCGCCAGCCGCGTCTCGCAGTGGTCCAGCCAGCGGACCTCGGCCTCGGCGGCGAAGATCAGCGAGTCCGCGACCAGCAGCCAGGACAGGTCGTCTGCGGCTGCCTCGCGCGCCCGGGTGTACTCCTGCAGCGCGCGGACGGTTGCCGTCCGCTGCGCCTGGATCACCGCGTGGACGTCCACGCCCGGCGTGTGCACGGCGAGCGCGAGCTTGATCGCCAGCTCGTCGCGCGGCGGAGAGCTGTGCCGCACCGGCGTGGCGAACCAGGTGCGCACCTCGGCGCGTCCCTCGGCGGTGATCGCGTAGACCCGCTGGCTGCTGTCGCCGAGCGTGTCGCCGTCCGAGTCGGCGACCTCCACCAGCTTGTCGCGCTCCAAGCGGGCGAGCGTGCTGTAGACCTGGCCGACGTTCAGCGGCCAAGTCGCTCCGGTGCTGGCCTCGAACTCCTGGCGCAGCTGGTAGCCGTACATGGGCCGGCGCTCGAGCAGGCTGAGCAGGCCGTAGCGGATCGACATGGATACTGAGTATGCATACCCGGTATGGCCCTGGCAAGTGTTGGCCCCGTAGCAGGGTGTTCGACGGCGTGTCGACCCTGCTACGGGGCCAGGGGTCAGACTCCCGTGTGCGGCATCAGGGCGTTCTCGGGGATCACGCCCAGGCGCCCGGCCTGGTAGTCCTCGATCGCCTGCTGCAGCTCCTCGCGGGTGTTCATCACGAACGGTCCGTAGTGCGCGACCGGCTCGCGGATCGGCTGACCGCCGAGCAGGTACAGCTCCAGCGCGGGCTTGTTCGAGTCCTGCTGGTCGGACGCGCGGAACGTCCAGCGATCGCCCGGCCCGAACACGACGAGCTGACCGCCGGTGATCGGCCGGCCCTCGGTGCCGGCGAAGCCGTTGCCCGACAGCACGTACGCGAGCGCGTTGTACTCCGGGTTCCACGGCAGCGACAGCTGCGCGCCCGGCTGCACGGTCGCGTGGGCGACGGTGATCGGCGTGTGCGTCGAGCCGGGGCCGCGGTGCCCATGGATCTCGCCCGCGATGATGCGGATCAGCGCGCCGCCGTCGGTGGACGCGACCAGCGTGGAGTCGGAGCCCTCGATCGCCTGGTAGCGCGGCGGACTGAACTTGTCCTTGGCGGGCAGGTTCACCCACAGCTGCAGGCCGTGGAACAGCCCACCGGACACGACCAGTTCCTCCGGCGGCGTCTCGATGTGCAGCACGCCGGCACCCGCGGTCATCCACTGGGTAGCGCCGTTGTTGATCACGCCGCCGCCGCCGTGGCTGTCCTGGTGCTCGAACGTCCCGTCGATCATGTAGGTGACGGTCTCGAAGCCCCGGTGCGGGTGCCAGTTGGTGCCCTTGGGCTCCATCGGCGCGTAGTCGACCTCGCCCATCTGGTCCATGTGCACGAACGGGTCGAGGTCGTGCATGGACACGCCCGCGAACGCGCGCACGACCGGGAAGCCCTCGCCCTCGAACCCGCGCGGGCCGGTGCTGACTCGTCTGATCGGACGCTCCGTGTCGCCCAGGCTCGCCGCCGGGATGCGCGGCAGCGTCACGGTGTCCGCAGTGACGGCTGGCATGCTGACCTCCAAGTTGTTGTCATGTCAACTGTAGCAGAGAACGCCGCCGCGGCCCGGTGCATTCCGCGCCCTGCCGCAGGTCGCGGGGCACCGCCGCCGACCCGCGCGTTAGCCCGGACGCGCTCCCGGGGAGGCCACGTCCGGACGGCACGGAAAGGAATCGCGGTGAACGGTTCAGGACGCAAGGTCGCGGTGGTGACCGGTGGAACGGCAGGTGTCGGGCGCGCGACGGTGGTCGAGCTGGCGCGCTCGGGCTACGACGTGGCCGTGCTGGCGCGCGGGCAGGCCGGGCTGGACGCGGCGGTGCGCGAGGTGGGCGAGCACGGCGGCCGCGGGCTGGGCGTCCCCACCGACGTCGCGGACGAATCCGCCGTCGAGGCCGCCGCCGAGCGGGTCGAAGCCGAGCTCGGCGAGATCGACCTCTGGGTGAACGTCGCGTTCGTCGGCTCGCTCGCGTTCTCCTGGGACGCCGACACGGCGGTCTTCCGCCGGATCACCGAGGTGACCTACTACGGCCAGGTGTACGGGACGCTCGCCGCGCTCAAGCGCATGCGCCCGCGGAACCGCGGCGTGATCATCAACGTCGGTTCCGCGATGGCCTACCGCTCGATCCCGCTGCAGTCGGCCTACTGCGGTGCCAAGCATGCCGTGAAGGGGTTCACCGAATCGGTGATGTGCGAGCTGGCCAACGAGAAGAGCAAGGTGCGGCTGTGCATGGTGCAGCTGCCCGGACTGAACACGCCGCAGTTCACCTGGAACTTCAGCAAGATGGGCAAGCACCCGATGCCGGTGCCGCCGATCTTCCAGCCCGAGGTGCCGGCCCGGGCGATCGCGTTCCTGGCCGAGCATCCGCGCCGCAACATGTGGGTCGGCATCTCGACGGTGTACACGATCCTCGGCGAGCGGCTGGCACCCAAGGTGCTGGACTGGTACCTCGGCCGCACCGGCGTCTCGTCCCAGCAGACCGACGCCGACAAGCCGCGTTACGGGTCGAACCTGCAGGAGCCGAGGGACGCGGACGCCGATCGCGGCGCGCACGGCCCGTTCGACGAGCAGGCGCACGCGCACGACCCGCAACTTTTCCTGTCCAAGCACCGGCGCGCGCTGCTGTCCGGCGGGGCCGCCGCGGTCGGCGGGCTGGCCGTTCTCGGCGAGCGGCTCGTCCGGCGCTGAGTAGCGCGCAGAACTAAGGCCCGGCGTCCGCGGTAAGGGGACTAAGGCCTGCTGAGGTACTCCGCGTGCGCTGACATGCGGCGAACTACCGATGCCGCGACCGGACTCTTAGCCGAACAGTGAGTGCATCGAGATCTGACTTCGTCCGAGGAGGACGCGATGCACCCGATCATCACACGCGCGATCGCCGAGCAGCGGCAC
>DASRSS010000064.1:0-16456 GCA_035656335.1 Jatrophihabitantaceae bacterium | reverse complement strand
GCCGCCGCGCGCCGGTGCCGGGAGGAGGGCGCCCGCGTCGTCATCAGCGACGCCCACGAGCGCCGGCTCACGGAGACCCTCGACGGGTTGCGCGCCGAGCACGGCGCGGACGCGGTCGCCGCGGTGCTCTGCGACGTCACGGACGAAGCGCAGGTGCAGCGGCTGATCGACACCGCCGTCGAGCACTACGGACGCATCGACGTGATGATCAACAACGCCGGACTCGGCGGCACCCAGTCGGTGCTGGAGATGACCGACGAGCAGTGGACACGCGTCCTGGACATCACGCTCAACGGCACGTTCCGGTGCACGCGGGCCGTGCTGCGGCAGATGGTCCGGCAGGGCGGCGGGGGAGCGGTCGTCAACAACGCATCGGTGATCGGCTGGCGCGCACAGCAGGGCCAGGCGCACTACGCCGCCGCGAAGGCCGGCGTGATGGCGCTGACCCGGTGCGCGGCACTGGACGTCGCCGAGCACGGCATCCGCGTCAACGCGGTGTCGCCGAGCCTGGCGATGCATCCGCACCTGGTGAAGGTCACCAGCGAGGAACTGCTCGCGACGCTGACCGAGCGCGAGGCGTTCGGGCGCTACGCCGAGCCCTGGGAGGTCGCGAACGTGATGGTGTTCCTGGCCAGCGACTACTCGACCTACATGACTGGCGAGGTCGTGTCCGTGAGCAGCCAGCATGCCTAACGGCAACGCGGGTTCCGACCGCCGTGGCGAGCTGCTCACCCTCGCCGCGCGGATGTTCGCCGAACGCGGCCTGAAGGCGACCACGGTGCGTGACATCGCGGACGCCGCCGGGATCCTGTCCGGCAGCCTGTACCACCACTTCGACTCCAAGGAGTCGATGGTGGACGAGATCCTGCGCGGGTTCCTCGACGACCTGTTCGCCCGCTACCGCGAGATCGCCGCGCACGGCTACCCGCCCCGCGAGGCGCTGGAGCGGATCGTCGTCGTGTCGTTCGAGGCGATCGACAGCCACCGCGACGCGGTCGCCATCTACCAGGCCGAAGCCGCGCACCTGGCCGACGAGGAACGGTTCGGCTACATCCCCGAGCGGCTGCAGGAGTTCCGCACGCTGTGGCACAGCGTGCTTCGCGACGGCATCGCCGACGGCAGCTTCCGCGGCGATCTCGACGTCGACCTCGCCTACCGGTTCATGCGGGACACCGTCTGGGTCGCAGTGCGCTGGTACCGGCCCGGTGGCACGCTGGACATCGATGTGGTCGCGCAGCAGTACTTGTCCATCGTCCTGAACGGCATCTCTGGCAAGAAGGCGAGGCCCAATCGTGGCTGAGGCATATCTCGTCGACGCGGTCCGCACCCCGGTCGGACGGCGCCGCGGCGCGCTGTCCGAGGTGCACCCGGCCGACCTCGGCGCGCACGTGATCACGGCTCTGTTCGACCGCAATCCGAGCGCGGATCCGGACGCCGTCGACGACGTGATCTTCGGGTGCATCGACACGCTCGGGCCGCAGGCCGGCGACATCGCACGCACCTGCTGGCTCACCGCCGGCTACTCCGACGCCGTCCCCGGCGTGACCGTCGACCGGCAGTGCGGCTCGTCGCAGCAGGCGGTGCACTTCGCGGCGCAGGCGGTCATGAGCGGCACATCCGACCTGATCGTCGCCGGCGGCGTCCAGAACATGAGCATGATCCCGATCGCGTCCGCGATGGTCGTCGGCGAGCAGTTCGGCTTCGCCACGCCGTTCACCGGCTCGCGCGGCTGGGAGAAGCGCTATGGCGACCCAGCGGTGAACGAGGTCTCGCAGTTCCGCGCCGCCGACATGATCGCCGAGAAGTGGGAGATCACCCGCGAACAGATGGAGCGCTTCGCGCTGCAGAGCCACCAGCGCGCGCTGGCCGCGATCGCCGAGGGCCGCTTCGAGCGCGAGATCGTGCCGTTCGGCGACTTCGCGGTGGACGAGGGGCCGCGTCCGGACACGTCGCTGGAGAAGATGGCCGAGCTGAAGACGTTGCAGGACGGTGGACGCATCACCGCCGCGGTGTCGTCGCAGATCTCCGACGCGGCGAGCGCGGTGCTGGTCGCGTCCGAGTCCGCCGTGTCGCGCTTCGGGCTGACCCCCCGCGCGCGCATCCACCACCTGTCCGTACGCGCGGACGACCCGGTGTTCATGCTCACGGCGCCGATCCGCGCCACCAAGTACGCGCTCGAGCGCGCGAACATGACGCTGGACGACATCGATCTTATCGAGATCAACGAGGCGTTCGCGTCGGTCGTGCTCGCCTGGGCGAAGGACACCGGCGCCGACCTGGACAAGGTGAACGTGAACGGTGGCGCCATCGCGCTCGGCCACCCGATCGGTGCGACCGGCACCAAGCTGATGGCGACGCTGCTGAACGAGCTGGAGCGGACCGGTGGTCGCTACGGCCTGCAGACCATGTGCGAAGGTGGCGGCCAGGCGAACGTGACCATCATCGAAAGGCTGTAGCCCATGCCCCTGGCCGAACTCGGCGGACGCACGCTCTACTACGAACGCCGGGGGACGCCGGGCGCCCCACCGCTGCTGCTGATCCAGGGCATGGCCGGCCACCACGGCATCTGGGGTGAACCGTTGCTGCGCCGCCTGGAGCAGGACTTCGACCTCGTTGCGTATGACCACCGCGGCGTCGGCGACAGCACCGACGTCCCCGGCCCGTTCACCACGGCGGACCTCGCCGCGGACGCAGCCGCCGTGCTGGACGTGATCGGCTGGGACTCCGCGCACGTGTTCGGCATCTCGCTCGGCGGCATGGTCGCGCAGGAACTCGCGCTCACGTCGCCCGAACGGGTCCGCGCCCTCGTCCTCGGCTGCACGTACGCCGGGGGAGCGGGCAGCACGCTGGACGCGCCCGGCCCGATGCGCATGCTGGAGGCGATGAACACCGGCGACGCCGAGGCGTCCGTCCGAGCGGCGTTCCACGCGAACCTGTCGCCGGAGTACACCGCGGACGAGTCGCGCTTCGAGCCGTTCATGACCGCGGCGCTGTCGGTCGTCGTGCCCGTCGAGCTCGTGCTGCGGCAGGCGCAGTCCGCGTTTCTGCACAACACCAGCGATCGGCTGCCGGCCCTGAACGCGCCGACACTCGTCCTGCACGGTGACGCGGACGACATGGTGCGGTACAGCAACGGCGTGCAGATCGCGAAGCTGGTTCCCGGCGCCCGGCTACATACGTTCCAGGGGGTCGGCCACCTGTTCTGGTGGGAGCGCCCCAACGAGACCGCCGACCTGATCCGCGGGCACTGCCTGCGCTGAGCCGAGGTCGCCGGCGAGTTCACCACGGTGCCGGTGGGTCAGCGCGCCGAGCCAGCCGGCGCACAGCACCAGGCCGCACCCGGCCACGGCGAACACCCACCGCACCCCGATCGGCCCGGCTAGCGCGCCGCCCGCCAGCGAACCGAGCGGGATCGCGCCCCAGACCATCGTGCGGTACGCACCCTGGACGCGTCCGAACATCTCCTGCGGGATCAGCGCCTGCCGCAGCGACATCGTGATCACGTTCCACGTCATCACGCCGGCCGCCGCGATCGCGAACAGCACCGCGCCCACGTAGCCGTTGCGGGTGAACGCCATCAGCACCACCGGCGCGCCGGTCACCACGGCGCCCACGGTCAGTACCGGGCCGCGGCCGAACCAGGTGACCAGTCGCGGGGTGACGATACCGCCGAGCATCGCGCCGACGCCCGCGGCGAGCAGCACGTAGCCGAAGTCGCCGGACGGCAGGCGCACGACGTCGAGCACGTAGAGCACGAGCAGGCCGTTCGCCATCGACTGGATGAGCGCGGTCGCCGCCGAGATGAGCGTCAGGCCCCGCAGCAGCGGGTGGCGGGCCAGCCAGCGCACGCCGTCGGCGATGTCGCGGCGCACCGACACCGGTGCCGCCGTGCGCTCGGGCCGGAACCTGCCGCGCACGGTGAGGACGAGCACCGCGGCAATCACGAACCCGCTCGCGTTGAACAGCAGGGGCAGGCTGACAGCCAGCGCGAAGAACGCCGAGCCCACCGGGCCGCCCAGGAACGTCTGACCGAGCGTCTCCTCGACGGTCAGCAGGCCGTTCGCGCGGTCGAGCTGCGCGTTGCCGACCATCTGGGGGAGCAGAGCCCGGGTCGCGCTGTCGTAGACGGTCTCGGCCAGGCCGAGCAGGAACGAGATCACATAGAGCGCGACGATGCCGCCGTGACCGGTCAGCACCAGCGCGGCGAGCGTCGCCATCGACGCCGCGCGCAGCGCGTTCGCCGCCGACATCGCGTACCGGCGGTCGACGCGGTCCACGAGCACGCCGCTCGGCAGCGCGAACAGCAGCCAGGGCAGGAAGCTGAGCGTGAGCAGCCCGCTGATGGCCAGCGGGTTGCGGGTGAACGTCGCGGCGATCAGCGGGAGGGCCGCCTTGCCGACCCCGTCCGCGAGGTTGGACGTCGCGCTGCTGGCGTACAGCCGCCAGAACGGCCCGCCGAGCGCCGTCACGGGCGCTGACCGGTGTCGGCGGGGAAGACGGCGTACTGCACGTCGACCTTGCGCGCGCCCTTGCCCGGACGCAGCGCGCGGTAGCGATCGATCACCGCCCTGAGCTCGTCGGCCAAGGCACGGGCCTGCTTGGGGTTCAGCTCGAGGTCGCCGTCCATATCGCTGGAGGCCTGCTGCCACTCCTTGGGCCACAGCGCGGCTGTGGCGAACCAGTTCGCCAACTTCCGCGCGCGCTCGGCCTGGTACTCGCGCAGCAGATACGTCACCGCCTCGCGGGTGTCCTCGTCCGTCAGCATCTCGAAGCCGCTCATGTGCAGCTCATCGACGGCCATCCGCCACCAGCGCTGGCGGCCACCTCCCGCGGGCGGGTCGCACTGCTCGACCAGGCCGTGCCGGGCGAGCTGGCGCAGGTGATAGCTGGTCGCCCCGGTCGTCTCGCCGAGCTCGCGCGCGAGGCTGGTGACGCTCACCTGGCCGCGCAGCTGCAGGATCTCGAGCATCTTCACCCGCATCGGGTGCGCGAGGGCCTTGACCGCCGCCGCGTCCAGCTCGAGCCGGCGCGGGGTACGGGCGGGATCGGTGTCGGCCATGTTCGCCACCATAGCTTTGCAAAGTGTTCTTTGCAAATGATCCTTGTGGCCGTACCCGGCGCGAAGTCGTGGCACGATCTTCGGTGTGACCAGCCGCCCCGCCGACGAGCAGCGCCGCCTGGACCTCGCGCGCCTGCGCCGGGTGCGCGACCGGATGGACCGCGAGTACGCGCAGCCGCTGGACGTCGAGGCGCTCGCGCGCGGCGTGCACATGTCGGCGGCCCACCTGAGCCGGGAGTTCAAGCGCGCGTACGGGGAGTCGCCGTACTCGTACCTGATGACCCGCCGCATCGAGCGCGCGATGGCGTTGCTGCGCAGGGGAGACCTGAGCGTGACCGAGGTGTGCTTCGCGGTCGGCTGCTCCTCGCTCGGCACGTTCAGCACCCGGTTCGCCGAACTGGTGGGCATGCCGCCGAGCAGCTACCGCGACCTGGCCGCGATCGGGACGGAGGGGCTGCCCTCGTGCGTGGCCAAGCAGGTGTCCCGCCCGGTCCGGAACAAGCGCGTCAGGAATGAAGAAGCATCCCCGGTCGCGTCGCATCTAGCGTGAGCAGCATGGAACTCACCATTCACACCAGCGCACTGCCGCACGACGACCCGGACGCGTCCGTTGCCTTCTACCGCGACGTCCTCGGCTTCGAGGTTCGCAAGGACGTCGGCAGCGGGAAGATGCGGTGGATCACCGTCGGGCCGCCGAACCAGCCGGACACGTCCATCCTGCTCGCGCCGCCGGCGGTCGACCCCGGCATCACCGAGGACGAGCGGCGCACGATCACCGAGATGATGGCCAAGGGGACCTACGGCTGGATCCTGCTGGCGACGAAGGACCTGGACGGCGCGTTCGAGAAGGTCCAGGCCGGTGACGCCGAGGTCGTGCAGGAGCCGACGATGCAGCCGTACGGGATCCGCGACTGTGCGTTCCGCGACCCCGCCGGCAACCTGATCCGCATCCAGGAACTGTCGTGAGCGCCCTCAAGACGGTCACCGTCGAGGTCGCCGATCCCGGCGTGGCGGAGGCGTTCTACGACAAGGCGTTCGGGCCGAACGTCCGTGTCGGGCTGCGCGCGTCCGACGCGCCGACGTCCGGGTTCCGCGGCTGCACGATGTCGCTCGTCGTGTCGCAGCCGAACACCGTGGACGGCTTTCTCGCCAGCGCAATCGACGCCGGCGCTACCACGCTCAAGCCGGCCGCGAAGACGTTCTGGGGCTACGGCGGGGTCGTCCAGGCGCCGGACGGCGCGATCTGGAAGGTCGCCTCGTCGTCGACGAAGAACGCCGGTCCGGCGACGAGGGATGTCCAGGACGTCGTACTGCTGATCGGCGTCGCGGACGTGAAGGCGACCAAGCGGTTCTACGCCGGACGCGGCATGCGCGTGGCGAAGAGCTTCGGCAGCAAGTACGCCGAGTTCGAGGCGGACGGCTCGCCGCTGAGGCTGGCGCTGTACGGCCGGGCCGCGCTCGCCAAGGACGCCGGCGTCGACGCCGACGGCAACGGCTCGCACCGCATCGTGCTCGGCGGCGACGCCGCGCCGACGACCGACCCGGACGGCTTCGTGTGGGAGCACGGATGATTCCTTCGCGGCCGAGCAAGGGGCCGAACACCGAGGCCTCGGACAGCCACGACGCGATCCGCGTCGTCGGCGCTCGAGTGAACAACCTCAAGGACGTCAGCGTCGAGATCCCGAAACGCCGGCTGACCGTCTTCACCGGCGTGTCCGGCTCGGGCAAGAGCTCGCTGGTGTTCGGCACGATCGCCGCCGAGTCGCAGCGACTGATTAACGAGACGTACAGCGCGTTCGTCCAGGGCTTCATGCCGACTCTGGCCCGTCCGGACGTCGACGTGCTCGACGGCCTGACGCCCGCGATCCTCGTGGATCAGGAGCGAATGGGTTCGAACCCGCGCTCCACGGTCGGCACCGCCACCGACGCGAACGCGATGCTGCGCATCCTGTTCAGCCGGCTCGGCGAGCCGCACATCGGGTCGCCGCAGGCGTTCTCGTTCAACGTCGCGTCCATCAGCGGCGCCGGCGCGGTGACGATGGAACGTGCGGGACGGACGGTCAAGGAGCGCCGCAGCTTCAGCATCACCGGCGGGATGTGCCCGCGCTGCGAAGGGATGGGCTCGGTCAGCGACTTCGACCTGTCCGCGCTGTACGACGAGAACCGATCGCTCAACGACGGCGCGCTCACCGTCCCCGGGTACAGCATGGACGGCTGGTACGGCCGGATCTTCCGCGGCTGCGGATTCTTCGACCCAGACAAGCCGATCAAGAAGTACACCAAGCGCGAGCTGAACGACCTGCTCTACAAAGAGCCGACCAAGATCAAGGTCGCCGGCATCAACCTGACCTACGAGGGCTTGGTCCCGAAGATCCAGAAGACGTTCCTCAGCAAGGACGTCGACGCGATGCAGCCGCACATCCGCGCGTTCGTCGAGCGGGCGGTGACGTTCTCGATCTGCCCCGACTGCGACGGGACCCGGTTGAGCGCCGAGGCGCGCTCGTCCAAGATCGCCGGCAAGAGCATCGCGGACGTCTGCGCGATGCAGATCAGCGACCTCGCCGAATGGGTCCGGGCCATCGACGACAGGGGAGTGGCGCCGCTTGTGGCCGCGCTCGGTCAGACGCTGGAATCGTTCGTCGAGATCGGGCTCGGCTACCTGAGCCTGGACCGCCCGGCGGGCACGCTGTCCGGCGGCGAGGCGCAGCGGGTGAAGATGGTCCGCCAGCTGGGCTCGTCGCTGACCGACATCACGTACGTGTTCGACGAGCCCACGATCGGGCTGCATCCGCACGACATCGCTCGCATGAACGAGCTGCTGATCCGCCTGCGCGACAAGGGGAACACCGTGCTCGTGGTCGAGCACAAGCGCGAGGCGATCAGCATCGCCGACCACGTCGTCGACCTGGGACCGAAGGCGGGCGCGGACGGCGGCCAGGTGGTATTCGAGGGCGACGTGGCCGGCCTGCGCGGCAGCGGCACGCTCACCGGCCGGCACCTGGACGACCGCGCCACGCTGAAGGATTCGGTCCGGACGCCGTCGGGCGCGCTGCGAATTCGCGGCGCGAACACCCACAACCTGCAGGACGTCGACGTCGACATCCCGCTGGGCGTGCTGGTCGTGGTGACCGGCGTCGCCGGGTCGGGGAAGAGCTCGCTGGTGCAGTGTTCCGTCGCCGGCGACGGCGTGGTGTCGGTCGACCAGTCGCCCATCCGCGGCTCGCGGCGCAGCAACCCCGCCACGTACACCGGGCTGCTGGACCCGATCCGCAAGGCGTTCGCGAAGGCCAACGGCGTCAAGCCGGCCCTGTTCAGCGCGAACTCCGAGGGCGCCTGCCCGGCCTGCAACGGCGCCGGCGTCATCTACACCGACCTCGGCGTCATGGCCGGCATGTCCACCACGTGCGAGGAGTGCGAGGGCCGGCGCTTCCAATCGGCCGTCCTCGAGTACACGTTCGGCGGCCGCAACATCGCCGAGGTGCTCGCGATGCCGGTCACCGAGGCGGAGCGATTCTTCGGCAGCGGCGAGGCCGAGACGCCCGCCGCGCACAAGATCCTCCGTTACCTGGACGATGTCGGGCTCGGCTACCTGAGCCTCGGTCAGCCGCTCACCACGCTGTCCGGCGGGGAGAGGCAGCGGCTCAAGCTCGCCACGCACCTGGGCGAGAGCGGCGGCGTGTACGTGCTGGACGAGCCGACCGCGGGACTGCACCTCGCCGACGTGCAGCAGCTACTCGCGCTGCTCGACCGCCTGGTCGACTCCGGCAAATCGGTGATCGTCATCGAGCACCACCAGGCCGTTATGGCGCACGCCGACTGGATTCTGGATCTCGGACCGGGCGCCGGCCACGACGGCGGGCGGATCGTCTTCGAAGGCACACCGGCGGAGCTCGTCGCGGCGCGGTCGACGCTCACCGGCGGGCACCTGGCGCGGTACGTCGGCCGCTGAGCGGCCGCGCCTGCCTGCATGAAGCTGATCGCGCGGCGCGATCAGACCCCACACATCCAGTCGTCGCGTACGACCGGGACGTCGTCCTGGCCGGCGTCCGGCGCGGCGAAGTGACGGGTGAGCGTGAACGCCGTCGGTGTCGGCCCGTGCCGACGGAGGTGGCGCACACGCGCCTCGGCCTCAGCCACGTCGGGTCGGTGGCCGGCCGGTACCCACCAGCACGCCAGGTACGCCTCGCGGATCGGAAGGAACCACTCGCGGCGGCGACGCATGATGGCCGTATGCATGGGTCCGTAGACGAAGGCGGCCAGCGACGGCACATCGCGCCACGTCGACATGTTGGTGACGACGCCGACGCCGTCGGCCCGGTCGTCCCGGAACGCGACGACGCTGGTGGCGTTGCCGTCCTCGGTCTGCAGGCGCCACAGGAAGCCGTCGGATGAGTCAGCGAGCGCGTTGATCGGATCGAGGGCCGTCACGAAGTCGGCCAAGCACGGACTGTCCAGGTCGGCAGCCAACCGTGCGATGTTCACCTGGGCGAGATCCCATGCCATGTCGGCACCCTATCGGCACCGGCAATCCGGTTGTGTTCAGCAGGTCGGGCCGGTGCCGTTCGCCTGCCGGCCGCCGCGCGGCGCGATGCTCATCGCCACCGTGACCGTGTCGTTGTCGCCGATGCCCTCACGCTTGCGGACCGCGGCCTTGACCGGCAGCGCGTAGCCGCCGTCCTTGGGCAGCAGCGAGGTCTCCCACTCGGTCGCACCGATCCGGACCCGGACGGGAATCGCGCCCCAGCCGTAGGACGCCTCGGCCGCCTCGGCGCGCACCAGGTCGCAGAAGTCGTCGGGCACGCTCAGCCAGTAGAACGGCGCCGGCCCGCGCCACTCCCACAGGTCCGCGGTGAATTCGGTATCCACGGCTACAGACCGTACGTCGCCTCAGGCCCGACTCGGCGAAAGAACGAATGCGCCGCGCTGTATCGACACTGCACCGGACCGGATCGCGGCCAGGAAGTTCATCATCCGGACCGGCCCGTCGTGCAGCACGGCAGCCAGGGTCGCTCGCGGCGCCGACGAAGCCAGCCGGGCGGCGAACCGGTCGAACCACTCGAGCGTCCACGCCGTCTCGTCGATCCAGTCCACCGTGGTGAAGCCGGCCGCCTCGATCGCGGTCCGCAGCTCGTCGGCGCTGACCAAGTGGCTGTCGCTGCCGTCGATCGTCCAGGGCAGCGGCGGCGCCACCTCGACCGTCCCCGCACGGCACACCTCGAAGACGGCGAGGCGACCCTCCGGACGCAACCGGCGGGCGATCTCGGCGTAGAACGCTCTCTTGTCCGGCACATTCATCTGGACGTGCATGGTGTACGCCGAGGCGAAGCTGCCCTCGTCGAGTGCGGCGATGTCGGTGGACAGGAACCGGACCCCGACGGGTCCCGCGGCTACCACCACGGCAAACTGCGGGAGGCGCTCATCGACGCGGGCGTCGAGTTGGCGCGCGGCGGGGGACCGAGCGCGGTCCTGCTGCGCGCCGTGTCGCGCCAGGCCGGCGTCTCGCACAACGCCGCCTACCGGCACTTCGCTGACCAGGAAGACCTGCTCGCCGCGGTCGCGCGGCGGTGCATGACGCAGCTGAGCCTGCTGATGATCGAGCGGATGGAGCGTGTCGAAGCCCGCTCGGCCGCGCGCCGCGCCCGGCTACGCCTGGAATCCATCGGCCGGGCCTACATCGACTTCGCGCTGAGCGAACCAGGCTGGTTCCGCACCGCGTTCACATCGGCACGTCCGCGTCCGGCGAACAGCCGGACGGCCGAGGCTGTGCCGAACCCGTACGACGTGCTCGGTGCCGCGCTGGACGACCTGGTGCGGGCCGGCGGATTGACGCCACGACGGCGAGCCGCCGCGCAGTACACCGCATGGTCGGCCGTGCACGGACTGTCCAGCCTGCTGCTGGACGGTCCACTGCGCGAGCTGCCCGAAGCCGACGTCGCGCGAGCCGTCGACGCCGTCCTGGCCGGCATCAACCACAGCCTCGGGTGACTACTGCGGCCCCATCACACTTCGCCGCATGTTATGTCAACCACCTCGTCAGGCGGCGCACACCAGCCCACCGCCCGAGAGGGACCTGATCGCGCAGCACAGCGGATTCCGTCCGACCACCGGCCGAAGGCTCTACAACGCCTGCGCCGTCAACGGGGAACGACGCCTGCGCAAAGGTTTCAACGCCTCGGTTCGACCAACCGCGAGCGCGCCGCAACGCACGGGAAAAGCAGCCGAGCAGGTGCGCCGAGAACGCGTACCAGGCCCTACACGGACATCCCCGCTTCGCCGATAATGCACATTATGTCAATCTAGTTTCCTTGCCGGACGCGTCGGCCCTCGCCTGGCGCGGGTCCCGAGTGCCGCGGGATCTTGGCGAGCCAGCTCGCGCCGAGCGGCGCTGGCAAGCAGTGCGCTGCGAGTGGTCGACCGCCGCTTGACCTCGTCGTCAAGCTGCTCCGCGAAGCCGTGCGGTGTGCTGCCTGGAGTTCAGGCGTCGCGGTGGTGCATCAGCCAGGCGCCGACGGCGAGCGGGACGACGAACCAGAGGCAGTAGACGCCGAAGCCGACCCACGGGGTGAGGTGGTTGCCGCTCTGGTGCACGAACGCGATCTGCTGGCCGGCGTTGCTGAGGAAGTAGCGCACGACCACGTCTCCCCACGCGCCCGGCAGCAGGTTCGTCAGGCCGGGCAGCACGAGCAGCGCGGCGATCGCCACGGTGATCGCGCCGGCGCTGCGGCGCAGCAGCAGTCCCATGGCCACTCCGAACAGCCCGCTCGCGCCCAGGTACAGCCCGCCGCCGATCACGCCGCGCAGCACGCCGGGATCGCTCAGGCTCGCGCCGATCCCCCGCTCGGAGAACCACGGCTGGCCGGCGAAGAACGCGGCGAACGACGCGATCCAGCCGACCACGAGCGCCACGGCGGTGAACACGATCGTCTTGCCGGCCAGCACGCGCATCCGGTTCGGGACGGTCGTGAACGTGGTGCGGATGCCGCCGGTGGAGTACTCGCTGCTGACCAGCAGCACGCCGAGGACGGCGATCGCCAGCTGCCCGAGCGCGAGGCCGGACAGGCTCGTCCCGGTCGGGTCGAACGAGGCCCGCTCCGAGGCGGACATGTGGTTCCAACCGTGATTGGTGCCCCACGAAGCGAGGATCCCGAGGCCGACCGTCGCGGCCACCATCGCCAGCAGCGTCCAGCCGGTGGAGCGCACCGAGAACAGCTTCGTCCACTCCGAGCGGATCACGTTCGGCAGCGTGCTGCCCGTGCCCGCCGCCGGAGCCGGGTGCGCGCCGCGGTCGACGGTCGGCGCCTGCGCGGTCATGCCGTCACCCCCGGCGCCTGGTACTCGACGCTGTCTCGGGTCATTTCCATGAACGCCTCCTCCAGCGAGGCCCGCTCCTGGAACAGCTCGTGAATCGTGATCTGCCGCGCGGCGGCCAGGTCACCCACGTCGTCGCAGGTGACGCCGCGCAGCTCCAGGTAGTTGCCCACCCGCGTGGTCGTGATGCCGCGCTCGGCCAGCGCCGCGATCAACTGCTCCTCGTGCGGCGTGCGCACCCGAACGTGGTTGGTCGAACCGCCGGCGATGAAGTCCTTCGTGCTCACGTCCGCGATCAACCGGCCGCGGCCGATCACCACGAGATGATCGGCGGTCAGCGCCATCTCGCTCATCAGGTGGCTGGACACGAACACCGTGCGGCCCTCGGCCGCCAACGAGCGCATGAAGTTGCGGATCCACAGAATGCCTTCCGGATCCAGCCCGTTCACCGGCTCGTCGAACAGCAGCACCTGCGGATCGCCGAGCATCGTCGCCGCGATCCCGAGCCGCTGCGACATGCCCAGCGAGAAACCCTTGATCCGCCGACGGGCCACCGACTCGAGGCCGACCAGCGCGAGCACCTCGTCCACCCGGCGAGCCGGGATCCCGTTGCTCTGCGCCAGGGCCAGCAGGTGCTTGCGGGCGCTGCGGCCGCCGTGCACGTCCTTGGCGTCCAGCAACGCGCCGACCTCGCGCATCGGCTGCGTCGCGTGCCGGTACGGCCGCCCGTTGATCAGCGCCGTGCCCTTGGTCGGACGGTCCAGGCCGAGGATCATCCGCATCGTGGTCGACTTGCCGGCCCCGTTCGGCCCCAGGAAGCCGGTCACCACGCCCGGCGGCACCGAGAAGGTCAGATCGTCGACGGCCAGCGTGTCGCCGAAGCGCTTCGTCAGGCCACGTACCTCGATCATCTCGACTCCATCGTCGTTGACGGCATCGGTCCGGTGTCGCCGACCAACCTCTCACATTTCGCGCGACGTTAGCCGCAAGCACCCTCCGGCGATATCGGCGCTCAGCTCGTGATCATCGCCACGCCCTGGCGGTTGCGGTGTCGTAACGCCGTGACAGGCTGACGGCGTGCGCATCGCTACCTGGAACATCAACTCGATCGGGGCCCGGCTGCCGCGCCTGCTCGACTGGCTCGGCACGGCCCAGCCGGACGTGCTGTGCCTGCAGGAGATCAAGTGTTCCGAGGCCGACTTCCCCACCGACGAACTGGCCGCGTTGAAGTACGAGTCGGCGGTCCACGGCACCGGGCGCTGGAACGGTGTCGCCATCCTGTCCCGGGTGGGCCTGACGGACGTGCGCCGCGGCCTGACCGACGAGCCGGGCTTCCAGGCCGAGGACTCGATGGTCGCCGTCAACGAGCCGCGCGCCGTCGCGGCGACCTGCGGCGGGGTGCGGGTGTGGTCGGTCTACGTGCCGAACGGCCGGACGGTCGAGCACGCCCACTACGCATACAAGCTGCAGTGGCTCGCCGCGTTGCGTACGACCACGGTCGAGGAGCTGCGCGAGGGCCGGCCGTTCGCGGTGCTGGGCGACTTCAACATCGCGCCGACCGACGCGGACGTGTGGGACATCAGCCAGTTCACCGAGAGCACCCACGTCACCGAACCGGAGCGGGCCGCGCTCGCCGCGCTGCGCGACGCCGGGCTGTCCGACGTCTACCCCCGCCCGCTGAAGTACGACGTGCCGTTCACGTACTGGGACTATCGGCAGCTGTGCTTCCCCAAGAACCGCGGCATGCGCATCGACCTGGTCTACGCCGACGCCGCGTTCACGACGGCGGTCTCCGACGCATACGTCGACCGGGAGGCGCGCAAGGGCACCGGCGCGTCCGACCACGCGCCCGTCGTCGTCGACCTGAATCTCTGATCGGCTGCTGAACGCGCGCCCAGCCCGCAGTGCGCGCGCGGTCGCGGTCTGGCAGGGTGCGCTCTCGTGGACAACCTCACGATCTGGGTCGCGCAGTACCTGCTATACGTCATGGCCGCGGCGTTCGTGGCCATCTGGCTGTTCCGCGAGCGGCGCTCCGGACGCGTCGAGCTGGCCATCGCGGTGATCGTCGGCCTGATCTGCTGCGGGATCTTCATCGTGGTCGCGGCGCACCTGCACACCGACCCGCGCCCGTTCGTGGGGCACCCGAACGTCCATCCCCTGTTCCACCACGCCGCCGACAACGGCTTCCCCTCCGACCACTCGGTCGCGGCCGGCCTGATCGCCACGCTGATCCTGATGCGGCACCGGCTGCTCGGCCTGCTGCTGTGGATCTGCGCCGCCGCGATCGCGGCCGCCCGCGTGCACGCGCAGGTGCACCACGTGCAGGACGTCGTCGCCGGCCTGCTGCTCGGCGCGCTGGCCGCGCTTATCGGCCTGCTGGTCGCGCGCGTGATCCTGCCGAAGCTGCCGCCCCGGCTGGTCGGCCGCGGCGAGACCAGCCCGCCCGCGGTCGGCGCCGCGCACCGCGCCTGAACTCCCCCGCCGTTGACACCGGCGCCGCCCCCCGCGAATAGTGCTGAGTACACGTAACGCTCGGTAGCAGGTACGGGAGGCGCGATGGCACCGGCACGGCACGTTCCCTCCACGGACGGCGTCCAGCTCGCGGTCTACGAGACCGGCCCCGCCGACGGCACCGAAGCCCCCGTCGTGGTCGCCGTCCACGGCTACCCGGACAACCACACCGTGTGGGACGGTGTCGTCGCCGAGCTGAGCGACCGGTTCCGCGTGGTCACCTACGACGTGCGCGGCACGGGCGAATCCAGCAAGCCGGCCCAGCGCCCCGCCTACCGGATGCCCAACCTGGTCGACGACCTCGGCGCGGTGCTGGACGCGGTCAGCCCGGACGCTCCCGTCCACCTGCTCGCGCACGACTGGGGCTCGATCCAGGCCTGGGCCGCGGTCACCGACGAGCACCTCGCCGACCGGATCGCCACGTTCACGTCGATCTCCGGGCCCTCGCTGGATCACGCGGCCGCCTGGCTGCGCGCCGGCTACCGGCACCCGCGCGCCGCGCTGCGCCAACTGTTGGACTCCTGCTACATCTTCGCGTTCCAGCTCCCCCGGGCCCCGGAGGCGTTGCTGCGCTCCGGCCGGCTCGACCGGCTGCTCGCCGCCGGCGAGGCGCTGCACCGCAGCGCGCTGTCGCGGCACGGCCGGCCGCAGCGCGGCGAGGCCGAGAAGCTGAACGGCCTGCAGCTGTACCGCGCGAACATGCTGCCGCGACTGACCCGGCCGCAGCCACGGCCGACCCGCATCCCGGTGCAGGTGCTCGCGCCGCGCGGCGATCTGTTCGTGTCCGTCCCGCTGCAGACGCAGGCACCCGTGCCGTACGCCGCGCGGCTGACCACCAAGGTCATCGCCGGCGGCCACTGGGTGATCGTGGACCGCCCGGACGTCATCGCCCGGCACGTCGCCGAGTTCGCGCAGGCGGCGCGGCGATCGCCCGCCACCGGCCCGGTCGGTCTCGCGCCGCGCCCGCGCGCGGGCCTGTTCGCCGGGCAGCGCGTCGTCGTCACCGGCGGCGGCCGCGGGATCGGGCGGGCCTGCGCGCTCGAGTTCGCCCGCGAGGGCGCGGACGTGATCGTCGCCGACATCAACGACACGGCGGCGAAGGAGACGGTCGCCCTGGTGCAGGACCTCGGCGTGCAGGCGGCGGCGTATCACCTGGACGTGTCCGACGCCGAGGCGTGGGAGGCGTTCGCCGAGCAGGTCCGCGACGAGCACGGCGTGCCGGACGTGATCGTCAACAACGCCGGCATCGGGATCAGCGGACGGTTCCTGGCCACGAGCGTCAGCGACTGGCAGCGCATCCTCGGCGTGAACCTGTGGGGGGTCATCCACGGCTGCCGGCTGTTCGGCCAGCAGATGCTCGAACGCGGCGAGGGCGGCCAGATCGTCAACGTGGCGTCCGCAGCGGCGTTCACGCCGTCGCGCACGCTGCCCGCGTACTCGACGACGAAGGCCGCGGTGCTCATGCTCACCGAGTGCCTGCGCGCGGAGCTCGCCGGCGACGGGATCGGGGTGACCGCGATCTGCCCGGGCTTCGTGGACTCGGACATCACCCGCACGACCACGTTCGTCGGCGTGGAC
>DASRSS010000063.1:0-12070 GCA_035656335.1 Jatrophihabitantaceae bacterium | reverse complement strand
GCCGGACTCGACCACCGTGCTGCTCACCTGCACCGAGACCAGCAAGATCGCGTTCGGCGCGATGTTCGGCAAGGGGGCCGGTGTGCGACACACGGTGCACTCCTCGGCCCGATCGCCCCTGTCGGGCTAACGCCACCCGCTCGCTCCGCGGGGCCGCTCGCGCATCAGCTGGGGCCCCGGTGCTGCCAGGTATGCACGCCGCCAACTTTGCTCTGCTCACCTGGAGTACGCATTTGCTCACTCCTAGTGAGCAGAGCAAAGCTTGGGACGGCTATGTCCGGGCTGCGGGGACCAGGGTCGGGCAGACAGCTCCCCCGCGACGACTAACACCCCGGCCGCGAGGCCGAATCCGATGCCCCATGCCACCCGCCCCCGACACGGGTAGCAGCGACAGCTCCGCGCCGAACACGGCAGGTCGAGCGCGGCTACGGGCCGGGCAGCGAGTTGTGCCATGGCGCGATTCTGCCCGACGGATCCAGCGCGCGAGGGCAGCCGCCGCGCGCTCGCGTAATCTGGAGCGTTGTGGACGTCCCCGCCGAACTCAAAGATCTCTCCGCGACGCTCGCGAGTGTCGAGAAGGTGCTCGACCTCGACAAGCTGCGCGGCGAGGTGGCCGAACTGGAGCAGCAGGCCGCCGCGCCCGACCTGTGGGACGACGTCGAGCGCGCCCAGCAGGTGACGTCCCGGCTGTCGTACGCGCAGGGCGAGGTCCGCCGTGTCGAGGAGCTGCGCCGCCGCGTCGACGACGCGCAGGTCCTGTGGGACATGGCCGAGGAGCTGGACGACGCAGACTCGCGGGCCGAGGCCGAGGGCGAGGCCACCGCGCTGCGCAAGGCGATCGACGAGCTTGAGGTCCGCACGCTGCTGTCCGGCCCGTACGACGCCCGCGAGGCGCTGGTGACGATCCGCTCCGAGGCCGGCGGCGTCGACGCGGCCGACTTCGCCGAGATGCTGCTGCGCATGTACCTGCGCTGGGCCGAGCGGCACAACTACTCGACCGACGTGCTCGACACGTCCTACGCCGAGGAGGCCGGCATCAAGTCGGCCACGTTCCAGGTCAAGGCGCCCTACGCGTACGGCACCCTCTCGGTCGAGCAGGGCACGCACCGGCTGGTGCGCATCAGCCCGTTCGACAACCAGGGCCGCCGGCAGACGTCCTTCGCCGGCGTCGAGGTGCTGCCGGTCGTCGAGCAGTCCGACCACGTCGAGATCCCGGACGACGAGATCCGCGTGGACGTCTACCGCTCGTCCGGACCGGGCGGGCAGGGCGTCAACACCACCGACTCCGCCGTGCGCATCACGCACCTGCCGACCGGGATCGTGGTCAGCTGCCAGAACGAGCGCAGCCAGATCCAGAACCGCGCGTCCGCCATGAACGTCCTGCAGGCCAAGCTCCTCGAGCTGCGCCGGCAGGAGGAGCAGGCCGCCATGGACGCGCTGAAGGACAGCGGCAACAGCTGGGGCAACCAGATGCGCAGCTACGTGCTGCACCCGTACCAGATGGTCAAGGACCTGCGCACCGAGTTCGAGGTCGGCAACCCGCAGGCCGTGCTGGACGGCGACATCGACGGGTTCATCGAGGCAGGCATCCGCTGGCGCAAGTCAGCGCAGCAGTAGCTTGTCCAGGCGCCGCGCGGCGATCGTCACGCCGACGGCAGCCATCGCCACGAAGTAGGCGACATTGCCGATCATGGACGCGGTCAGAACGCCCGCGTTCAAGCCGCGTAGCAGCTCGATGCCCTGGTTCAGCGGCAGGCACTCGATCACGATCTGCAGCCAGCGCGGGTACACGCCCAGGCCGTAGAACGTCCCGCTGAACAGGAACATCGGCAGCACGACCACCTGGATCATGTCCAAGTCCTGGATCGTGCGCATGAACGTGGTCACGGCCATGCCCAGCGCCCCGAACGCGAACGCGATCAGCAGCGCGGCCGGCAGCATCGCGGCCGCCCACCACGACCCGGTCAGTCCCATCACGACCATGACGACCAGGAACCCGGTCGAATACAGGCCGCCACGGATCAAGGCCCAGCTGATCTCGCCCATCGCCACGTCCATCGGGCCGAGCGACGTGGCCAGCATGCCGTCGTAGATCTTGCCGTACTTCATCTTGAAGAAGACGTTCATCGTCGAGTCGTAGATCGCGCCGTTCATCGCCGAGGACGCGAGCAGCGCGGGCGCGATGAACACCGTGTACTTGACCGGATGCCCGCCCGGGCCGATCACCGTACCGACCAGGCTGTGCAGTCCGGTGCCGAACGAGAACAAGTAGAACAGCGGCTCGAAAAAGCCGGAGAAGATCAACATCCAGGCGCGCCGGTACACCTTGAAGGCGCGCTCGAGCACGACGTGCCCACGCCCGGCGTACATGCCCGGCGGGACCACCCGGAACGTCAACGACGCGCGTGGCTCCGGCGCCACCACGGTGTTCACTTGCTGATCCGGACGGCGAACCGCCAGCGCGCCACGGCGATCCCGGGCACCAGCCACGCCAGCAGGTACGCGACGTGCCCGAGCGCCGGCAGCGCGCCGAGGTGCCCGATCGCGGCCCCGCGCGCGAGCATCGTGCCGTGCCACAGCGGCGATATGTACGCCAGGTCCTGGCCCCACTGCGGCAGCTGGCTGATCGGGTAGAACGTCCCGCTGAACAGGAACATCGGCGTGACGACGAACCGGAACACCATGTTGAACGCATTGCCCTCGTTCTCCAGGGTCGCGGCCAGCGCGGCGATCGGGGCCGCGAACGCCATCGCCGTGAGCGTGGCGACCGGGATCGTCAGCAGCACCCACCAGCGCTCGGTGCCGCCGAACGCCGCCATGATCCCCAGGTAGACGGCGGAGTTGGCGAAGATCCGCAGCGCCACCCACAGCAGCTGGCCGTCACAGATCTGGGTCGCGGTCAACGGGGTGGCCGCCATGCCGTGGAACGTCCGGATCCACTTGAAGCCGGCCATGATCGGGAACGCGGTGTCCGCGGCCGCGATCTGCAGCGCGGCCGCGGTCAGGAACGCCGGCGCGACGTAGACGATGTACGGCACGCCGAGCGTGTTGCCGTTGTTGTCGACCACCGTGCCGAGCCCGACGCCGAGCGCGAGCACGTACGCCAGCGGCGTGCCGACGCCGACCACGAACATGGTGCGCCAGATGCGCCGTCCGACGTACAGCTGGTACTCGACGACCTGCCAGCGGGACGCGCGGATGCGCGGCCGCGCGGCCGCTTCCGGGCCAGCCGCCACCGTTGCGGACATCAGTCGACCAGCGATCGGCCGGTGAGGCGCAGGAACACGTCCTCGAGGCTGCTGCGCCGCACCAGGCTCGAGATCGGCGCGAGCCCCTGCTCGTGCGCCCGCGCCAGCATCCGCTCGCCGTCCGCCACGTAGAGCAGTACCCGGTCGGGCAGCACCTCGGCCCGCTCGGACGCCGGGTCCAGCAGCGCGCTGACCCGCTCGGCCGCAGCCGCGTTCTCCCCGGGCGGGAAGCGCAGCTCGGCGACCTCGCGCGTGGAGTGCTCGGCGATCAGCTGCTGCGGCGAACCCTCCGCGACGATCCGGCCACCGTCCATCACGACGAGCCGGTCGCACAGCTGCTCGGCCTCGTCCATGTAGTGCGTGGTGAGCACCAGCGTGACGCCCTGCTGCTTGAGCCGGTAGAGCCGGTCCCAGAGGACGTGCCTGGCCTGCGGGTCGAGGCCGGTCGTGGGCTCGTCCAGCAGCAGGATCTCCGGGTCGTTGATCAGCGAGCGGGCGATCGTCAGCCGCCGCTTCATGCCGCCGGACAGCGGCTCGACCTTCGCGTCCGCGCGGTCGGACAGCTGCGCGAAGTCCATCAGCTCCTCGACCTTGCCGCGCAGGACGGACCGCGACAGGCCGAAGTACCGGCCGTAGATGTACAGGTTCTCGCGGACGGTGAGCTCGAGGTCCAGGGTGTCCTGCTGCGGGACGACGCCGAGCCGGCCGCGGATCGCCGGGCCCTGCGTCGCCGGGTCCATGCCCAGGATCCGCAGCGAGCCGGACGTGATCGGCGCGACGCACGCGATCATGCGCATGGTCGAGCTCTTGCCCGCGCCGTTGGGGCCGAGGAACCCGAACGCCTCGCCGCGGGGTACCGCGAAGTCGATGCCGTCGACGGCCGTAAACGTGCCGAACGTCTTGGTCAGTCCGCGCGCGTGGATCAGGGGGTCCGCGGAGCTTCTGGTCAGGGTGTCGACCTGGCCCCGCGGCGTGGGGGTTGTCACGAGCGGAAACGGTAGCAACCGCCGCGGACGGAAATTGCGGCCGTAGATCATTCTTCGCGTGGGTGAGTCGGCGCTGAGTGATCGTCCGCGCCGCGCCCTCGTGGTGTCCGCCGCAAAGATAACTGTTCGGTAAACTGCCTCGTTGTGATCCGGCTTGAGAACGTGTCCAAGGTCTACCCGGCCGGCGCCCGTCCCGCGCTCGACGGGGTTTCGTTCGAGATCGAGAAGAGCGAGTTCGTCTTCCTGATCGGCCAGTCCGGATCGGGCAAGACGACGGTGCTGCGCCTGCTGCTGCGCGAGGAGACGTCCGACAGCGGGCTGGTTCTGGTGAACGGGCGGAACCTGAACCGGATGGCGGCGCGCAAGGTCCCGGACCTGCGCCGCAAGATCGGCTGCGTGTTCCAGGACTTCCGTCTGCTGCCGAAGAAGACGGTGTACGAGAACGTGGCGTTCGCGCTCGAGGTGATCAACAAGTCCCCGAAGGCGATCAAGCGGACGGTGCCCGAGGTGCTCGACCTGGTCGGGCTGCAGGGCAAGGCGCAGCGCATGCCCAACGAGCTGTCCGGCGGCGAGCAGCAGCGGGTCGCGATCGCCCGCGCGTTCGTCAACCGGCCGCTGGTGCTGCTGGCCGACGAGCCGACGGGCAACCTGGACCCGGACACCAGCCAGGGCATCATGAGCCTGCTCGAACGGATCAACCGCACCGGCACCACCGTCGTCATGGCCACCCACGACAACAACATCGTCGACGCGATGCGCCGGCGTGTGATCGAACTCGAGTTCGGCAAGGTCATCCGCGACCAATCCCGCGGCGTCTACGGGGTAGGCCGCTGAGCGGCGCTCATTCGCCAGCCCAAAACAGTTAGGAAGCCATGCGCGCCAATTTCGTGATGTCCGGGGTCGCCGCGGGCATTCGCCGCAACGCCACGATGACGATCGCGCTGGTGCTCAGCACCGCCATCGCGCTCGGCTTCGTCGGCGCCGCGATCCTCGCCAACACCGAGATCAGCAAGTTCCGGCAGAAGTACGAGGACAAGATCAACGTCTCGGTGTACCTCTGCGGGCAGGTCCACACCGGCGACCCGAACTGCCAGCACAAGACGACGGCCGCCGAGACGGCCGCGCTCCAGCGGGAACTCGCCGCGGACCCGCTGGTGAAGTCGTTCCACTACGTCTCCGAGGAGGAGGCGTTCCAGCGCGGCAAGCAGCAGCTCGAGGGCAGCACCGGCAAGTTCCTGCACCTGGGCGATTTGCCCGCGTCGTTCACGGTCAAGCTCGTCGACCTGCGCAAGGACTATCCGCAGTTCCAGGCCAAATACTCCAAGGCCGTCGGCGTCGGGCAGGTGAACAACCAGATCGACACGATCAACACGCTGCTGAACATCATCGACAGCGCACGGTGGTTCTCGATCGTCGTCGCGCTGGTGGTGCTGCTCGCCTCGATCCTGTTGATCGCGAACACGATCCAGGTGGCCGCGGCGCAACGCAAGAACGAGACGTCGATCATGCGGCTGGTCGGCGCGTCCAGATGGATGACCGAGCTGCCGTTCATGCTCGAGGCGGTGATCGCCGCGGCGGTCGGCGGCATCATCTCGATCGCGCTCATCTGGGTCGGCAAGTACTTCGTCCTGGACAACGTGTTCGAGGGCCCGACCAAGAACGGCGTGATCCCCAACCTCGGGATCAACGACGTGCTGGTCGCCGGCGGCAGCGGCCTGATCGTCGGCGTGGTGCTCTCGGGCATCACCGCGTTTCTCACGTTGCGCCTGTACGTACGCTTGTAGCCGTGGCCGCCACTACCGCGGCGTCCAGCAACCGTAAGACTGGGCGCAAGATCATCGCCCAGAACAAGAAGGCCCGGCACGACTACTCGATCGAGGACGTGTACGAGGCCGGCATCGTGCTCACCGGTACCGAGGTCAAGTCGCTGCGGCTGGGCCGTGCCTCGCTCGTCGACGGCTTCGCGACGATCGACGACGGCGAGATCTTCCTGCGCAACGTGCACATCCCCGAGTACGAGCAGGGGAGCTGGACGAACCACGAGCCGCGCCGCACGCGCAAGCTGCTGCTGCACCGCGCCGAGATCCTGCGCCTGATCGGCAAGACGAAGGAGAGCGGCCTCACCCTCGTCCCGCTCTCGCTGTATTTCTCCGAGGGCAAGGTGAAGGTCGAACTTGCGCTCGCGCGCGGCAAGCGGTCGTACGACAAGCGGCAGGACCTGGCCAAGCGCGACGCCGACCGCGAGGTGCGCCGCGCGCTCGGCCGCCGCAACAAGGGCATGGACTGACCGTCTTGGAGGGGGCGGGCGGGCCGGCACTCGACGACGCCGGCGTCCCCGGCTGGTGGCAGCGGCTCGGGTTGCCCGGGCTGATCGACATCCACGTCCACTTCATGCCGGCGCCGGTGATGGACGCGGTGTGGCGCTACTTCGACGACGCCGAGCGGCACTACGGCACGGCCTGGCCCGTCCACTACCGCACACCCGAACCGGATCGCCTCGCGACGCTGCAAGCACTCGGCGTGCGCGCGTTCCCGTCGCTGCTCTACCCGCACAAGCCCGGCATGGCCGAGTCGCTGAACGCGTGGGCGGCCGACTTCGCCGCTCGCACGCCCGGCTGCGTGCCCACCGGGACGTTCTTCGCCGAGCCGTCGGCCGCGCGCTACGTCCGCGCGGCGCTGGACGGCGGGGCGCGGGTGTTCAAGGTGCACGTGCAGGTCGGCGATTTCGACCCGCGCGCCGCGGAGCTGGACGAGGTCTGGGGGATGCTCGCCGAGGCGGCCGTCCCGGTGGTCGTGCACTGCGGCAGCGGGCCGCTGCCCGGCCGGCACACCGGCCCGGGACCGTTCGGCGACGTGCTCGGGGCGCATCCGCGGCTGACCGCGGTGATCGCGCACTGCGGCGCGCCGGAGTACCGCGAGCACCTCGACCTCGTGCGCCGCTACCCGAACGTGCACCTGGACACGACCATGATCGGCACCGCGTTCATGAACGCCCTCGCGCCGGTTCCGTCCGACGTCGTCGCGGCGTACGGCGAGTTGGGCGACCGGATCGTGCTGGGCTCCGACTTCCCGAACATCCCGTACGCGTACGCCGAGCAGCTGGCCGCGCTGGACCGGTTCGATCTCGGCGCGGACTGGCTGCGCGCCGTCTGCTGGACGAACGGCGCGCGGCTGCTGGGATTACCCCCTGGCCCGGACGCGTTAGGCTAGACGGACAACTACACAGGGGGTGAAAGGTCTCGACTTCGTTCGTCGATGCAGGAGAAGCGGGCCGAGGATTGCATTGCTGACCTCGTAAAAAAAGCGATGCAAACACAATAAGCGCCGATTCCAATCGCGCTGACTTCGCTCTCGCTGCCTGACAGCGTTAGCAAGTCTGTCAGCCCGGGTTCGTCACCGGCCCGGTCGCTGGCATCAGCTAGGTGACTCACCGTCCGTCGCGGTCGCGGCGCCGGACGGGACAACTTACAGCGACTGGACCCGTCACAGCGACTTGTGTGCATGATCGCTGGGGCCGAGTAGAGGCGACGCACACTGCGCCCGGAGAAGTCCTGTTGAAGCGACGAAGGACGCGGGTTCGATTCCCGCCACCTCCACACTCCACCTGATGATCATGGCCGTAACCCCCGGATCCGGGGGTTCCAGCCATGATCATCACGGAAGAGACCCGTCCCGCGTGCCAGACTTGGGGCATGGCCGGTGCCGACATCGTGCGCGCCTGGCGGCCGCGGGTGGACGGTGTCGCCGAGGTGCTGCACGCGGCCTGGCGCGACCACGCCTACCCCGCGCACACGCACGACACCTGGACCCTGCTGCTCGTCGACGACGGCCGCATCGGCTACGAACTCGACCGGCACGGACACGCGGCGGTGGTCTCGGGCGTGACGCTGTTGCCGCCGCACGTCGTGCACGACGGACGCCCGGCGACGGCGGACGGCTTCCGCAAGCGTGTCGTCTACCTGGATGCGGACGTGCTCGGCGAGGAGCTCATCGGGGCCGCCGTCGATGCGCCGTTCATCGAGGACCGGCCGTTGCGGGCGGCGGTTTCGGCGCTCGACCAGGCGCTGGTCCACGGCGAGGACCTCGAGGCCGAGTCGCGGCTGGCTGTCGTCACCGACCGGCTCGCGTGGCACCTGACCGGCCGGCGCGCGGACCGCGTGCTGCCACTGGCGGCCCGCATCGCGCGCCAGGCGCGGGAGATCCTCGACGCCGATCCCGTCGGCACGTCCGTGCTCGCGCCCATCGCGGACGGACTCGGCGTCAGCGTCGCGCACCTGGTCCGCTCGTTCACGCGCAGCTACGGCATCGCGCCGCACCAGTACCTGATCGGCCGCCGCCTCGACCTCGCGCGGCGCCGGCTGCTCGCGGGCGAGGACGCGGCCCGGGTCGCAGTCGCTGCCGGGTTCCACGACCAGGCACACCTGACCCGGCACTTCAAGCGGCTGCTCGCGACCACGCCGGGCCGGTACCAGCGCAGCGGCGCCGCAGCCTGAGCGCGATCAAGAACGTACAAGACCCGGGCCGACAACAGCGCACACCCTGAACGGGTGGAAGACGACCCGCTCACCCCGCCGTTCGCGTCCAAGGTCGCAGTGCTGGTGCGCGACGACCTCGAGTCGTGGCAGCGCCTGAACGTCACCGCGTTCCTGACCAGTGGCCTCACCGCCGCGCATCCTGAGCTGGTCGGCGACCCGTACGCGGACGCCGACGGCCAGAAGTACCTGCGGCTGCTGGGCGTTCCCGTCCTCGTCTTCGAGGGCAGCGCGGACGTCCTCACCAATGCACGCGCCCGGGCGTTGCAGCGCGAGATCCCTCTCGCGATCTACACGCGCGAGATGTTCGCGACCGGTCACGACGCCGCGAACCGCGCCGCCGTGGCAGCGGTCGCGGGCGGCGAGCTGGACCTCGTCGGCGTCGCGCTGCACGGTCCCAAGAACGCGGTCGACAAGATCCTCAAGGGCGCTCACCTGCATCCGTGACGCAGGTGAGCGCCCATCGACGATCAGAACTTGGGCCCGGCGAATCCCTGGAACGTGCTCGCCGGGTACGACTTCTTGTAGATCGCGGTGTAGTCGCCGCGGGCCGGGTTCCACGAATTGCCCGACACCACCGTCGCGTTCGAGCCCGAGACGGACACGACGATGCCGACGTGGCTTTCGTGCGCCCACACCGCGAGATCGCCCAGCTTCGGGCGCCGTCCGGACGCATACGTTTTGTAGGTGGGGTAGTTCTTCGCCGAGAACGCGAGGTTGTTCAGGTTGGTGACCGCGGCTCCCTCGATGCGATACACCCACTTGGAGAAGTCCATGCACCACTCCTCGGAGCGGTAGCCGTTGCCGCAGTCGGACGCGCCGGGCGCGCTGACGTGCGCCGTGAAGTAGTTGCAGTTCGAACCGAGCGGCTTCTCGTACTTGTGCCCGTCGTCGTTGCTGTACTCCTCGTTCGCGAGGTAGGCGACGCAGTACCGCAGCGTGTACGAGTCGGTGCACTTCGGAACGGGCACCGGCTGGGCCGATGACGTGGGCGGTGCGACCAGCGTCGTCGCCAAGGTGACTAGGACGGCGGCGAGGAGCCATCCCTTCGATCTGCGGACTGCCTGCAACATCGGACCCTCCCAAAGGGACATACCGCACGGATGTGCTTGATCGTCGGAAACGTAGCGGTACATGATCGAATGCACAAGAACGCACGATCAGGGTGCTGTGGCCCGCGTGTGATGATCATGGCTGGAACCCCCGGATCCGGGGGTTACGGCCATGATCATCACGGAAGAGACCGATCAGGCCTTGGTGGCGACGCCTTCGAACGTGTATCCGAACACGCGCGGCTCGCGGTCCTGGTAGAAGGTGTCGAGCCGCTCGAGGCGAAGGCCCGCGCGTTCGATCAGCTCGCCGATCGGACGGCTCACGCGGCAGCCGCCGGCGCGCCGCTTCCACACCGGCTCGATCCGGCGCTGCCACCGCGCAACGGATGCGTCCGGCGCGTGGCCGTGCTCGACGAAGTGGAAGCGGCCGCCGGGACGCAGCACGCGCCGGATCTCGCTCAGCGCGGCCTCGACGTCCGAGATCGTGCACAGCGTCCACGTCGAGACAGCCGCGTCGTACGCCGCGGACGGAAGAGCGAGCGACTCGCCGGACACCCCGACGATCGACACCGGGACGGACGACTCGGCGATGCGTGGCTGCGCGATACGCACGCACTTCTGCGAGGGTTCGACGGCGGCGATCCGGGTGACGGTCGCGGGGTAGTGCGGCAGGTTGAGTCCGGTGCCGAAGCCGATCTCGACCACCTCACCGGACAGTCCCGCACAGACGCGCGCGCGGAGTTCGCGGTTGTCCGGATGGTCCATCACCTTGTCCTGCAGCCGGGGCAGCACCCGGTCGCGGTAGATCCCCATGGTGCACCTCCCTGGTTGCGTCCCCACGGTAACCGTGGACGCGGGCGCGCGGTTGCGGATGCGAGGCACGCGATGCGCTGGCACGATCACAAACATGAGGATTCGGGCACTGTCCGTGCTGGCCGCGGCCGCGATCGCGACCGCACTGCTCGTCGTCGCCGGGCCGATCGGAGCGGGCGCGACCGGTGCAGGTGCGACCGGTGCAGCCGCGAGCACGACCGGCTTTGCGCCGCCGGACCGTCCGGGGCCCGTCCTCTCCGTCCCGGCGGCCAAGCTGAGCGCCGCGCTGCACTGCGAGGGACCGTTCGGCCACAGCTCGCTCGAGCCGGTGCTGCTCAACCCGGCGACCGGCGTGACCCCGGACCAGAACTTCTCGTGGAACTACGAGCGCGCGTTCAACGCGCAGCAGCGTCCGTGGTGCGCGTTGACGATGCCGTTCCACACGCTCGGTGACATCACCGTGGCGGGGGAGTACCTCGTCTACGCGATCCGCGCCGAGTTCGCCATGGCCGGGCGGCGCATCGCGGTGATGGGACACAGCCAGGGCGGCATGTCCATGCGCTGGGCGCTGCGGTTCTGGCCGGACACCCGCGCGATGGTCGACGACGTGATCGGCATGGCCGGGTCGAACCACGGCACGACGATGGTCGGCCCGCTGTGTCACCCCGGCCTGACCCGCTGCACGCCGGCGACGTGGCAGCAGGGTTCGAACTCGAACTTCATCAAGGCGCTGAACAGCTACGCCGAGACGTTTGCGGGCATCTCGTACACCGAGATCTTCACGCACATGGACGAGGTCGTGCGGCCGAACTCGACCGACGCGACCTCCTCGTCCGCGCTGCACACGGGAGCAGGCGCGATCAGCAACGTGTCCGTCCAGGACATCTGCCCGCTCGACCTGGACGAACACCTGCTCGTCGGCACGATCGACCCGGTCGCGTACGCGCTCGCGATGGACGCGCTCGATCACGCCGGGCCCGCCGATCCGTCGCGCATCAGCCGGCGCGTGTGCCTGCAGGCGGTGCAGCCGGGGGTCAACCCGCTGAAGATGAACACGTACCTGCAACTGCTGGCCGCGGTTCCGGGTCTCGTGGGAGTCGCGACGCCCGACTTCAACCTGGTCGGCGCTCCGGAAGTCCCGGCCGAGCCCCCGCTGCCCTGCTACGTGTACGCGTCTGGTTGCCGCAGCTGACCGGCTGACGTCGGCGGCCACCGACCGCGGCCGGGCCCGCCCGTCGGGGCTCCTCCACGAGTGGCCACTTTCGCGTCGAGTGGCCGGTTATGCGTCGAGTGGCCAGTTATAGGTGGCCACTGGGTGCGTAGGTGGCCACCGGGCGTGTAGGTGGCCACTCGACGAGGTCGGTCGGCGGGATCGGAGTGAACCGGTACGGGTTTTCTGCCGTCTTCATGTTGTGCCGCCGACGGGGTTGAGGGCAGCG
>DASRSS010000062.1:0-22931 GCA_035656335.1 Jatrophihabitantaceae bacterium | reverse complement strand
CTCCGCAAAGAGCGCTCCGCAATTTCGCGGGGGCCCCGAGATGAGCATGCTTCCTTCCGACCTCATCAGCGTGCCCGAGCCCGCGGCACGGCTCGGCCGGGCCTTCGCGGCCGCCGGGCACGAGCTGCACCTGGTCGGCGGGACGGTCCGGGACGCGCTGATGGGGCGGCTCGCGGACGGCGGCGCGGACCTGGACTTCACCACCGACGCCCGTCCGGAGCGGGTGCTGGAACTGGTCGCGCCGCTGGCCGAGGCGACCTGGACGACCGGGATCGAGTTCGGCACGGTCGGCGCGCAGGTGCGCGGCCAGATGTGCGAGATCACCACGTTCCGGGCCGACCGGTACGACCGGGTGAGCCGCAACCCGGAGGTCGTCTATGGCGACACGCTGGTCGATGACCTGCAGCGGCGCGACTTCACCATGAACGCGATGGCGTTCTCGGTGACCGGGGATGCCGTGTTCACGGACCCCTACGGCGGGCTGGCGGACCTGGCGCGCGGGGTGCTGAACACGCCCGCGGCGCCCGAGGAGTCCTTCGCCGACGATCCGCTGCGGATGCTGCGCGCCGCCCGGTTCGCGTCCACGCTGGGGGTCACGGTGGCGCCGCGCGTCCGCGAGGCGATGACGGCCATGGCCGGCCAGCTGGCCCGGATCACCGCCGAGCGGGTGCAGGCGGAGCTGAACAAGCTGCTGCTCGGGGCCCAGCCGCGCGCCGGCCTGGAACTGCTCGTCGACACCGGACTGGCCGACGTGGTGCTGCCGGAACTGCCCGCGCTGCGGATGGCCTCGGACGAGCACGGCCAGCACAAGGACGTCTACGCCCACACCCTGCAGGTGCTGGAGCAGGCCATCGACCTGGAGGACGACGGCCCCGACCTGACGCTGCGCTGGGCCGCGCTGCTGCACGACATCGGCAAGCCCGCCACGCGCGCGTTCGGGCCGGGTGGACGCGTCAGCTTCCACCACCACGAGGTGGTCGGGGCGAAGCTTGCTCGCAAGCGGCTGCGCGAACTCAAGTGCAGCAAGCAGCTGATCGCCGACGTCGGCCAGCTGGTGTTCCTGCACCTGCGGTTCTACGGCTACCGCTCCGGCGAGTGGACGGACTCGGCGGTGCGCCGCTACGTCGTCGACGCCGGGCCGCTGCTGCCGCGGCTGCACAAGCTGGTCCGGTCCGACTGCACGACCCGCAACCAGCGCAAGGCGGCTGCGCTGTCGTCGGCCTACGACACGCTCGAGCAGCGCATCGCGGAGCTGCAGCGGCAGGAGCAGCTCGACGCGATCCGTCCCGACCTGGACGGCAACGAGATCATGCAGCTGCTCGGGATTCCCGCCGGGCCGCTGGTCGGCAAGGCGTACAAGCACCTGCTGGCGCTGCGGATGGAACAGGGGCCGCTCGGCCACGACCGGGCGGTCGAGGAGCTCAACCGCTGGTACGCGGAGCAGCAGCGCTGACGCCGGGAACCGCGCCGGACGGTGTCCGCGAGGCGCCCAGGTACGCCAGCGCGCCGACCAGGTAGACCGCGCCGATGATCACCGCGGTGCGCGGGGTGTGCCCGTCCTCGGGCAGCACGAGCGCGGTCAGCACCGCCGCGACGACCAGCGCCAGATTGAACAGCGCGTCGTACAGCGCGAACACCCGGCCGCGGAACTCGTCGGCCACGTCGGACTGCAGCACGGTGTCCACGCAGATCTTGATGCCCTGGGACGTGAAGCCGAGCAGCAGCGCGGCGAGCAGGGCCGGCGCCAGCCGGTACGGCAGCGTGCACGCGACGACGACGATCCCGGACGCGGCCAGCAGCAGCGCGGGCCAGCGTCCGTAGCCCAGCCGGCGCGCGACGGCCGGGGTGGTGAGCGCGGCCAGCCCGCCGCCGATCGCGATCGCGACGACGGTCTGGGTCAGGCCGGCCAGCCCGGAGCGGATCACACCGTGGCCGTGGAAGTAGTTGCGGTACAGCAGCAGCGTGGTGACCGTCCACAGCCCGAAGCAGAGCCGGTGCAGCCCGATCGCGGCGAGCGCGTTGCGCGCCGGCGGGCGGCCGCGGACGTGCCGGGCGCCGGCGGCCAGACCGGCCGCGATCTGCCGCACGCTCTCGCGGTTCGCGCGCTCGACGTCGTCCGGTCCGAGCATGGCTCGTCCGAACGGACGCGCGACGCTCGCGGCGAGCAGGTACGGCACGAGCGCGGCCGCGGCGACCAGCGCGTAGGACCGGTCGCCGCCCGGCGTGAGCGCGCGCACGCCCAGGGCCGCGGCGCCGCCGATCGTGGTGATCACGGTTCCGCACGTCGTGGACAGCGCGTTGGCGGTGACCAGTTCCCGCTCGCCGACGACGTGCGGCAGGGACGCGGACAGCGCCGAATTCACGAACCGGCTCATCGAGATCACGACCAGCGCGCTGGCGTAGAACGCGACGCCGGCAAGGCCGCCGGCGATCTCGGCCGCGACCAGCACGACGACGCCGGCGCGCAGCAGGTTCGTGAGCACGAGAATCCGCTGCCGCCACCAGCGATCGAGCAGCACGCCCGCGAACGGCCCGACCAGCGAGTAGGGCAGCAGCAGGACGGCGAAACCGGCTGCCACGTCGGCGGCGTGCGCCTGGTGATCGGGGTTGAACAGCACCGCGCCGGCGAGGCTGGCCTGGAACACGCCGTCGCCGAACTGGCCTACCAGGCGGGTCGCGAGCAGCCGCCGGAAACCCGGGTGGCGCCAGGCGGTCTGCAGATGACCGCTGCCCGGCGGGTGGATTCGGCGGCGTTGCACGAGTCGACGGTAGTGATCGCCTCGCGGTGCGCGGGAAGATGGTTGCCGTGTCGACCGAGAACTGGCCCGCACCGATCCTGCTGCCGCCGGCAAGCGGCCGGCTGCTGGTCAGCACGCCCCTGCTCGGTGACCCGCATTTCGCCCGGTCCGTCGTGTACCTGCTCGAGCACGACGAGGACGGCACCGTCGGCGTGATCGTCAACCGGCCCAGCCACACCCCGGTCGGTCAGGTGCTCCCCGCCTGGCAGGACGTGGTGTGCGGGCCGTCCGTGGTCTTCGGCGGCGGACCCGTCCAGCCGGACGGCGCCCTGTGCCTGGGTCGGCTCCAGCGCGAGGGCGTCGGCGTCGCGGACACCCGGCCGGTGGTCGACGGCGTGTGCACGGTGGACCTGGACGGCGACCTGGACGCGATCCGGGCGGGAACCAGTCGGCTGCGGGTGTTCGCCGGGCACGCTGGTTGGTCCGCCGGCCAGCTGGTCGACGAGATCGAGCAGGGCGCGTGGTGGGTCGTGCCCGGCGGCAGCGACGACTTGTTCAGCGAGGATCCGCAGCCGCTGTGGTCGCGCGTGCTGCGCCGCCAGCCGCCGCCGCTGAACCTGCTGTCCACCTATCCGCCCGACCCGCACCTGAACTGACCGGCATCGGCGGGCCGGATCGGTACCGTCCAGGCGTGACGCCGTCCGATCCCGACCCGCTCGACGCAGCCGCGCTGTCGCCGCTCTCGTCGGACGCGCTGCGCGCGGGGCCGGACCTGGTGTTCGCGGCCGACAACGCCGACGTGCTGCCCGCCCTGCCGGACGGCGCGTTCACGATGATCTACCTGGATCCGCCGTTCAACACCGGCCGCGCGCAGGCGCGTAAGTCGATGCGCACGGTGCGTTCGGCCGACGGCGGCCGGGTCGGTTTCCGCGGCCAGACGTACGAGAACGTGCGCGGCAAGGTGATCGCGTACGACGACGAGTTCGGCGACTACTGGGCCTGGCTCGAGCCGCGGCTGGAACACGCTTGGCGGTTGCTCGCCGACGACGGCACGCTCTACCTGCACCTGGACTACCGGGAGGTGCATTACGCGAAGGTGCTGCTGGACGCGCTGTTCGGTCGCGAGTGCTTCCTGAACGAGATCATCTGGGCGTACGACTACGGCGCCCGCAGCACCCGTCGCTGGCCGACCAAGCACGACAACGTGCTGGTGTACGTCAAGCACCCGGACCGCTACCACTTCGACGCGTCCGCTGTCGATCGCGAGCCGTACATGGCACCCGGGCTGGTCAGTTCGGAGAAGGCGGCGCGCGGCAAGCTGCCGACCGACGTCTGGTGGCACACGATCGTCTCGCCGACCGGCAAGGAGAAGACCGGCTACCCGACGCAGAAGCCCGAGGGCGTGCTGCGGCGCATGCTGCTGGCCAGCACGCGCCCGGGCGACTGGGTGCTGGACTTCTTCGCGGGCAGCGGGACGCTCGGCGCGGTGGCGCGATCGGCGGGCCGCCGGTTCGTCCTCGTCGACAGCAACCCCGAAGCGATCGAGGTCATGCGCACCCGCCTGGGATCAGATGCTGTCGTGTACCGCCCGTGCCCGTGACCCCGCCGCGTGACCCCGCCGCGGGACCCGGCCCCGTGACCCGGCCCCGTGACCCGCCCCGTGACCCGCCGCGACGAGTGGCCAGTCGCGCGCCGAGTGGCCAGTCGCGCGCCGAGTGGCCAGTTATGCGCCGAGTGGCCACTTATAGCTGGCCACTCGGGCCGTAAATGGCCACTCGGGCCGTAAATGGCCACTCGGGCCGTAAGCGGCCACTCGCGGAGGAAGCAAGCGAAAGGGCCGGCCCCCTCACGGGAACCGGCCCTTCGCTTCGATCAGGTGCTTAGCGCTCGACCTTGCCGTCGATGAAGTCCTGGACGGCCTGGCGCGCCTCGTCGTCGAAGTACTGCACCGGCGGCGACTTCATGAAGTAGCTCGCCGCGGACAGGATCGGGCCGCCGATGCCGCGGTCCTTCGCGATCTTGGCAGCACGCAGCGCGTCGATGATGATGCCGGCCGAGTTCGGCGAGTCCCAGACCTCGAGCTTGTACTCCAGGTTCAGCGGCACGTCACCGAACGTCTTGCCCTCCAGGCGGATGAACGCCCACTTGCGGTCGTCCAGCCACGCGACGTAGTCGGACGGGCCGATGTGCACGTTGCGGGCACCCAGGTCGCGGTCGGGGATCTGCGAGGTGACCGACTGCGTCTTGGAGATCTTCTTGGACTCCAGGCGGTCACGCTCGAGCATGTTCTTGAAGTCCATGTTGCCGCCGACGTTGAGCTGGTAGGTGCGCTGCACCTCCACGCCGCGGTCCTCGAACAGCTTGGTGAGCACGCGGTGCGTGATCGTGGCGCCGACCTGGCTCTTGATGTCGTCACCGATGATCGGGACGCCGGCGTCCTCGAACTTCTTGGCCCACTCCGGCGTGCTGGCGATGAACACCGGCAGCGCGTTGACGAAGGCGACCTTCGCGTCGATGGCGCACTGGGCGTAGAACTTGTCCGCCTCCTCCGAGCCGACCGGCAGGTAGGAGATGAGGACGTCCACCTTCTGGTCCTTCAGGACCTGGACGACGTCCACCGGCTCCTCGTCGGACTCGGTGATCGTCTCGCGGTAGTACTTGCCGAGGCCGTCGAGCGTGTGGCCGCGCTGCACCGGGACGTCCAGGTTCGGCACGTCGCAGATCTTGATGGTGTTGTTCTCGCTGGCCAGGATGGCCTGCGACAGGTCGGTGCCGACCTTCTTGGAGTCGACGTCGAACGCGGCGACGAACTCGATGTCGCGCACGTGGTACGGGCCGAACTGTACGTGCATGAGACCGGGCACCTTCTGCGCCGGGTCGGCGTCACGGTAGAAGTGCACGCCCTGCACAAGCGATGCGGCACAGTTGCCGACACCGACGATGGCGACCCTGATGGCACCGTTTGTGCCGGTCACATTCTCCGAACCCATCAGGGCTCCTTTCGGGTTGTTGCGGACTAGCTGGGAAATGGTTCTGTCACTGCTCGGCCGTGCGGGGGTCGGTGCGCTCGGCTCCGGTCCGTTCGTGCTCGATCATCTCGGTGAGCCAGCGCACCTCGCGTTCGGTGGATTCCAGGCCGTGCTGGTGCAGCTCGCGGGTGTAGCGGTCCAACCGCTGGCCCGTCCGGGCAAGCGTGCTGCGCATGCCCTCGCGCTGCTCCTCGACGCGGCGGCGGCGCCCCTCCAGGACCTGCAGCCGGATGTCCGACCGGGTCTGGGCGAAGAACGCCAGCCGAGCGCCGAAGCCCTCGTCCTCGAACGCGTCCGGTCCGACGTCGGCGAGCAGGTCGGCCAGGTGCTCCTTGCCCTCGGCGGTCAGGCGGTAGACCCGCTTGCCGCGCCGTGAGCGAGCCCCGGTGGCCGTCGTCGCGTCGATCGGCTCCTCCTCGGAGATCCAGCCCGCCTCCGACAGCCGTCGCAGGGTGGGATAGAGCGATCCGTAGGAGAATGCCCGGAACGTCCCGAGCAGGGTGGACAGCCGCTTGCGGAGCTCGTACCCGTGCATCGGGCTCTCGTTGAGCAACCCGAGGACGGCGATCTCCAGCATGATGCGACGGCCCTCCTATCTCGGTGTGATGTATCAGCACGATACATCACGGCGAGACGTCGGACGGCCACGGCGCGCGCAAGCTGAGACAGCGCACAGGTTGATCTCGGTTTCGGCTGGTTGGGCAATCCGGTCAGGGCTACGCTTTCCGATCGGTCAGCGCAAGCCGGCTCTTGGGCGCGCTCACTCGCTGGGGAACGTGTGGGACGTGGGGGAACTGGAATGAGTCAGCTTGACAGTGCGCTGCGCCGGGTCGGCAGTTGTGCCGCCGTCCTGGCCCTGATCTGCTCGACCGCCGTGGTCCTCGCGCCCTCGGTCGCGGCCACGCCTGCCACGTACTTCGTGGAGTCCGGCGGTGACAACGGGAACGACTGCACCAGCGTCGCCACGGCGTGCGCGACGATTCAAGCGGCGGTGGACAAGGCCGCGGCGGACGACTCCATCCAGATCGGCGCAGGCACGTTCCACGAGAGCGTGGAAATCGGCAAGTCGCTGGAGATCACCGGCGCCGGCGTGGGGCTGACCAAGATCGTCGGTGATGGCGATGGCTTGGCCGGCGTCGACATCAACGCCGCGTCCGACGACTCCGGGCTGGCGGTCAACGTCACGCTGCAGGACCTGTCTATCTCGGACAACGCCAGCGGGGGGATCACCTCGCTCGCGCACACGCTGATCCTGGACGACGTCGCGGTGTCGAACAACGCCGGCGGCGGCATCTTCCAGGCCGGCGGCACGCTGGACATCGAAGACAGCACGCTGGACGCGAACACCGGCGTGGGCGTGCTGATGCTGGGCACGGCGGCGGACTCGACGCTCTACCTGCGCACCAGCACCATCTCGAACACGGTCCCGGATCCGAGCGGGGGTTTGGTGCTCGGCACGGGCGTCGTCGCGATCGGCGGCGACGTCAGCGTCCAGACATCCACGCTGACCGGTAACACGGGTCAGGCGCTGCTGGCGGTCGACGCCAACCTCGACATCAGCGACAGCACCATCACCGCGACGGCCGCGCAGAGCGGCAGCGACTCGTCCGACGGTCCGTTCGCCGACGTTCCGAGCGCTGGCATCGTCCAGACCGATGACTCGGCTCTGATCCCGGCAGCGCGTGGCCGCCAGATCTCGTCCACGCCCGGCGCGTCCGCGCGCATCCAGCGGAAGGTGCAATCGGCGCTTGCCCATGCCGACGCCGTGTCGGCCGATATGACGGCCGACATCACCGGGACCATCGTCGCCGAGCAGGCCGCCGGTGTCGCGGACTGCTCGATCGGAGACATCACGGACGACGGGTACAACCTGTCCAGCGACGCGGCGAACTCATGCGGGTTCTCCGCCGCCGACCATGACGTGATCAAGGTGAACCCGGCCCTCGGAGCGCTCGCCGACAACGGCGGACCGACCAAGACACTGATGCCGTCGACCGGCAGCCCCGCGATCGACAAGATGCCGCCGGGCGAGGGCACCTGCAACGACGATTTCGGCACCGACCAGCGCCGCGTGGACCGACCGATCGGCTCGGGATGCGACATCGGCGCGGTCGAGGCCCCCGCCGCCGCGAAGCCCCCGGCGGTCGTGCCGCCGACCTGCCCGCCGCTGGTCATCGACACGACCACCCTGCCGGACGGCACCGTGGGCACGCCGTACTCGGTGCAACTGCAGGCCTCCGGCGGCTGCGATAGCAACTACACATGGACGGTCCCGTCCGAGGCGCCCGAGGGTGGCTTCCCGTCGGCCGGCGCGCAGCGCACGGCTCCCGGCGGGGAGCAGAACCCTGCCGCGCGGCGGGACCTGGGCCGCACGCCGCCACCGCCCACTCCGCAGCCCACGACCCCGCATCCCACGACCTCATCGTCCCGACCGCCGGTCAACACCCCGACGGTGCACAGCTCGCCGGCCTCCGCTCCGACCAGCTCGACGGCCGCGCCGACGGAAAGCTCGAGCTCCACCGAGCCCGCCGGTAACTCGGCGCCGCCCGGGCTGACGCTGGGCGCGGACGGCGTGCTCAGCGGGACGCCCACCCAGGCCGGCACGTTCACGTTCACCGTGAGCGTGAACGACCCGGTGCTGGCGACGCTGGTGCTGCATGTCGGCGCCGCCGCGACCGGGACGTCCTCGACTCCGGCGCCGAGCACGTCGCACGGCGTCGGAGGGGTCAGCACGACGGCCGGGCCGCCGGCGACCGCGACCTCGTCTGCGGGCACCGGGCCTCTGGCGAACACTGGCGCATCGGTCGGTCCCCAGGTGAGGCTGGCGGTGCTGCTGCTCGTCGCCGGCGGCGGGCTGGTGTTCGCCGGAACCCGGCGCCGCCGCTACTCACGCCAGCACTGACGCACCGACCTTGACCCCGCGCTGGTCGTGATCCGGGCGGGATTACAGCCACCGCGGGGTCAAAGTGCGCGCGCTTCGGTCTGACGCTCCGCCTCGGCGCCCTGGGCAATGGGCGCCGCGATCGCCTCTTCGGGCAGCCCGAAGCCGTCCACCAGCAGTAGCGCATCCCGCCGTAGCTCGCCGCACAGCGCGTTGACCTCGGCGATCACCGCCTTGGCACGGGGGGCGGTCAGCCGGCCGTGCTCGCTGAACCAGGCGCGCTCGGCCTCGATGGTGGACAGCGCGTACAGGTCGCAGACCCGCGCGAGCAGCGTGCGGGTGTCGGGGTCCGGGCAGCCGTCGATCGCGGTGACGAACGCGTTGAGCAGCACGCTGTCGACGTGGGCCCGCGCGGCCTGCAGCAGGTGGTCCTGGGCGTCGTTGAACACCGCGAACGGATCGTCGCTGTCCGCGGCCCGGCGCAGCCGGCGGGCCAGCGTCTCCAGCAGGTGCGTCTCGCGGAAGTCGAACATGCGCACCTGCCAATCGCGGTCGCGCAGCGGCTCGTCCTCGCCGGGCGTCGGCGCCGCGTCCAGCAGCCGCTGCAGGATCCGCCGGGCGCCGGCCTTCTCGACCACCTGCCCGACGACCTGCGCGGCGACGAACTGGACGGTGCCCATCCAGTCCAGCTCGCCGAACTGGTCGCGGTAGCCGGTCAGCAGCTCCTTGGCCAGCAGTTGCAGCAGGACGGTGTTGTCGCCCTCGAAGGTCGTGAACACGTCGGTGTCCGCCTTCAGCCCGGGCAGGCGGTTCTCGGCCAGGTAGCCGGCGCCGCCGCAGGCCTCGCGGCAGGCCTGGATGGTCTGCGTGGCGTGCCAGGTCGCGACCGCCTTGATCCCGGCCGCGTGCGCCTCCAGCTCGCGCCGGTCCGGGTGCTCCAGCGGCGTCCCGTCCGCCGCGCTGCGGTCACCGAGCGCCGGTGTCGTGTCGTGCAGGCCCACGATCAGCTCGGCCTGCGCGAAGTGCAGTGCGTACGACTTGGCCAGCGCCGGCAGCAGCGTGCGCTGGTGGGCCAGGTAGTCCAGCAACACGATCTCGTCGCCGTCCGGCGCGGCGAACTGCCGGCGGACGGACGCGTACCGGATCGCGATCGCGAGCGCGACCTTGGTGGCGCTGCCCGCGCCCGCGGCGACGCTGATCCGGCCCTGCACCAGCGTGCCCAGCATGGTGAAGAACCGCTTGGTCGGGTTCGGGATCGGCGTCGAGTAGCTGCCGTCGGCCGCGACCTGCCCGTACCGGTCGAGCAGGTTGTCGCGCGGGATCCGGACGTGGTCGAACCAGAGCCGGCCGTTGTCCACGCCGTTGAGCCCGGCCTTCAGGCCGCAGTCCTCGATGCGCACGCCCAGTGCCGGATCCCCGGCCGCGGTGCGGATCGGGACGACGAACGCGTGCACGCCGTGCTCCTCGCCGCCGGTGCGCAGCTGCGCGAACACGACCGCCATCCGCCCGTCGCGCGCCGCGTTGCCGATGTAGTCCTTGCGCGCCGCCTCGACCGGGGTGTGGACGTCGAACTCGTCGGTCGCCGGGTCGTAGGTGGCGGTGGTGAGCAGGGACGCGACGTCCGACCCGTGCCCGGTCTCGGTCATCGCGAAGCAGCCGAGCAGGTCCAGCGACATGATGTCGGCCAGGTACGCGGCGTGGTGGCGCTCGGTGCCCAGGTGCAGGATCGCGCCGCCGAACAGGCCCCACTGGACGCCGGCCTTGACCAGCAGCGACAGGTCACCGGTCGCCAGCATCTCGAAACCGGTGATCGACGCGCCGACGTCGTCCTGCCCGCCGTACTCGCGCGGGAAGCCGAGGGACGAGTACCCGGCCTCGGCCAGCGCACAGAGCCGTTCCAGCACCCGTGCGCGCTGGGTCTCGGTGTCCTCGCCGACCGCGATCGCGAACCGTGGATCGGCCGCCAGCTCGCGGGCACGGCGGCGGATCGGTGCCCACCGCCCGTCCAGATAGTCCGAAAGCACGGTCGGTGTGAACACCTGCAGCCCCTTATCGCTATGTCGACATATGTGGGAAGACGCCGACGGCCGGGCGCGCGTCCGCGGGCTGGCCGACGTACTGATATACCCCGGCGGCGCCGCCCCACAGCAGGGCGCCGAGATACGCGGTCAGCTGCTGGCGGCTCATCGCCTCGCGGTGGTCCAGCCACCACATGCTGGTCGCGGTGATGAAGCCGACGATCCCGTCGCCCCACGGCCGGGCGTAGGACGGGTCCAGCCCGCCCTCGGCCAGGTGGCCGGCCAGCTGGGCGCCGAGCAGGTCGGCGACCACGGTGCTGAACGCGGCCACGCCGCCGTCCGGGGTGTCGATCAACGGGTGGGCGGCGACGAACCGGTACAGCCCGGGGCTGGATTCCAGCAGCTCCAGATACGCGTCGATGCTGGCGTGGATCAGCGCGCGCGGCGGCGGGTTGCGCTCGGCCACCGCGAGGATGCGGGCCAGCACCTGCTCGACCAGGCGCGTGCTCACCGCGCGGTAGAGGTCCGTCTTGTCGGCGAAGTAGCGGTACACCACCGGCTTGCTGGTGTTCGCCTGCGCGGCGATCTGGTCCATGCCGACGGACGGGCCGTACTCGGCGATCGCGGCCACCGTGGCGTCGATCAGCTCCTCGCGGCGGGCGGCCCGGTGCGCGTCCCACCGCGAGCTGCGGCCGTCCGGGCGTCCGGAGGCCGCGCCGGCAGCGGTGTCGTGCATCACCGCGGGCACGCTTTTGTTCACGCTACTCAAAGTAGCGGATACCGTTGGGTAACAACGTCGCGTCGCCGAATCAGTCCGGAGGGAACCGTGGCTCCTCGTCGCGCCGCCGTCGTCGGCGGTAACCGCATCCCGTTCGCCCGCTCGAACGGCCCCTACTCGCACGCCTCCAACCAGGACATGCTCACTGCGGCGCTGGACGGGCTCTCGGCCCGCTTCGGGTTGCAGGGCGAGCGGCTCGGCGAGGTCGTGGCCGGCGCGGTGCTCAAGCACAGCCGGGACTTCAACCTCACCCGCGAGTGCGTGCTCGGCTCGTCGCTGTCGCCGTCCACGCCGGCGTACGACGTGCAGCAGGCGTGCGGCACCGGCCTGGAGGCGGCGATCCTCGTCGCCAACAAGATCGCGCTCGGCCAGATCGAGTCCGGCATCGCCGGCGGCACCGACACCACCTCGGACGCACCGATCGCCGTGAACGAGGACCTGCGCGCGGTGCTGCTGGAGGTCAACCGGGCCCGGTCCGTCGGTGCGCGGCTCAAGGCGCTCGCCGGCCTGCGTCCCGGCCAGATCGTCCCGGCGATCCCGGCGAACCTGGAGCCCCGCACCGGGCTGTCGATGGGCGAGCACCAGGCGATCACCGGTGCCGAGTGGGGGATCACCCGCGAGGCGCAGGACGAGCTCGCCGCCGCCAGCCACCAGCACCTGGCCGCCGCGTACGACCGCGGCTTCTTCGACGACCTGATCACCCCGTACCTCGGCCTGACCCGCGACCAGAACTTGCGCCCGGACTCGAGCGTCGAGAAGCTGGCCAAGCTGTCGCCGGCGTTCGGCAAGTCGCTCGGCGACCAGGCGACCATGACCGCCGGCAACTCGACGCCGCTGTCGGACGGCGCGTCCGCCGTCCTGCTGGCCAGCGACGAGTGGGCCGCGGCGCACAAGCTGCCGGTGCTCGCGCACTTCGTGGACGCCGAGACCGCGGCCGTCGACTACGTGCACGGCGACCGCCGCGCCGAGGGCCTGCTCATGGCGCCGATCTACGCCGTCCCGCGGCTGCTGGAGCGCAACAAGCTCACGCTGCAGGACTTCGACTTCTACGAGATCCACGAGGCGTTCGCGTCGACCGTCCTCACCACGCTCGCCGCGTGGGAGGACGACGCGTTCTGCCGCGAGCGGCTCGGGCTGCCGGGCGCGCTCGGCCCGATCGACCGGTCGAAGCTGAACGTCAACGGCTCCTCGCTGGCCGCCGGGCACCCGTTCGCCGCGACCGGTGGACGCATCGTCGCAAGCCTGGCCAAGCAGCTGCACGAGCGCGGCTCCGGCCGGGGCCTCATCTCCATCTGCGCTGCCGGCGGGCAGGGCGTCGTCGCGATCCTGGAGGCATAACCGATGTCGGACCGCTACCTGTCGCTGGTCAACTCCCCGGTCGGCTCGGCCGTCGCGTCCCGTGTCGGCCTGCCGCGGCCCGCGGTGCTGCGCCGCTACGAGCCGGGCGCCCCGCTGCTGCCCGGCCCGGTGCTGCTCGGCGCGGCACCCGGCAAGCCCACCGCGGCGCTGAAGAAGACCGTCACGGCCACCGGCGCCGAGGTGGTGGACGGCCCGAGCGAGACCGCCAAGTACGGCGCGCTGATCTTCGACGCCCGCGGCGTCGCGACCCCGGCGGACCTGGCCGGCTTCCAGGCGTTCTTCGCCGGCACGCTGCGCCAGCTCCGTCCGTGCGGCCGAGTCCTCGTGCTCGGGCGTGCCGCCGACGGCGCCGACGTGACGGTGGACGCGTCCCGCCAGGCGCTCGACGGCATCGTCCGGTCGCTGGCCAAGGAGCTCAAGGCCGGCTCGACGGCGAACCTGCTGCTGGTCGAGGACGAGGCGTCGCTGCCCTCAGCGCTGCGCTTCTTCCTGTCCGGCAAGTCCGCGTACGTCGACGGACAGCCGATCCGCCTCGAGGCCGGCACCGCGCCCGCACCGAAGGACTGGGACAAGCCGCTGGAGGGCAAGACCGCGCTGGTCACCGGTGCGGCGCGCGGCATCGGCGCCGCGATCGCCGGCGTGCTCGCCCGCGACGGCGCGCACGTGATCGCCGCGGACCTGGCGGCGGCCGGGGACGCGCTCGCCAAGGTCGCCAACCGGATCGGCGGCACCACCCTGCACCTGGACGTCGCCGCGCCGGACGCGCCGGAGAAACTGCTCGCGCACCTGTCGGCGCACACCGACGGCCTGGACATCCTGATCCACAACGCCGGCATCACCCGCGACAAGCTGCTCGCGAACATGAAGCCCGAACAGTGGTCGTCGGTCGTCGCCGTGAACCTCGAGTCGCAGCTGCGCATCAACACCGCGCTGCTGGACAGCGACCAGCTGCGCGAGCAGTCCCGCGTCGTGTGCCTGTCCTCGACCACCGGCTTCTCCGGCAACCGCGGCCAGACCAACTACGGCGCCACCAAGGCCGGCGTGATCGGCCTGGTGCGCGCGTCCGCCCCCACCTTCGCGGCACACGGCGCCTCGACGATCAACGCGATCGCGCCGGGCTTCATCGACACCGAGATGACGGCGAAGATGCCGCTGGCCACCCGCGAGGTCGCGCGCCGGCTGTCCAGCCTGCAGCAGGCCGGCCTGCCGATCGACGTCGCAGAGGCGGCCGCGTGGCTCAGCTCGCCGGGCGCCGGCGGCGTCAACGGCCAGGTGCTGCGTGTCTGCGGGCAGAACCTCGTGGGTGCGTAAAGTTCCCCCGGTGTGTGAAATGACCCGCGCGTGAGCGATACCCAGCAGTCCGGGGAGACGCACGGCCAGGAGCGCACGCCCCCGTCCCGTGGCGTCCTCACCCGGACGGTGAAGACGCAGCTGATCCTGTTCGTGATCATCACCCTCGCCGGGATCTCGTACGTCAGCGCCAACTACGTCGGGCTGACGAAGACGCTCAGCTCGGCCGGCTGCACCGTCCACGTCGACCTGCCCGACTCCGGCGGCATCTTCACCGGCGCCGAGGTGACCTACCGCGGCGTGACCGTCGGCCAGGTCGGCGGCATGCGGCTGATCCCGAAGGGCATCCAGGCGGATCTGCTGCTGAACGACTGCTCGAACCCGAAGATCCCGTCGAACAGCTCCGCCATCGTCTCCGACCGGTCGGTGGTCGGCGAGCAGTACGTGAACCTCGTGCCGACCTCGGGCAGCGGGCCGTACCTGTCCAACCAACAGACGATCCCGATGTCGCGCACCAAGCTGCCGGTGTCGGCCGAGCACCTGCTCACCAACATCGACGCGCTGGTCAACTCGATCGACCTGCCCGCGCTGCGCACCGCGGTCACCGAACTCGGTGACGCTCTGTCCGGACGCGGCCAGGATCTGGGCAACCTACTGGATGCCTCGCACGCGTTCCTGAACACGGCCAGCGCGAACCTCACCCAGACGATCGCACTGCTGCGCTCGTCCGACACCGTGCTGAGCACCCAGCTGGACGAGGGCAACGCGCTACGCAGCTTCACGCACAACCTCAACCTGCTGTCCCGGCAGCTGCGCATCAGCGAGCCGGACATCCGCCGGCTACTCGACGACGCGCCGTCCGACCTGGCCGTCGTGCGCTCGTTCGTCCAGGACAACCGGACGGACCTGGGCGCGGTGATCGCGAACCTGGCCGTGACGGGCGAGACGCTGCTGCGGCACGTCGACGGCGTTACCCAGATCCTGGAGCTGTACCCGAACATGACCGCCGGTGGCCTCACCGTCATGCACCCGAGCGGCACGCAGGCGCTCGGGTTCATCCTGGGCACCGACCCGCCGGACTGCGGTGACCCGAAGAAGGGCGGCGAGGGCTACGGCGGCACCGACCGGCGCCAGCCGAGCGACGTCGCGCCGAAGGCGCCGAACGTGGCCGCGCACTGCACCGCGCCGCCGTCAAGCGGAACGAACGTGCGCGGCTCGGCGAACGTGCCGGGCGGCGACCCGATCAGCACGTCCGGCGGCGGCGTCGCCTACCCGCGCGCGAACACCGCGGCCACCACCGGCGAGCCGATCGTGATCGGCACCGGTCTCGACAGCGCCGCACTCGTCGGCGACCGGTCGTGGCTGGCCATCCTCACCACTGCACTGAGCTAGTTGGGCTGACCTCACTCGGGCTGATTGGAGAGCACCATGACCCAGACCCTGACCGCAGCTCCGTCGCTCGCTCCGCTGTACGCGAAGGCCGCGGTGACCGCTCCGCTGCACCGCGGGGACTCGTTGCCCGACACGGTGCTCGAGCTGGCGCCGCAGTCGATCGATCCGGACCACCTCGCCGCGTACGACCGGGTGTGCGGGTTCCGCTTCGGTGACACGCTGTCGCCGACCTACCTGCACGTGCTCGCGTTCCCGCTGCAGGTCGCGCTGATGACAGAACGCGCGTTCCCGTTCCCGCTGGTCGGGCTCGTCCACGTCGCCAACGCGATCACCATGCACCGCCCGGTCGGCGTCGGCGAGCAGGTGGCCTTCACCGTCCGCGCCGACAACCTGCGGCCGCATCCGGCGGGCCGCCAGCTCGACCTGCTCAGCGAGGTTAGCGTCGACGGCGAGACGGTCTGGTCCGGCCGCAGCACGTACCTGCGCCGTGGCGGCAAGCCCCCGCAGCGACCGTCCGGCGAGCGCAAGCCGAAGGCCGGGCCGCCCACGCCGTCGGTCGCGTCGGCGCAGATCCGCGTGCCCGGCGACATCGGCCGCCGCTACGGCGCGGTGTCCGGCGACCGCAACCCGATCCACCTGTCCGGGCTGAGCGCGAAGGCGTTTGGCTTCCCGTCCGCGATCGCGCACGGCATGTGGCTCAAGGCGCGCACCCTCGCCACCCTCGAGGGACGGCTGCCGGACGCGTTCACGGTCGATGTGTCGTTCAAGCTGCCGGTGCTGTTGCCGTCGACCGTGGCGGTCACGTCCACCGCGTCCGAGTCCGGCTGGGACCTGGACGTGCGCAGCGCCCGCTCCGGCAAGCCGCACCTGGCCGGCACGATCACGCGCGGCTGACCGCGCCCGGGGCCGTTCGGCTCAGACCGTCCACGGCGGCGTCAGCGTCGAGCCGTCGGCGAGCACCGCCTGCAGGCCGGCGGTCGTCACGACCCAGGCGGACGCGCGGCGCTCGCCGCCGTCGACGCGGAAACTGCTGCCGGCCGGGACGAACACGACGGCGCCCTGCGGCGCGTCCGAGCGGACATCGTCGATCGTCACGCGCAGCGGCCCGTCCGTCACGAACAGCACCTCCTCGGTGCTCACCCGGTGCTCCGCGCCGACCGTGCCGGGCTCGACGGCCAATCGCCAGGCGCAGAGCCGCTCGCTGCCGAGCGACGGCGCGACGTAGGACGTGAACCGGCTGCCGTGCAGGTCGTACTCGCGAGCCTGGCTGCTGTTCAGAACGGGCATCTTGATCTCCTCAATTAGTCAAGTAGCTTGACTACATGGTCAAGCGCGTTGACCGATCTGTCAAACTTGCCGCATGGACGTCGAGGCGGTGCAGCTGGCGATGAGCGTGCTCGCGACGGCGTCACGGGTGATCGAGCAAATCCAGGACGGCATGGCGCGCCGCGGCTTTCCGGACGTGCGGCCGGCGCACGGCTTCGCGTTCGTGCGCATCAGCCACGGCGACGCGACGGTACTGGACGTGGCCGAGCACCTGGGCGTCACCAAGCAGGCAGCCAGCCAGCTCGTCGAACAGCTCGTGCAGCGCGGCTACGTGACCCGCGTGCCCGACCCGGCCGACGCCCGGCGCCGCACGCTCGCACTGACCGCGCGCGGCCGGGCGTGCACCCGGGCCGCGGAGGCGAGCGCCGCGGACGCCGTCCGGGGCTGGCAGGACGAGATCGGCGCCGATGGCGTGCGCCGGCTGACGCGGCTACTGGCCCGCGTCAGCCCCGACGGCCCGCTCCGCCCGGCCTGGTGAGACCGCCGGCTCGTCGAGGTTGCGGCGGAGGAACACGCCGATGTCGTGGGCGGCGTCGGTAGCGTCGCGCAGCATCCCGGCGAGGATGTGGCCGGAGTGCCACAACCGGTCGTGGTCGACCGTCTTCACCTCGACACCCGCGGCGCGGGCGCGCTCGCTGAACCGGGCGATCTGGTGCACGAGCACCTCCCGCGTGCAGCGATGGATCAGCATCGGCGGCAGGCCGGTCAGGTCCGCGTACATCGGCGCGTATCCCGGGTCGCGCGGGTCCGCGTCGCCGCGGTACATCTCGCCGCAGGCCGAGCCCCACGCCTTGTTGATCACGAAGTCGCGGTCGGCGCCGTCCACGTCACCGGGATCCGTCCACGGCGACAGCAACGCGAGCGCGCCCGGTCGCCGTCCGGCGTCGGTGAGCTTCCGCGCGGCCGCGACGGCGAGGCCGCCACCGGCCGAATCGCCCACGAGCGCAATGCGATCCGGCGCGAAGCCCGCTCGCTCGACCAGGTCGTCGAAGGCCGCGACGGCGTCGTCCAACGCCGCGGGATACGGGTGCTCGGGCGCGAGCCGGTAGTCGAGCGTGAAGACGACCGCACCGGCGGCGCGCGACAGGTGCGCGGCCAGCACGCGGTACATCCGGGCCGAGCCCACGACGTACCCGCCGCCGTGCAGGTACAGCACCGCGCGCGGACGCTCCGTTGCGCCGTTCGTGACGCGTTCGGCCGGTCGTCCGCCGAGCGTCACGTGTTCGACCACGGTTCCGCGCGGGACGCGTCCGGCGCGCGCACCCATCTCGGTCAGCGCGCGCTGCCACGCCACCGGACGGCGCGCGTCCAGCGCGAGCCGGTAGAACGGCGCGGAGAAGGCGGCGACGGCAACGCGGGGCAGGTGCGGCATGCGGTCCGTCCTCCTACGCCGAGGCCTTGCTGCGGGTCGGCGCGGACGAGCCCGGCGCGACGTCGGCGGCGGGCATCATCCGGCCGGCGAACAGCGAGAAGATCCGCTGGTAGGACGGGCCGACGGCGCGGATGAACACGTCCAGCGCCTTGGCGTCCAGGCCGACGACCGCGCGCGGCCGGTTGCCGGTCACCGCGCGCAGGATCGTCTTCGCGGCCTGCTCGGGCGACGTTTTGGCGAGCTTGGCGTCGAAGAACTCGGCCAGCTTCACCGGGTCCTTGCCCTCGACCGCGCCGGCGTTGCGCGCGATCGCGGTCTTGATGCCGCCCGGGTGCACGCAGGTGACCTGCACCGGGTGCCGGTTGATGATCATCTCCTGGCGCAGCGACTCGGTGAAGCCGCGGACGGCGAACTTCGCCGCGTTGTACGCGCTCTGGCTCGGCATCGCGAGCAGCCCGAACAGGCTGGAGATGTTGACGACGTGCCCGTCGCCGGACGCGATCAGGTGCGGCAGGAACGCCTTGGTGCCGTTGACCACGCCCCAGAAGTCGACGTCCATCACGCGCTCGATCTGCTCGAACGCCATCGCCTCGACGTCTCCGCTGAACGCGATGCCGGCGTTGTTGAAGACCAGGTTGACCGTCCCGTACTCGGCCACCACCGTGTCCGCGTAGGCGAGCACGGCCGCCCGGTCGGTGACGTCCAGCCGCTGCTCGTGCACCGGGGCGCCGATCACCCGGACCTGCTTGGCGGTCTCCGCGAGGCCGACTGTATCGACATCGCTGATGGCCAGCTTCGCGCCGCGGCGCGCGAGGTCGTAGGCGAGCGCGCGCCCGATGCCCGACCCCGCGCCGGTGATCACCGCGACCTTGCCCTTGATGTCAGTCATGGATCCGTTCCCTACTTCCTCGCGAGTGGTGCGTTACGGGCTTCAGTGGCGCGCTGTTTCGCGCCACTCGGGGCCATTTCGCGCCACTCGGCAATGGTCCTGTCGCTGCGCGCCGTGGTCCGGTAGGCCGCGAGGTCGAACGTGCGGGTGAGCTGGCGGAACACGAACGTGAAGCTCGGCCACAGCGTCGTGTTGTTGCCGTGCTTGTCGAGGTACCAGCTCGAGCAGCCGCCGGTCGTCCAGATGGTCTGCCGCATGTGCTTCTGCAGCTTCTCGTTGTATTCCCGCTGCTTGTCGGCGCGTACCTCGACGGTCGCCAGCCCGTGCCGGTCCATCTCCCGGAGCGCGCTGGCGACGTAGTTGATGTGCGACTCGGCCATATAGACCATCGAGCTGTGCCCGAGGCCGGTGTTCGGTCCGATGACGAAGAACATGTTCGGGAAGCCGGCGACCGTCGCGCCCTTGTACGCCTGCTGGCCCTGCTCGTCCCAGACGGACGCGAGCGAGCGGCCGTCCGCGCCGATCACATGCTCGTAGGTCGGCGAGTCGGTGACGTGGAACCCGGTGGCGACGATGATCGCGTCCACCTCGCGAACCTTGCCGTCGTTGCTCACGATCGCGTCCTCGCGGATCTCGGCGATGCCGTCGGTGACCAGGTCGACGTGCTGCTTGGCCAGCATCGGATACCAGTCGTTGGAGATCAGGATGCGCTTGCAGCCGATCTGCCAGTTCGGCGTGACCTTGCGGCGCAGCTCCGGGTCGGAGATGGCCTTGGCGATGTTGCGCTCGGCGATCTTCTGCGCGGCGAGCAGCATCTTGGGCCAGAACGCGAAGCCGAGCACGTACGACTCGCGGCCCCAGTAGATCGCCTCGCGGGCAACGCGCTGCAGGAACGGCACGTGCTTGTACGCGAACTTCTCCACGGACGGGTAGGCGCGGTCGTGCCGCGGCATGACCCACGGCGCGGTGCGCTGGTAGACGTCCAGGTGGCCGACGCGGTCCGCGATGGCCGGGCCGATCTGGATGGCCGACGCGCCGGTCCCGACCAGGGCGACGCGCTTGCCGGCCAGGTTCGCCTCGTGGTTCCACCGGGCGGAGTGGAAGATCTCGCCGCGGAACGACTCGATGCCCTTGATGTTCGGCAGCGCCGGCTCGCACAGGGCACCGACCGCGGCCACCAGGACGTCCGCGCTGAAGTCGCCGCTGGTGGTGTCGACCAGCCACTGGTCGCTCGCCGCGTCCCACCGCGCGAGCGTGACCTCGGTGTCGAACAGGTGCTTGTCCAGGACGCCGTACTTGCGCGCGGTGTCGCGCAGGTAGTCCTGGATCTCCGGCTGCGGCGAGAACGACCGCGACCAGTTCGGGTTGAGCTCGAACGAGTACGAGTACAGGTGCGAGGGGACGTCGCAGGCGGCGCCCGGGTACGTGTTGTCGCGCCAGGTGCCGCCGACCTCGGAGCCGCGGTCGATGACGAGGAAGTCCTGGCGGCCGTCCTTGGCCAGCCGGATCGCGGTGCCCAGGCCGGCGAACCCGGAGCCGATGATCAGCACGCCGACGTGGCGCCGGCCGCCGTCCTGCCCGCCTGCAGGCACCGACTGCATCCGGCGCCCGCCGGAACGGGAAGCCGCGCGTGCCGTCGACCGGGTACCGGTTGTCTGCGTCATGCTGTCCAGGGTAAGGAACTCATTGAACCGGAGTCAATAGATAGTTGGCTGGCGTTCAATAGCGCTAGGATGGCGATCATGGCGACCCGCGAGAAGCGCACCCGGCTCGATCCGGTGGCCCGCCGTGCCCAGCTGATCGCGCTCGGCGTCGAGATGCTGGCCACCCGGACGCTGGACGCGCTGTCGGTGGAGGACATCGCCAGGAAGGCCGGCATCTCCCGCGGCCTGCTGTTCCACTACTTCTCGTCCAAGCAGGAGTTCCACACCGAGGTGGCCCGGGCCGCCGCGGCCGAGCTGCTGCAGCGGACGGAGCCGGACGTCGCGCTGCCGCCGGTCGACGCGCTGCGTGGCGCGATCGGCGCGTTCATCGACTACGTCGAGGAGAACCCGGACAACTACAAGTCCCTGGTCCGCGGCGCGGCCAGCGGCGACGCGCAGATGCGGGCGATCTTCGACCAGACCAGGGCGACGCTCGCCGGACGTGTCGTCGAGGTCGTCGGCCAGCTGGGCTTCGAGCTCGGCCCGCGCGCGGAGCTGGCCGTGCACGGCTGGGTCGCGTTCGCCGAGGAGTGCACGATCCGTTGGATCGCCACGGCGAGTACCGATCGCGCCGCGCTGGAGGACCTGCTCACCAAGGCGCTGCCCGCCGTCGTCCTCGCGGCCACGGACGAGCAGATCGGCTCGCTGGTCTCGATCCTCACCGCCGAGCAGGCCATCGCCGCCAAATAGGCCGGTGCGGCGTGGGCGCGAAGAACTAGGATGTCCGACTATGGCATCTCCCGCGCCGTTCAGCGTCGAACGCAATCCCAGCCCGCAGAGTGAAGCCGAGCGCCGGGCGATTCTCGCCGCGCCGGGCTTCGGGAAGTTCTTCACCGACCACATGGTCCGCATCGACTACGCGGACGGCGCGTGGGGCGAGGGACGCGTCTTGCCGCACGGACCGCTCGCGTTCGACCCCGCGACGACCGTCTTCCACTACGGCCAGGAGATCTTCGAGGGGCTGAAGGCGTACCGCCAGCCGGACGGCTCGGTCGCCACGTTCCGTCCGGCCGCCAACGCCCGGCGCTTCGCGAACTCCGCACGCCGGCTGGGCATGGCCGAGCTGCCCGAGGAGCTGTTCGTCGAGTCGCTGCGCGCCCTGGTCGACGTCGACCGCGAGTGGGTGCCGAACGCGGCGGACGAGTCGCTCTACCTGCGCCCGTTCATGATCGCCACGCAGGTCGGCCTCGGCGTCAACTCGCCGTCCAACAGCTACTCGTACCTGACCATCGCCTCGCCCGCGGGCCCGTACTTCAGCGGCGGGATCAAGCCGGTCAAGGTCTGGCTGTCGACGGAGTACACCCGCGCGGCGCCGGGCGGCACCGGCGAGGCGAAGTGCGGCGGCAACTACGCGGCCGCGTTCCTCGCCCAGGCGCACGCCACCGCGCAGGGCTGCGACCAGGTGGTCTGGCTGGACGCCGCCGAGCACCGCTGGGTCGAGGAGATGGGCGGCATGAACCTGTACTTCGTGTTCGGGTCCGGGCCGTCCGCGCGCATCGTCACGCCCGCGCTCACCGGCACGCTGCTGCCGGGCGTCACCCGCGACTCGCTGCTGACGCTGGCCACCGACCTCGGGTACACGGCCGAGGAGGGCAAGATCTCGACGGACGAGTGGCGCGAGGGCAACGAGTCCGGCGCGCTCACCGAGGTGTTCGCGTGCGGCACCGCCGCGGTGATCACGCCGGTCGGCGCTGTCGACAGCGCGAACGGCGGCTGGACGATCGGCGACGGCACCCCCGGCCCGATCACCATGCAGCTGCGCGAACAGCTGACCAACATCCAGACCGGCAAGGCCGAGGACAAGCACGGCTGGATGCACAAGCTGATCTGACCGCGCGAGTGGCGTTCCCCGACCACCCCAAAGAGCAGGGTGGATCGAGGAACGCCAGCGGCAAGCTCCTTCGTCGCGCCGCGCGCGGCTCTTCGCGCGAGCGCTCATCGCGTCGTGGTCGCGTCGCGCAACGGCTCGATGACGTCGCCGTCGCCTACCGTTGTCGATCGATCCACACGGCCATTACAACTTCGAGCGCATGGCGGGCTTCACGCGCTTCGCGGTGTTCCAGCGGCGTGGCTTCGGCCTGTCCGAGTCGATCCGCTACGTCCCGAGCATCGAGCAGCAGGCCGAGGACGTCCTGGCCGTGATGGACGCCGCCGGC
>DASRSS010000061.1:0-3751 GCA_035656335.1 Jatrophihabitantaceae bacterium | reverse complement strand
ATGGGCGATGGACGAGATCATGGGCGGCAACGCCTCGCCGGCACGTCTCGCGTCGTTCGCGGTGCTGCTGCGTGCCAAGGGCGAGACGCCCGAGGAGCTGGCCGGCCTGGTCCGGACGATGCTCGATCGTGCGGCGCCGGTGCCGGTGTCGCGGCGCGCGGTGGACCTGGTGGGTACCGGCGGCGATCTCGCGCACACCGTCAACATCACGACGATGGCGGCGCTGGTGGTCGCCGGCGCCGGACGGCCGATCGTCAAGCACGGCAACCGCAGCGCGTCCTCGCTGTGCGGCTCGGCGGACGTGCTCGAGGAACTCGGTGTCGCGATCGACCTGCCCGCCGACGGCGTCGCGGCGACCGTGGCCGAGGTCGGCATCGGCTTCTGCTTCGCGCCGGTGTTCCACAGCGGGATGCGGCACGCCGGCCCGACGCGCGGTGAGCTCGGCGTGCCGACGTTCTTCAACTTCCTGGGGCCGCTCACCAACCCGGCGCGGGTGACGTCCGCGGCGATCGGTTGCTCGGACGCCCGCATGGCGCCGGTGATGGCCGCGGTGCTCGCCGGCCGCGGCGACACCGCGCTGGTGTTCCGCGGCGACGACGGTCTGGACGAGCTGACGACCACGACCACGTCGCGCGTGTGGATCGCGTCCGGGGGGCTGGTGAGCGAGACCACCCTCGATCCGGCCGAGTTCGGGATCACACCGGTGCCGCCCGAGGCGCTGCGTGGCGGTGACCGGGTGCAGAACGCGGCCGTGGTGCGCGAGGTGCTTGCCGGGGGTGCACCCGCGATCCGCGAGGCCGTGCTGCTCAACGCGGCCGCCGCGATCGCCGCGTTCGACGCTGCCGGTGACGGTGCGCCGGACGCCGCGGCGGGGGCCGGCCTGCGCGCGTCCACGTCCGGTGGCCCGGACGCAGCTGCTTCAGGTATCCCGGACGCCGCTGCCGCGGGGGCTCGTGGCCTGCGCGCCGAGAGCCTGCACGACGCGATCGCGGCCGGATTGCGCGTGGCGGCGGAGTCGATCGACAGCGGAGCGGCCCGCGACCTCTTGCAGCGCTGGGTCGCGTCCAGCCAGCGCGCCCGCGGCTGACCGGGCCCCTGTTTCTCGTCGAGTGGCCACTTTCGCGTCGAGTGGCCACCTATAACTGCCCGCTCGCCGCCGAAGTGCCCACTCGCGGGTGGGACACTGGGGACATGCCCGCGCGTGCAGCCCATCGCTCCGGTCTCGTCCTTGCCACGTGGACGATCGCGCTGGCGGCCCTGGCAGCGCTCGCAGTGGCGGTCGCGCACTACCTGGGCGGATCGGGCAGCTCCTCGACGGGCATGGCCGGCATGCACGGGACGGCGCACGCGCTCGCCCGCGCCGGCGGTGACCCGGCGGGTCCGCTGTTGGGTTCGGCGCTGGTCACCAAGTGGCAGCTCAACGCGCTCGCCCTGGCCGTCCTCGTCCTCGCCGCCGCCTGGTACCTGACCGCGGCCGCGCTCGTCCCGGTGCGCGAACCGGGCGCCCGCTGGCCGCTACGGCACACGCTCACCTTCCTGGCCGGGCTAGTGGTCTGCGGGTACGCGACCAACGGCGCCATCGCCGTCTACGACCAGGTGCTGTTCACCGCGCACATGGCCGGACACCTCGCGCTGGTCATGCTCGCGCCCGCGCTGCTCGTCGCCGGGCACCCGTTCGACCTCGCGCTCGCGGCGAGCACGCCGCGCCGGCGCGAGCGGATGGCCCGAATCCTGCGCGGACGCGTCGTCTCGGTGCTGCTCACGCCGCCGATCGCGCTCGCGACGTACACGGTCGTGATCGTCGGCAGCCATCTCACCGGGCTGATGGACACGATCATGCGCAACAGCTGGGTGGGCGAGATCGAGCACCTGGTCTACGTGATCGCCGGCATCCAGTTCTTCGTGCTGGTGGTCGGTGATCACCCGATCCGCTGGCGGTTGTCCTCGCCGGTGCGCTGGCTGCTGCTGGCGGTGGGCATGGCCGTCGACACGTTCACCGGCATCGTGCTCATGCAGGGCAGCGGCGCGGTGGCCATGGTGCATTCGGCGCAGGTGCACGTCGATCCGCTGTCCGATACGCACACCGGCGGCGCGATCATGTGGTTCGGCGGCGACGCGCTTATGGCGATCGTCATGGTGGCGCTGGTGATCGGCTGGCTGCGCCGCGTCGAGACCGATCAGGCGGACGAGAAGGGCTGGCTCGAGCAGGCCCGCCGCGCGACGTTCAGCGCGCACACCGGTAACGACTCAACCGCCGCCGACACGTTCGACGACGACGATGCGGCGCGCGCGTCCTACAACGCCTGGCTGGCCAACCTGGAACGCCGCGGCTAGCTGCCGCCTCTGATGATCATGGCCGGAACCCCGCGATCCGGGGGTTCTGCCCATGATCATCACGAGAGCGCGAGGTCAGAAGCCGATGTCGAAGGTGGCTTCCAGATCGTGGCGCGAGTACGCGCGGAAGGCGATGTGCGTGTCAGTGTGCACCACGCCGTCGACCTTGGACAGCCGGCCGGCGATGGTCTCGGCGATCTGGTCGAACTCGCGCACCCGCACGATCGCGATCAGGTCGGCGTCGCCGGCGACCGAGTAGACCTCGCTGACGCCGTCGAGTTCGGCGATCTGCTGCGCGACCTCGGGGATCTTGTCGGCCTCGACGGAGACCATGACGATGGCGGTGATCACCGCCCAATCGTAGGTCGCGGACGCCTCGAGCGGCGCGGAGCCTGACGCGGGACGTTCCGGCTGAGCTCGACGGCGGGACGTTCCGGCTGAGCTCGACGGCTGGACGGTCAGGCCGAGGCGCGCGCGGGACGGTGCAGCACCGGCAGTCGACGCGCGTCGCTGAACGGGGCCGCCGCGCGCCGGGCCGCGTCGGTGGCCAGCCAGGACACCAGCCCGCCCGCGCCGCGCGCCGGCAGCGTCCACGGCTGCGAGGTGTGCACCAGCCGCGTGCCCGGCTCCTCCAGCCAGCGCAGCACGCACTCGGTTTCCTCGGCGAGGACGGGATGCGACTCGTCCACAACGTCCGCGGTGGCCAGCAGCGCCTCGATCACCGGCCAGGGCGGGGTGCCGCGAGGAGCGACACCCGCGGCCGCCAGCCGGCCGCGGCGGATCACCGATATCTCCCAGCCTCCCCCGCCGGCTACGCCTTCACTGGCGGGGGGACCCCCACTATCGGCGGTCGGCCGCGCGGCCACCAGCTCGTCGATGTCGGCGATGCCGCGTAACCGCTGCATCCGGGCACACGCGCGCACCACCGTCGCGATGCGGTCGCGCACCACCGCGGCCTGCTCGTAGCGCTGCGCCACGGACAGCTCGGCCAGCTTGCGCTCCAGGGGCTGGATCAGCGCTCGGACGTCCCCGGCCCAGGCGGACGCGACCAGCTCGGCGAGCACCGCGTACTCGGCGGGCGGCACGGATCCTTCGCACGGCGCCGAGCACCGTCCGATGCCGGCGAGCGCGCACGCGGCCCGCACCACCCGCCGGACGCTGAGCCGGTCGCTGCACTGGCGCAACGGCACGGCGTCGTGGATCGCGTCGCGCACCGCTTCGGCCTGCCGTTGCGAGCGCAGCGGGCCGAGGTAGCGCGCGCCATCCGCGCGCCGCACCCGCACGATCGACAGCCGCGGGAACGCCTCGTCGGTCAAGGTCAGCCAGACGGCGCGATCGGGGAACTTCGAGCGCCGGTTGTAGTGCGGCTTGTGTGCGGCGATCAGCCGCAGCTCACGCACCTGCGCCTCGAGCGCGT
>DASRSS010000060.1:0-8490 GCA_035656335.1 Jatrophihabitantaceae bacterium | reverse complement strand
GGTCCAGTCGTTGCCGAACACGCCGCGGGGATCCCACCGCGCGGCGAGCGCGGCGAAGTCCGCCAGCCGCGGGTAGCGCGGCCGCACGGTCGCTGCCGGCATCGTGAACACCTTGGCCCAGTGCGGGCGCGGCTCGAACGGCGCGAGCGCGGCCTCGATCTCGGCCACCGCGCGCCGGACGGCCGGCTCGTCCAGCACCCAGGTGAAGTGCAGCCCGACGCTGTCGCGGCCGGTCGTCGGGCTCAGCCAGAACTCGTCGGCCCGCACGCTGCGCACCTCGGCCACCTGCAGCAGCGGGGCGAGCGCCGGCCCCAGGTCCGCGATCGCGCGCGCGGCGGCCGGTCCGTCCGCGCGTCGCACGAAGAACTCGGACTGCAGTTCGCGGCCGGCACTCGGCGTGAACTCGAGCCGGAAGTGCGGTAACCGGGCGTACCAGGGCCCGGGCGCGCCGAGCTGCTCCGTGGCCGCCTGGACGTCGCCGTCCGGCAGCGGGTGCTGCGGGCCGTCGGCGGGGTGCCCGGCGAACCACTGCGCCGGCAGCTCCGGCTGGTCGGTGCGCCGCTTGGCCCAGATCTGGGTGCGCCCGCCGCGCTGCCAGTCGGTGAACATGCTGACGCTGTACGCGGCAGCCAGGACGTCGTCGAGGTGCTCGACGGCCGCGTCCAGGTCGATGTCGACGTACACGGTCTGGGCGATCTCGAAGGCGGGCTCGAGGTCGAGCGTGATCGCGTGCACCACGCCCAGCCGGCCGAGCGAGACCACCGCCGCGGCGAAGTCGTCCGTGCCGCGCGACACCGTGATGAGGTCGCCCGCGGCGGTCACCAGCTCGAGCTCGCGCACGCTCGCGGCGAGCCCGCGGTTGGCGTCGCCCGAGCCGTGCGTACCGGTCGCGACGGCGCCGGCGACGGTCACGTGCGGCAGCGACGGCAGGTTGGGCAGGGCGAAACCGGCACGGTCGAGCACGCGCACGATGTCGCCGTAGCGCAGCCCGCCGCTGATCCGGACGCTCACCCCGTTGGTGTCGACGTCGATCTCCGGGGCGAGCCCGCTCAGGTCGAGCAGCACGCCGCCGGTGTCCGCGATCCGGTTGAACGAGTGGCCCGCGCCGACCACGCGCAGCCGGTCCGCGGCCGCGACCTCGGCACGCAGCTCGTCCAGCCCGGTCGGCCGGGACACCCGGGCCGCGCCGAAGGCGACGTTGCCCGCCCAGTTGGTCCGCGTCATCGTGTTGGCCTCATAGCAGGGATTTCGCCGGCGTGTCGCCCTGCTACGCGGCCAAGCCCGATCAGATCAAGCCGAGGGACTTGACGGCGCCGCGCTCCTCGCCGAGTTCGCCGACGGACGCGTCGATCTTGCCGCGCGAGAACTCGTTGATCTCGACGCCCTGGATGATCTCCCACTCGCCATTGACGGCCCGGCACGGGAACGAGCTGATCAGCCCTTCCGGCACGCCGTAGGAGCCGTCCGAGACGACCGACGAGGACGTCCAGTCGGTGCCGTTCACCCAGTCGTACACGTGGTCGATCGCGGCGTTCGCGGCGGACGCGGCGGACGACGCTCCTCGCGCCTCGATGATCGCGGCACCGCGCTTGGCGACGGTCGGGATGAAGGCGTCCTTGAGCCAGGACTCCTCGACCTGCTCGGCGGCGCTGCGGCCGTTGACCTGGGTGGTGTAGAGGTCCGGGTACTGGGTGGCCGAGTGGTTGCCCCAGATGGTCATCTTCTCGATGGCGGTCACCGGCACGCCCAGCTTCGCGGCGAGCTGCGAGAGCGCGCGGTTGTGGTCGAGGCGGGTCATCGCGGTGAAGCGGTTCGCCGGGACGTCCGGCGCGTGCTGCTGCGCGATGAGCGCGTTCGTGTTGGCCGGGTTGCCGACGACGAGGACCTTGATGTCGCTCGCGGCGTGGTCGTTGATCGCCTTGCCCTGCGGGCCGAAGATGCCGCCGTTGGCCTCCAGCAGGTCACCGCGCTCCATGCCCGCGGTGCGCGGACGGGCGCCCACGAGCAGCGCGACGTTCGTCCCGTCGAACGCGCTCTTCAGGTCGTCGGTGATGTCGATGCCGGCGAGCGTCGGGAAGGCGCAGTCGTCCAGCTCCATCGCGGTGCCCTCGGCCGCCTTGAGCGCGGGCGTGATCTCCAGCAGGCGGAGGCGGACCGGCACGTCCGGGCCGAGCAGCTGGCCGGACGCGATGCGGAACAGCAGCGCGTACCCGATCTGACCGGCAGCGCCGGTGACGGTGACGGTGACTGGGGAGCTGACGGAATTGGCCATGGCCCGGAGGTTACCTCCCCCGCCGGCTACGCCTTCACTGGCGGGGGTACCCCCAGACGTCTGCGGCGGCTAATCCAGGCGGATGGCGAGGACGAGAATTCCGACACCCAGCGCCCAGTAGAAGAACACGTCGATCCAGCGGGCGCGCACCTGCAGCAGTCCCGCGCGTGGCACGCGGAGCACCAGCCGCAGCCCGCCCGCGACCAGCATCGCCAGCGCGATGATGCCCGACCCGCGGCGCCAGTGCCCGGGGCTGACACCCAGGTAGATGGCCGACGCGGCGAGCAGCCCCAGCACGATCAGGAACGGCCACTGCGCCCGCCCCCGGCGGCTGGTGCGCCGGACGGTGCGGCGCAACCGGCGGCGAAGCGTGCGCGTGGGACGGCGCGGCATGGCGTCTCGGTCAGCCGACGCGCGCTGCGAGATCGCGTTCGGCCGCCTCGACCACGTTCGTGAGCAGCATGGCGCGCGTCATCGGCCCGACACCGCCCGGATTCGGCGCGAGGAAGCCGGCCACCTCGGCCACATCGGCAGCGACGTCGCCGGCGATCTTGCCGTCCACCCGGCTCACCCCGACGTCCAGAACGGCCGCACCCGGCTTGACCATGTCGGCGGTGATGATGCCCGGCACGCCGGCCGCCGCGACGACGATGTCGGCCCGGCGGACGTGCGCGGCCAGGTCACGCGTCCCCGTGTGGCAGAGGGTGACCGTCGCGTTCTCGCTGCGCCGGGTGAGCAGCAGCCCGAGCGGGCGCCCCACGGTGATGCCGCGGCCGACGATCACCACGTCCGCGCCCGCGATCGGGACGTCGAAGCGGCGCAGCAGTTCGACGATCCCGTACGGCGTGCACGCGATCGGTGCGGGCTCGTTCAGGACGAGCTTGCCCAGGTTGGTGGGGTGCAGGCCGTCGACGTCCTTGGTCGGGTCGACGCGCTCGAGCACGGCGAACTCGTCCAGCCCCTTCGGCAGCGGCAGCTGCACGAGGTAGCCGGTGCACGCCGGGTCCGCGTTGAGCTCGTCTACCGCGGCCTCGACATCGGCCTGCGTGGCGGATGCGGGCAGGTCGCGGCGGATGCTGGCGATGCCGACCTCGGCGCAGTCCTTGTGCTTGGCGCTGACGTACCACTGGCTGCCGGGATCGTCGCCGACCAGGATGGTGCCCAGCCCGGGGACGATCCCGCGCTCGGCCAGGGCGCTCACCCGCACGGCCAGTTCGGACTTGATCGCCGCCAGCGTCGCCTTGCCGTCCAGAGGAGTCGCCGTCACGAGCTGTGATGTTAGCCGTTGCGCTTCTGCGCCACGGTTTAGCTCGGCCCCCGCGACTCGACCACGGACGCGAGGCGGTTCAGCGAGAGCTGGGTGGCCCCGCGCAGGTGCGCCCGGTCGTCACTGCCGTCGCCCGTCCAGGCGAGGAACGCGTACTGCTCGTGATGCGTCAGCGTCGTTCCTGTGTCGCCCGTGTCCAGGGTGACGGTGACCAGCGATGCCCAGCGGGCCACGCCGTCGAGCACGAGGCGATAGGCAGAGACGAGGCGGCGCTCGGGCTCGATTTCCAGCAGCCACCGTTCGAGCTGGATCCGTTCCGGCACGCCGTTGGGGGCGAACGTGCCCCGCGCGATCTCGTGTCCGCCCGGACGGAAGTCCAGCTCGAAGCTCGACTCCTTGCCCGGAATGCTCGCCCACCGTTCGCGGATCGCCGGATCGCTGAACGCAGCCCAGACGTCGGCGGGCGATGCGCCCAGCCCGATGCTCACCTCGAACTCGCCATGCAGCATGTCCTGGCAACGCAAGACCGGTAGCCCTGATTCCAGCTCCATCCGGCCTGATCAACAGCCGAAAAGTCGTACGCCCACCGATAGCGGCCAGCAAAGGTGCCCACCGGACGATGAGCTCCCCCGCAAGCGGGAGGTACCCCAACGCGAAGAGCCCGCGCTCCCCCGCCGGCTACGCCCTCATTGGCGGGGGGACCCCCATTGCGCGAGCGCAGCGAGCTTGCGGCTCGACCCGAGTGACCCACCCCGTTCTTTGGGGTGGTCGCGAGGGGCGATCCCGCGCGGGAAATCAGTGCGCGAAGTGGCGGGTGCCGGTGAAGTACATGGTGGCGCCGGCGGCCTGGACGGCTTCGATCACGTCGGCGTCGCGGATCGAGCCGCCGGGCTGCACGATCGCCTTGATCCCGGCATCGAGCAGAACCTGCGCGCCGTCGGCGAACGGGAAGTACGCGTCCGACGCGGCGACGGCGCCGTCGACCCGGTCGCCCGCGCGCGCGACGGCGAGCCGGCAGGAGTCGACGCGGTTCACCTGGCCCATGCCGACGCCGACGGTGGCGCCGCCGCGGGCGAGCAGGATCGCGTTGGACTTGACCGCGCGCAGCGCCCGCCACGCGAACACCAGGTCGGCGAATGCCTCGTCCGGCAAGGCGGATCCGCACGCGAGCGTCCAGGTGGACGGGTCGTCGCCGGGCGCGTCGATGCGGTCGGCGGACTGCACCAGCAGACCGCCAGAGACGGGGCGGGTCTCGACGCTCGGCTCGCTCGGACGGGGGGACGCGACGAGCACGCGCAGGTCCTTCTTCTTCGCCCAGCGCTCGAGCACGCCGTCCTCGTATCCGGGCGCGACGACGACCTCGGTGAAGATGGGTCCGAGCTGGTCGGCCAGCTGCATCGACACCGGGCGGTTGGTGGCGACGACTCCGCCGTACGCGGAGACCGGGTCGCAGTCGTTGGCCTTGCGGTGCGCGTCGGCGATGTCGCTGCCGACCGCGATGCCGCACGGGTTGGCGTGCTTGATGATCGCGACGCACGGCTCGTCGAAGTCGTACGCGGCCTTCCACGCGGCGTCGGCGTCGACGTAGTTGTTGTAGCTCATCTCCTTGCCGGCCAACTGCTCGGCGTTGGCAATGCCCCCGCCGACTCCGGGCTGGATGTAGAGCGCGGCCTGCTGGTGCGGGTTCTCGCCGTAGCGCAGCACCGCGGCCCGCTCGTACGACGCCGCGATCCAGCCGGGGAACTGCGTCTCTCCATCCGGCGTGACGGACGAGCCGAGCCACGACGCGACGGCGATGTCGTACGAGGCCGTGTGCCGGAACGCCTCGCGCGCGAACCGCTGCCGGTCGGCGAGCTCGAAGCCGCCCTCACGCACCGCGTCCAGCACCTCGCCGTAGTGCGCCGGCGAGACGATCACCGTCATCGAGCCGTGGTTCTTCGCGGACGCGCGCACCATGGCCGGCCCGCCGATGTCGATCTGCTCGACGATCTCCGGCGGGGTCGCGCCGCTGGCGACCGTCTCGACGAACGGGTACAGGTTCGCGATCAGCAGCTGGAACGGCGCGATGCCGAGCTTCTCGATCGTCGCCAGGTGCTCGGGATCGTTCTGGTCGGCGAGCAGCCCGGCGTGCACGTGCGGGTGCAGCGTCTTGACGCGTCCGCCGAGGATCTCCGGGAATCCGGTCACCTCGTCGACCGGCGTGACCGGAACGCCGAGGTCGCGGATCCGCGCGGCGGTCGACCCGGTCGACACGATCTCGACGCCGGCCTCGTGCAGGCCGCGGGCGAGTTCGTCCAGCCCGGTCTTGTCGTAGACGCTGATCAGCGCGCGCGTGATGGCGATCTTGCTCATGCGAGGTCTCCGATTTCCTGACAGAGCTGACGGATTGCGTTGACGTACAAGGGCCTTTCGGCCTGCTGGATGCGGGCGCGCAGCGACTGCTCGTCGTCGCCCGGATCGACGGGCACGGCCTGCTGGGTGATGACCGGCCCGGTGTCCACGCCCTCGTCGACCCAGTGCACCGTGACGCCGGTGGACGCAACGCCGGCGGCGAGCGCGTCACGCACCGCGTGCGCTCCGGGGAACGACGGCAGCAGCGCCGGATGCGTGTTGACGATCCGGAACGGGCGCACGACGGACGGCCCGAGCACCCGCATGAAGCCGGCGAGCACCACGAGGTCCGGCTGCCAGGACGCGATCCGCGCGGCGAGCGCGTCGTTCCACGCGGCGCGGTCCGGGAAGTCGGCCAGCGCGACGGCGAACGTCGGCACGCCGGCGTCCTCGGCGCGCTTCATCGCCACGCAGCCCGGCACGTCCGTGCCAGCGGCGACGACGAGCGGACGCAGCACCGGATCGTCGACGATCGCCTGCAGGGTCGTGCCACTGCCCGAAGCGAGGACTACGAGCCTCGCTGCATCGGTTGGGCGGGCCGGCACGTCGCGTGAGCCTACCCGGCGAGCTGATCCTCACTGTCGGCGTTCCCGGATTTGCCCGCGCGCTTGCCGTCCCCGCTCGCGGCGGCAGGCTTGGTGAGCGCCACGAGCCGCTGCACCGCGGCCGCGGTCGTGTCCCGCCCGCTCCGCGCGAGCCGCTCGCGCAGCGCAACCACGGCCAGGACGACCGCGGCGACGGCGGACACCGCGGCCGCGACGGCCAGGCCGAGCTGCCAGGGCGACGCGCCGACCGCGCTCAGCGCACCGGCGCCGATCGAGCCACCGCCCTGCCAGGCCAGCACGGCCAGCGCCACCGCGACGAAGCCGACAGCGGACCCGGCCACGCGCAGCCGCGCCGTCCAGCCGTCGGTGCGGCGAACGAACCGCGCCAGCAGCAGCCCGGCCACGGCGGGCGTGACCGCGACGAGCAGCCACGCGGCCGGGTCGGCGCCGTGACCGGCAGGCAGGCCGCCGAGGATCGGGAAGGCCGGCAGCGTGCCGTGCGCGGTGCTGAACGGGCTCACCGTCGTCTGCGTGCCGACGGCGAAGCCAGGGCCGGCGAGGTAACCGATGCCGGCGATCACCGCGTTCGGCGCGGCGAGAACGCCGAGCAGCAGGATCGGCACGCCGCCCCAACCCCCGCCCACCTGGCGCGACAGTTCCTCGACCCGGCCGTGGTGGACGGCGAGCGCAGCGGCCACCAGCAACGCCCCCGCCGCGGCGTACACCGCCAGCACGACGACCGCGGCCCGCGCGCCGTGGCGCACCTCGACGGGTATCCGGTCCAGGCACCAGTCCGACAGCGGTGAGTAGCAGACCAGCGCGGCGCCACCGGCAACCGCGAACAGCAGCAGCGCCGCCGCGCCCACTGTCAGGAACGGCGCGCTGGACGTACCCAGGGTCGCCAGCGGGACGGCGACCAGGCAGGCGATCGCGAAGCTGGCCGCCTGGGTGAGGCCGGCCAGCGCCAGCCGCGCCGGGTCCGTCTCGCCGATGGCCGCGGCGGCGTCGGCCAGGCCCGCACCGGCACGCCACGCGGTGAGGCCGACGGCGAGCAGCATGCCCAGCGGCAGGAAGAACCCGGCGGTGCCGTCGACGGTCACGCCCCCGTGCACGGCCGCCAGGAACGTCAGCAGCCCGGCGTGGATGGCCGAGTGCGTGCGTCCCGTCGAGCCCGACACCGGCAGCCAGCAGATCGCGACGACCACGATCGCGAGCACCGCACACACGATCGCCGCGCACATGCCCGTCCACACCGCCGCGCGCCACAGCGACCGCGCCGCGGCGGTCGGCACCACGCTGCGCCGCCCGGCGTCATCGAGGCCGCGCCGGCCGTCGCGCGACGTGCGCAGTGGGGGCATTCAGCCAGGCTGGCAAACCCGGCCGCCGTTTTGGTGCCGACGCGCCGGGTGGCACCGCTACCGCTCAGCTTCTCCGTAGCCGCCCTCCGGCGGGCGGAGCTCCTCGGTCGGCGGGTGATAGCCCGGCTGTGTGTAGGACGGCGGGCCGTAACCCGACGGCGGCTGGCCCTGCGGCGGCTGGCCCTGCGGCGGCTGGCTCTGCGGCGGCTGGCTCTGCGGCGGGTTCGCCGGGCTCGGATACGCCGACGGGTAGGGCGCGGCGGGCGCACCGTACCCGGCGACGGGATAGCCGGGACCGGCCGCGCCGCCGGTCGGGTAGCCCGGGTGCGCGGGCGGACGCGGCACGCCGAGCCGTCCGTTCGCGGCCAGCCACGCGATGAGCAGCACGGCCACCTGCACCACGCACGTGATCAGTTCGAGGATCAGCCCGACGCCCATGCCGATCTGCGCGTTCCCCGGCCCGACGTTCGCCTTGCCGCCGGCGACGCCGATCACCGTCAGCAGCGCCGCGATCGCGGTCGCGGACGGGACGAACGAGGCCACCTTGCCGTCCACGGTGTTCGCGACCGCGATGGCGCCGGCCAGGATCGACAGCCCGATCGGGGCCACCCCGGCCGAGCTGAACGCGTACCCGGCGAAGTGGAACGAGCCGCCGCC
>DASRSS010000059.1:0-14842 GCA_035656335.1 Jatrophihabitantaceae bacterium | reverse complement strand
GGCCCGCGGCCGGCGAATCGGTCTGAGCGCCCGGTAGTCGGCACAGGCCAGAAGAGGACGCAGCCGTGCACGCCGTCGACATCGTCGCGGTGTGCGCGGCTGTTGTCGCTCTGGTGGCCTGCGCGGCCGTGCTCGCCCGGCAGCGCTACCTGCTGCGGGTCGTCGGGGCGATCCCGATGGCGATCCGGTCCGGCGGCGACCGCTGGCTGTACGGGATCGCGCGCTACGCCGGCGGCGAGCTGCGCTGGTACCGCTCGCTGGGCCTCGGCACGCGCCCGTCACGGGTGCTGCGCCGCGGGGAGCTGCGGGTGAGCACGCACCGGCAGCCGCGGCCGGACGAGCTGCGCTCGCTGCCGGCCAACGCCGTGATCGTCGACTGCCGCGTCGGCGGCACGCCGGTGGTGTTCGCGCTGGGGGAGAACGCGTTCACCGGGTTCATCTCCTGGGTGGAGGCGTCCTCGCCCACCGCCTGAGGCGTGCCGCGCCGTTCGTGCGCTCGGATCAGGTGAATGACCAGATCAGGGACGTGAAGCCGAACGCCACCAGCGAGACCAGCGTCTCCATCACCGACCAGGTCTTGAACGTCTGGCCGACGGTGAGCCGGAACATCTGGTTCACCAGCCAGAAGCCCGCGTCGTTCACGTGGGACAGGAACAGCGAGCCGGCACCGACGGCCAGCGCCAGCAGGGCAAGGTGCACGGACGGGAGCCCGCCGGCGAGCGGCGCGATGATCCCGGCCGCGGTCGTCGTCGCGACCGTCGCCGAGCCGGTGGCCAGCCGGATCGCGACCGCGAGCAGGTAGGCGATCACCAGGATCGAGACGCCGGACGCGTTGGCCGCCTTGGCCACCGAGTTGCCGACGCCGGCCCCGATCAGCGTCTGCTTGAAGCCGCCGCCCGCGCCGACGATCAGGATGATCGCGGCGACCGGGCCGAGGCTGGAGCCGATGCGGTCGCTGATCGCGCGGCTGTCGAAGCCGACCGCGTAGCCGAACGTCACCATCGCGAGCAGCACGGCGAGGAACATCGCGACGAGCGGCTCGCCGATGAAGTCCAGCACGTGCGCGGTCAGTGGCGGGTTCTTCCGGTCGTGCCAGATGATGTCTGCCAGCGCCTTGAGCAGCATCAGCACGACGGGGAACAGGATCGTGCCGAGCGTGACGGCGAACGACGGCGGCCGCTTCACGTCGTCGGACGCGGCCCGCTCGAGCGTCGTGTCCACGCCGCCGGACCTCGCCGGCGCGTCGACGGGCACCCAGCGCGCCGCGGCCAGCGAGAACAGCGGCCCGCAGATGAGGACGGTGGGCACCGCGACGAGGATGCCGAGCGCCAGCGTGATGCCGAGGTCGGCGTGGATGAAGCCGATCGCGATCAGCGGGCCCGGGTGCGGCGGGATCAACCCGTGCAGCACCGACAGGCCGGCGAGGGCCGGGATGGCGATCCGCATGAGCGGCAGCTCCGAGCGCTTGGTCACCAGGACGATGACCGGCAGCAGCAACACCAGCCCGATCTCGAAGAACATCGGCAGCCCGATGATCATCGCGACGAGCGCCATCGCCCAGGGCACCAGCTTCGGCCCGGAGCGGTGCACCAGGGTGTCGACGATCCGGTCCGCGCCGCCGGACTCGGCCAGCAGCTTGCCGAGCATCGCGCCCAGCGCGATCAGCAGGCCTACCTCCTTGAGCGTGTCCCCGACGCCCTGCTCGAAGTTCGTGACGACGCCGCTCACGCTCACGCCCGACGCCAGGCCGACCAGCCCGGAGCCCAGGACGAGCGCGAGGAACGGGTGCATCTTGGCCGCGGTGATCAGCACGACGATCAGCGCGATGCCGGCGAGCGCGGCGACGATCAGGCGGGTGTCGTGAGCGACCCAGGGACCGGGCTTGTCCGCCGCCGCCAGCGCCGTCGCTGTCCTCAGCGTGGTCGTGATGGCGGCGGGCATGCGCGGCTCCTAGCTGTGGTCGGGGACCAGTCCGAGCGTGGTCGTGATCTCGTCGGCCAGCTCGACCGGTGAGCCGCCGATATCGACCCTAATGGCTTGTTCGTCCGCTGTGGGTGGTTCGAGGTCCGCGAACTGCGATTCCAGCAGCGCGGCGGGCATGAAGTGCCCCTGCCGCGCGGCCAGTCGCCGCGAGATCACCTCGAAGTCGCCGTGCAGGTAGACGAACATGACCTGCTCGCGGCGCAGCAGGTCGCGGTAGCTGCGCTTGAGCGCCGAGCAGGTGACGAGAGCCGACCGTCCGGCCGCGATCTGCTCGTCGATCCAGGCGGCGATGCGCTCCAGCCAGGGCCGCCGGTCCGTGTCCGTCAGCGGGTGTCCGGCATGCATCTTCGCCACGTTCTCCGGCGGGTGCATGTCGTCGCCCTCGGCGAAGGGCCAGCTCAACCGTCCAGCGAGCAAGGCGGCGATCGTGGACTTCCCGCACCCCGATACGCCCATGATGACCAGGACGGTCACCTCTCGCCCCCGGGCCGCCACAGGACGTCGCCGTCCGGGTTCGCGCAGCGGGCCAGGATGAACAGCAGGTCGGACAGCCGGTTGAGGTAGAGCAGCGCTTCGCGGTTGGTGTGCTCCGGGTCTGCCTCGTACAGCGCCCAGGCGCTGCGCTCGGCCCGGCGCGCCAGGGTGCGCGCCTGGTGCAGCAGCGCCGCGCCGGGCGTCCCGCCCGGCAGGATGAAGCTGTTCAGCTTGGCCAGCTCGGCGTTGAACTCGTCGCACCAGCCCTCGAGCCGTTCGACGTACTCGGCCGTGACGCGCAGCGGCGGGTATTTCGGGTCCGGCTGCACCGGCGTGCACAGGTCGGCCCCGACGTCGAACAGGTCGTTCTGGATGGTGCCGAGCACCCGCGCGATCCGTTCCGGCAACGCTCCAAGGGCCAGCGCGACGCCCAGGGCCGCGTTCGTCTCGTCGCAGTCGGCGTACGCGCCTACGCGCGGATCGGTCTTGCGCACGCGGGACATGTCGCCGAGGGCGGTCGTCCCGTCGTCGCCGGTCTTGGTGTAGATGCGCGTCAGATGAACCGCCATGGAAGTGACCATAACGGCCACGCAAGTAGCCTGGACACGTGCAGGTCTTGAGGGTGAACGGCGGCGCGCGGCTGGCCGGATCGGTCGACGTCGTCGGCGCGAAGAACAGCGTGCTCAAGTTGATGGCGGCCGCGCTGCTCGCGCCCGGCTGCACGAGCGTGGGCAACCTGCCGGCCATCTCGGACGTCGCGATCATGCGCCAGCTGCTCGAGCGGCTGGGCTGCGAGGTCGAGGAGTCCGGTTCCGGCACCACCGACGAGGTCCGCATCACCGTCCCGGAGCTGCCGGAATCGGAAGCGCCGTACGAGCTCGTGCGCCGCATCCGCGGCTCGATCTGCGTGCTGGGCCCGCTGCTGGCCCGCACCGGCCGGGCCCGGGTCGCGATGCCGGGCGGCGACGCGATCGGCTCGCGCCCGCTGGACATGCACTTCGCCGGCCTGGTCAAGATGGGCGCGGACGTCCGGGTCGAACACGGCTACGTGGTCGCCGAGGCCTCGGAGCTGCGCGGGACGCAGATCTGGCTGGACTTCCCGAGCGTCGGCGCGACAGAGAACATCCTGACCGCCGCGGTGCTGGCCAAGGGGACGACCGTCCTGGACAACGCCGCACGCGAGCCCGAGATCGTCGACCTGTGCCGGATGCTGGTGCAGATGGGCGCGCGCATCGACGGCATCGGCTCGTCCACGCTGGAGATCACCGGCGTCGAGGCGTTGACGCCGACTACGCACCGCGCCGTCGCCGACCGGATCGTCGCGGGCACCTGGGCGATGGCCGCGGTGGCCACGCGCGGGGACGTGACCGTGCGCGGCGCGAACGCCGAGCACCTCGAGATCGCCCTGGACAAGCTGGCCGGCGCGGGCGCGGACATCGAGGTCACTGCGTCCGGCTTCCGGATCGTGATGAACGAGCGGCCGCGCAGCTTCGACGTGGTCACGCTGCCCTACCCGGGCCTGGCCACGGACCTGCAGCCGCAGGCGATCGCGCTGCTGTCCGTCGCCGACGGCACCGCGATGATCACCGAGAATCTGTTCGAGGCGCGGTTCATGTTCTGCGACGAGATCGCCCGCATGGGAGCGGACGTGCGCACCGACGGCCACCACGCCGTGGTGCGCGGGCGCGAGCAGCTGTCGGGCGCTCCGGTGCGCGCCACCGACATCCGGGCCGGCGTCGGCCTGGTCATCGCCGGCCTCGTCGCCGAGGGCGTGACCGAGGTCGCCGAGGTGCACCACATCGACCGTGGCTACGTCCGGTTCGAGGAGCAGCTGCGGGCGCTCGGCGCCGACGTCGAGCGGGTCGAATCCGAGGCGTTCGGGGTATGACGACCGCTGCGAGGTCGGCCACATCGGTTACTCAGGAGTAGAGCCGAACGGGCAAGCTGTTAGGACCCGCGAGGACCACCCCGCGGTGCTGGAGGTGCACGATGCCGTTCCCGACCGACGATCAGCGCGACAGGCCGTGGCTCATGCGCACGTACGCTGGCCACTCCTCGCCGGCGGAGTCGAACGCGCTGTACCGGCGCAACCTGGCCAAGGGCCAGACGGGCCTGTCCGTCGCCTTCGACCTGCCGACGCAGACCGGCTACGACCCGGACGCCGAACTCGCGCGCGGTGAGGTCGGCAAGGTTGGCGTCCCGGTCTCACACATCGGTGACGTCCGCGCGCTGTTCGACGGCATCCCGCTGGACCAGATGAACACGTCCATGACGATCAACGCGCCGGCGATGTACCTGCTGGCGCTCTACCTCACGGTCGCCGACGAGCACGCCGAGGCCGCCGGGCTGGACAAGGCCGAGGCGCGCACGAAGCTCGCCGGCACCACGCAGAACGACATCATCAAGGAGTACCTGTCCCGCGGGACCTACGTGTTCCCGCCGGCGCCGTCGCTGCGGCTGATCACCGACATGATCGCGTACACGGTCGCGAACGTGCCGAAGTGGAACCCGATCAACATCTGCAGCTATCACCTGCAGGAGGCCGGCGCAACGCCCGTGCAGGAGGTCGCGTTCGCAATGGGCACCGCGATTGCGGTGCTGGACGCGGTGCGCGACTCCGGCCAGGTGCCCGAGGACAAGTTCGGCGAGGTCGTCGCGCGCATCTCATTCTTCGTCAACGCCGGCGTGCGGTTCATCGAGGAGATGTGCAAGCTGCGCGCGTTCGGCCAGCTCTGGGACGAGATCACGCTGGAGCGCTACGGCGTGCAGAACCCGAAGCACCGCCGGTTCCGCTACGGGGTGCAGGTGAACTCGCTCGGGCTCACCGAGGCGCAGCCGGAGAACAACGTCTACCGGATCCTGCTGGAGATGCTGGCGGTCACCGCGTCGCGCGACGCCCGCGCCCGCGCCGTCCAGCTGCCGGCGTGGAACGAGGCCCTCGGCCTGCCGCGTCCGTGGGACCAGCAGTGGTCGCTGCGGATGCAGCAGGTGCTGGCGTACGAGTCCGACCTGCTCGAGTACGACGACATCTTCACCGGCTCGACCGTGATCGAGGCCAAGGTCGCCGAGATCAAGAACGGCGCCCGCAAGGAGATCGAGCACATCCTCGAACTCGGCGGCGCGGTCGCGGCGGTCGAGTCCGGATACCTGAAGTCGGCGTTGGTGAGCTCGCACGCGCTGCGCCGGCGCCGGATCGAGGCCGGGGAGGACGTCGTCGTCGGCGTCAACAAGTTCACCGAGACCGAGCCGAACCCGCTCGTCGGCGGGACGGACGGCGGCATCCTCACCGTCGATCCCGCGGTGGAGGAGTCGGCGAAGCAGGCAATCGCGGCGTGGCGTGCCGGACGCGACGCCGCGGCCGTCGACGACGCGCTGAACGCGCTGCGGGACGCGGCCAAGACGGACACGAACCTGATGGAGCCGTCGCTCGCCTGCGCGCGCGTCGGCGTGACGATCGGCGAGTGGGCCGGCGTGCTGCGCGAGGTGTTCGGGGAGTACCGGCCGCCGACCGGCGTGGCCGGTGCGAGCGGCGGCGGCCACGAGGGCGAGCTGACCGCGGTGCGCGAGCGGGTCCGGGCCCTGGGCGAGCAGCTGGGCCGTCCGCTGAAGTTCCTGGTCGGCAAGCCCGGCCTGGACGGGCACTCCAACGGGGCCGAGCAGATCGCCGTTCGCGCGCGCGACGCGGGCTTCGAGGTCGTCTACTCCGGCATCCGGCTCACGCCCCGGCAGATCGTCAGCGCCGCCGTCGAGGAGGACGTGGACGTGGTCGGCCTGTCGATCCTGTCCGGCTCGCACCTGTCGGCCGTGCCGGACGTGATCGACGGGCTGCGCGAGGCGGGGCTGTCCGACGTGCCGGTCGTGCTCGGCGGGATCATCCCGGAGGCGGACGCCGGTCCGCTGCGCGAGGCGGGCGTGGCGCGGATCTTCACGCCCAAGGACTTCGCGATCACCGACGTGCTCGGCGAGATCGTCGACGCGATCGAGGAAGCCCGCGCGTAGCTCGCCCCTGTGGATAACGCGGTTAGGCTCTCTGGGGCGGGCATGCTGAGGCGATGCCGGATGACAACCGCGGAGCGGGGGGAGCACCATGGCAGTCGTGACGACCCAGCCGGTGATGCCGCGTGAGCGCGACTGGACGGTCGACGACCTCGACGCGCTGCCCGACGACGGCTTGCAGTACGAGCTGCTCGACGGGCTGCTGCTCGTGACGCCGGCTCCGATCGTCGTGCACCAGCGGGCGTTGACGCGGCTGCTGGTGCAGCTCGTCGGGATGTGCCCGCCGGAGCTGGAGGTGTTCCCCGCTCCGCTCGACTGGCGGCCGGACCGCCGCACCTCGCTGCAGCCCGACGTGCTGGTCGCGCGCAAGGACGAACTCGGGATCAAGAACCTCACCAGGCCGCTGGTCCTCGCCGTGGAGGTGCTCTCTCCGTCCACGCGCCGCAAAGACCTGGTGCTCAAGCGGTCCAAGTACGAGGACGCGGGCGTCGAGTCGTACTGGGTCGTCGACCCCGAGGTTCCGTCGATCACGGCTTGGGATCTGGTCGACGGCCGATACGTGGACGCCGGCGCCGCCTCCGGGGAGCAGCCGCTGCACCTGCAGCGGCCCTTCCCGGTCGACCTCACGCCAGCAGACCTCGTCTGACCCCGGTCAGCCGAAGGCGTCCGGATCGGGTCCGGTGCGCTCGTCGCGATTGAGCCCGCTGATCGCGGCCATGTCGTCGTCGGCGAGCTCGAAGTCGAACACCGCGAAGTTGTCCTCGATGCGCGACGGCGTGGCCGACTTCGGGATCACCACGTTGCCCAGCTGCAGGTGCCAGCGCAGCACGACCTGCGCGGGCGTGCGGCCGTGCTTCTCGGCGATGGACGTGACCACATGATCGCGCAGCAGCGTCCCGCCGCGGGCCAGCGGCGACCAGGCCTCGGTGGCGATGCCGTGCTCGGCGTCGAAGCCGCGCAGCGCCTCCTGGGTCAGGTACGGGTGCAGCTCGATCTGGTTGAGCGCGGGAACCGTGCCGGTCTCGTCCAGGAGCCGCTGCAGGTGCGTGGCGTGGAAGTTCGAGACGCCGATCGCGCGGACCACGCCGTCGTCGCGCAGCTTCTCCAGCGCGCGCCAGGTCTCCACGTAGCGGTCCTGGCTCGGCAGCGGCCAGTGGATCAGGTACAGGTCCACGACATCCAGGCCGAGCTTGCGCCGGCTGTCCTCGAACGCCCGCAGCGCCTCGTCCGTGCCGTGCGCGTCGTTGTTCAGCTTGGTCGTCACGAACAGCTCGTCGCGCGGGATGCCGGACTCGGCGATCGCCTGGCCGACGCCCGCCTCGTTCCCGTACATCGCCGCGGTGTCGATGTGCCGGTAGCCGGCGGACAGGGCCTGCTTGACGATCTGCGCGGTCTCGGCGGGCGGCACCTTGAAGACCCCGAAGCCGAGCTGGGGGATCGCTACGCCGTTGTTGAGGGGAACAGTTGGCTGATCGGTCATTGCCCCCACGGTAGTCTCGCCAGCTGTGCGCCTGGTCATCGCCCGTTGCAGCGTGGATTACGTCGGTCGGCTGACCGCGCACCTGCCGATGGCCACCCGGCTGCTGCTGGTCAAGGCCGATGGCTCGGTGCTCGTCCACTCCGACGGCGGCTCGTACAAACCGCTGAACTGGATGAGCCCGCCGTGCACCCTCGTCGAAGGCGACGGCACCTGGGCGGTCACGAACAAGGCCGGCGAGCAGTTGATCGTCACGATCGAGCAGATCGAGCACGACTCGTCGCACCAGCTGGGTGTCGACCCGGGGCTGGTGAAGGACGGCGTCGAGGCGCACCTGCAGAAGCTGCTGGCCGAGCAGATTCACACGCTCGGTGACGGGTACCGCCTGGTGCGCCGCGAGTACCCGACCCCGATCGGCCCGGTGGACATCATGTGCCGGGACGCGTCCGGCGCGGCGGTCGCGGTGGAGATCAAGCGGCGCGGCGAGATCGACGGCGTCGAGCAGCTCACCCGGTACCTCGAGCTGCTCAACCGCGACCCGCTGCTCGCGCCGGTGCGCGGCGTGTTCGCTGCGCAGGAGATCAAGCCGCAGGCGCGCACGCTCGCCGAGGACCGCGGCATCACCTGCGTGGTGCTGGACTACGCGGCGCTGCGCGGCGTGGACGACCCGAGCCAGCGGCTGTTCTGACCGCACCGGGTGACGGTCGGCACATCGGCCGCTGGACGGGTGCCCTCGGCGCGCGATGCCCCCGCCGACCCGGCAGACTAGGGCTGCGACGGCGTTCCGCACCGAGGAGGACGGTTCATGGCACGGGAGTTCCAGCAGGTCGGCGTGATCGGGCTCGGCACGATGGGTGCCGGCATCGCCGAGGTGTTCGCTCGTAACGGACTGTCCGTCGTCGCCGTCGAGGTCGACGACGCCGCGGTCGCCCGCGGCCGCGCCCACCTGGAGAACTCCACCGGCCGCGCCGTGACGCGCGGCAAGCTGACTGACACCGAGCAGCAGGCGCTGCTCGGCCGGGTCGCCTACGCGACCTCGCTGGACGCGCTGGCAGACGTCGATCTGGTCGTCGAGGCGGTGCCCGAGCAGCTGGAGCTGAAGAAGTCGATCTTCAGCGCGCTGGATGGCATCTGCAAGCCCGAGGCGATCCTCGCGACGAACACGTCGTCGCTGTCCGTCACCGAGATCGCGGTCGCGACCGGCCGTCCCGGCAAGGTCGTCGGCATGCACTTCTTCAACCCCGCGCCGGTCATGAAGCTGGTCGAGGTCGTGCGCAGTGTCGTCACCGAGCAGGACGTGATCGAGGACGTCGAGGCGTTCGCGCAGAAGCTCGGCAAGACCGACGTCACCATCGGCGACCGCGCCGGGTTCATCGCCAACGCGCTGCTGTTCGGCTACCTGAACCACGCCGCGTCCATGTACGAGTCGAAGTACGCCAGCCGCGAGGACATCGACGCGGCGATGAAGCTCGGCTGCGGCCTGCCGATGGGTCCGCTCGCGCTGCTGGACCTGATCGGTCTGGACACCGCGTACGAGATCCTCGACACGATGTACAAGCAGGGGCGCAACCGCCTGCACGCGCCGACGCCGATCTTCAAGCAGATGATCACCGCTGGCCTGCTCGGGCGGAAGTCGGGGCGCGGCTTCTACACCTACGACGCCGAGGGCTCGCCGAACGTCGTGGCGGACGCGCTGACGCCGACGCCGGACGCCGTTCCGTCCGGCGCGCGCGCGGTATCGCAGGTCGGCGTCGTGGGGTCCGGCACGATGGCCACCGGCATCGTCGAGGTCTTCGCCAAGGCCGGCTACGACGTCGTGTTCGTCGCGCGCAGCGAGGAGAAGTGCGCGGGCGTGGTCAAGGCCGTGACCCGGTCGCTGGAGAAGGCCGTCCAGCGCGGCAAGCTCGCCGAGGCCGACCGCGACGCCGCGCTCGCGCGGATCACCGGCACCACCAAGCTGGACGACCTCGCGCCGGTGCAGCTCGTCGTCGAGGCCGTCGTCGAGGACCTCAGCGTCAAGCAGGCGCTGTTCTCGAACCTCGACGACATCTGCGCGCCGGGGACGGTGCTCGCCACCACGACGTCCAGCCTGCCGGTGATCGAGTGCGCGATGGCGACGTCCCGCCCCGCCGAGGTCATCGGCATGCACTTCTTCAACCCGGCCGCGGTCATGAAGCTGGTGGAGGTGGTCACCACCGTGTCGACCGCGCCGGACGTCGAGGCGACCGTCCTCGACGTCACCGCGAAGATCGGCAAGCACGCGGTGCGCTGCGGCGACCGGTCCGGGTTCATCGTGAACGCGCTGCTGTTCCCGTACCTCAACGACGCGATCAAGATGCTCGAGGCGCACTACGCGACGGCCGATGACATCGACTCGGCGATGAAGGTCGGTTGCGGTTACCCGATGGGACCGTTCGAACTGCTGGACGTGGTCGGCAACGACGTCTCGCTGGCCATCGAGCGCGAGCTGTACCTGGAGTTCCGCGAGCCGGGCTTCGCGCCGGCACCGCTGCTGGAGCAGCTGGTCACCGCCGGCCGCCTGGGCCGCAAGACCGGTAAGGGTTTCCGCGACTATTCTGTCTAACCCGCGCCAGTCGGATCTTCGACCGGCCTAAAGAACAGGCCGGATCGCGCGATCCGAGCCGCAAGCTCGCTGGCGCTCAATCGCGCTGGGGGCGCTTGCGGGGGAGCTCATCGCGGTGGTGGTCGCGTCATGCCTAGGAAGAACAATCGCAGTCCGCATGGTCCGGAGCGGCCGTTGCGGGGCGGGGTCGAGCGGTACGAGCAGTTCCGCGGCGAGCGCTACGCCGTCCGGTCGGTGAGCGGTTCGGCCGCGGGTAAGGACTACCGCTGTCCCGGCTGCGATCAGCTGGTGCGCGCCGGGCAGCCACACGTGGTCAGCTGGCCGGCCGACGACCTCGGCGCTTCCGACCGGCGCCACTGGCACACCCCGTGCTGGTCCGCCCGAGAAACCCGCCGGCCAAAGTAACCGTGCACGCGACGAGCGCTCATCGCGTGGTGGGTTGCGCTAAGGGGCTGGGGGAGAAGCACTCAAGGATTCGTCGAGGGCGGCTTGCAGCTTGGTGTGCAGCTCGCGCAGGACGGCGTGCGTCTCGTCGCGATGCGCGTGCAGCCGGCGCACCTCGCTCGTCGCGTCCGCGACCATCTGCTCGGCCGTAGCGCGCGCCTCGCTGACGATCCGCTCCGCTTCGGCGTGTGCCTGCGCCCGCTCGGTCTCGATCGCCTCGTTCTCGCGGGAACGCCTTTCGCGCAGCGCGATCTCGAAGTCCTCGTCGGCCAGCGCCCGGCGGGCGGCGGACTCGGCCTCGAGCCGAGCCCGCTCCGCTTCTGCCTCGGCGTTCAGCCGGTTGCGCTCCGCCTCGGCCTCGGCCGTCAGCGCGGCCTCCTCGGACCGCACCCGCTCCGTGCTCGCGGCCAGCTCCAGCTCGACGCGCTCCCGGTGCTGCTCGGCCTCCGCGACCCGGCGGCGGAACGTCTCGTCCGCCGCAGCCAGCCGCTGCGTCGCCTCGGCGACGATCCGCTCGGCCTCCGCGTGCGCCGCCGCACGCGTGCGAGCCGCTCCGTCCGAGGCACCGTTGCGCACGGCCTCGGCCTGCGTCTCGGCCTCGCTGCGGAGCCGGGCGGCCTCGGTCTGGGCGGCCTCCATCGTCTGCCGGACCCGGGCGTCGACGTTCTCGGGCGTGACGGTCTCGGCGGCCGCGCGCAGCTGGCGGCGCAGCGACTCGATCTGCGCCTGGGCGCTGGCCAGCTGCGCGGCGAGGTCGGCGGTGCGTGCGGCGGCGCGGTCACGGTCCGCGACGGCCGCACGGACCTCGTCCTCGAGCCGGCTCAGGTACTGGTCGACCTGCGCCCGGTCGTAACCGCGCAGGGCCGGGTCGAAGCCGTGGTGCGCATCGCTCAGGATCGGCAGGACATCAGACGCGTGCTCCGAGGTCATGTCCTAATCCTGGCATTCGGACGGGCAAGATCCCAACGGGCGACCGTCCAGCCTCAACCTCCGCTTCACGTTCAGCGTCGCGGCGGCGAAGTCGCCGGCTCAGACGCCGCGGAAGCGGTTGATCTGGTCCAGGTGCTTGGCCCGCAGCTCGTGGTCCCGGACGCCGAGGCCCTCCTCGGGCGCCAGGCACAGCACGCCGACCTTGCCCTGGTGCAGGTTACGGTGGACGTCGTAGGCGGCCTGGCCGGTCTCGGCGAGCGGGTAGACCCGCGACAGCGTCGGGTGGATGGCGCCCCGGGCGATCAGCCGGTTCGCCTCCCACGACTCGCGATAGTTGGCGAAGTGCGAGCCGACGATGCGCTTGAGCGTCATCCAGAGGTACCGGTTGTCGTACTGGTGCAGGTACCCGGTCGTGGACGCACACGTGACGACGGTGCCGCCGCGCTTGGTCACGTAGACGGACGCGCCGAACGTCTCCCGGCCCGGGTGCTCGAACACGATGTCGGGGTCGTCGCCGCCGGTGAGCTCGCGGATCTTCGCGCCGAACCGCTTCCACTCGCTCGGGTCCTGGGTGTTCTCGTCCTTCCAGAACTTGTAGTCCTCCGCGGAGCGGTCGATGATCAGCTCCGCGCCCATGGAACGGCAGATCTCCGCCTTCTCCGGCGAGGACACCACGCACACCGGAACCGCGCCGCCGTTGAGGGCGTACTGCGTCGCATAGCCGCCGAGACCGCCGGACGCGCCCCAGATCAACACGGTGTCGCCCTGCTTCATGCCGGCGCCGTGCTGGCTGACCAGCTGGCGGTACGCGGTGGAGTTGACCAGGCCGGGCGCCGCGGCCTCCTCCCAGGTGAGGTGCGCAGGCTTGGGCATCAGCTGGTTCGCCTTGACCAGCGCCAGCTCGGCCAGGCCGCCGTAGTTCGTCTCGAAGCCCCAGATGCGCTGCTGCGGGTCCATCATCGTGTCGTCGTGGCCCTGCGGGTCCTCGAGCTCGACGGACAGGCAGTGCGCGACGACCTCGTCGCCGGCCTTCCACTTGGTCACGCCCGGTCCGGTCCGCAGCACCACGCCGGCGAGGTCGGAACCGACGACGTGGAACGGCTGGTCGTGCTTGCGGGCCAGCTCGGACGAACGCCCGTACCGCTTCAGGAACGAGAACGTGGAGACCGGCTCGAAGATCGACGTCCACACCGTGTTGTAGTTGATGGCGCTCGCCATGACCGCGACGATCGCCTCACCGGGGCCGAGCTCGGGCGTCGCGACCTCCTGCAGGTGCAGGCTCTTGCGCGGGTCCTTGTCCCGGGTGGACTGCCCCTCGAACATGTCCACCTCGTCGGCGCGCACGACCATGCCCTGGTAGGCGTCCGGCACGGGCAGTTCGGCCAGCTTGCCGAGATCGTCGTTCAGGATGGCGTTCCGGATGTCGTCCACGGGAAACCCTTCTGGAAAAGGTGAGCGGGCGTCTTGCGGGCAAACGTTACCCGCTGGTAACCAGCTTGCCTCGTCAGTGTGACGCGGCTGGCTGGACGAGTTCGACGAGCACGCCGCCGGCGTCCTTGGGGTGGATGAAGTTGACCCGGCTGTCCGACGTCCCGCGGCGTGGCTCGTCGTACAGCAGTCGCAGTCCCTTGGCCCGCAGGTCGGCGCTGACCGCCGCGATGTCCTCGACGGTGTACGCGACCTGCTGCACGCCCGGGCCGTTGCGGTCGATGAACTTCGCGATCGTCGACTCGGACGTCAGGGGCGCGAGCAGCTGGATGCGGGTGGCGCCGTCGCCGACGGCCAGCATCGCCTCGCGGACGCCCTGCTCCTCGTTGACCTCCTCGTGCACGCTCTGCACACCGAAGGTCTCCGCGTAGAAGGCGATTGCCTCGTCCAGGTCGGGTACCGCGATGCCGACGTGGTCGATCTTCGTGAACAGGCTGGTTGCAGGCATTCGTCCATCGTGGCAAGCCGGGGCGGTCCGGGCGAGTCCGGCGTGCGCACGCTCACACCCGCTTTGCGCGCGGGGCGTGGTTACAGTTGGCTGTTCCCCGGTGAAACTTGCCCTCAGTCGCTAACCAGGAGGAAGTTCCATGGCTGGTTCGGTCATCGTCAACGGCGCTCGGACGCCCATGGGTCGCCTGCTCGGCTCGCTGAAGGACTTCTCCGGCGCCGACCTGGGCGGCGTCGCCATCAAGGCGGCACTGGAGCGTTCCGGGGTTTCGCCCGAGCAGGTCCAGTACGTGATCATGGGCCAGGTGCTGCAGGCCGGGGCCGGCCAGATCCCCGCCCGCCAGGCCGCGCACAAGGCCGGCATCCCGCTGAACGTTCCCGCGCTGACCGTCAACAAGGTCTGCCTGTCCGGCCTGGACGCGATCGCGCTGGCCGACCAGCTGATCCGCGCCGGCGAGTTCGACATCATCGTGGCCGGCGGCCAGGAGTCGATGACGAACGCGCCGCACCTGCTGCCGAAGTCGCGGGCCGGTTTCAAGTACGGCGCGATCGAGATGCTCGACGCGATGGCCTTCGACGGCCTCACCGACATCTTCGACCACATCCCGATGGGCGAGTCGACCGACAACGTCAACAAGAAGCTCTCGCTGACGCGCGAGGAGCAGGACGAGTTCTCCGCCCGCTCGCACCAGCGCGCCGCGCTCGCGCAGAAGAACGGCATCTTCGACGAGGAGATCTGCCCGGTGCAGATCCCGCAGCGCAAGGGCGACCCGATTGAGTTCCGCGAGGACGAGGGCGTGCGCGGTGACACGACCGTCGAGTCGCTGGGCAAGCTGCGTCCCGCATTCACCAAGGACGGCACGATCACGGCCGGCTCTTCCTCGCAGATCTCCGACGGCGCCTGCGCCGTCGTGGTCATGAGCAAGGCGAAGGCCGAGGAGCTGGGCTTGACCTGGATCGCGGAGATCGGCGCGCACGGCAACGTCGCCGGTCCGGACAACTCGCTGCAGTCGCAGCCG
>DASRSS010000058.1:0-8367 GCA_035656335.1 Jatrophihabitantaceae bacterium | reverse complement strand
GCGGAACGGTAGCTGCTGATCGTATGGACCGACGACGTGCAGGTCGGTGATCTCGTCGTCGAAGCACGGTTCGCGGCGCGGCGCCGGCCGCAGGCAGATCGACGGCCGCGGACGGGTGGAGTTCCGGGACGCGGTTGCGGTCATCGCTGAACCTCTTGGCTGTGCGGGGCGTGCAGGACTTCGCCGGGTCGGAGCAGGTCGGGGTCGGTGCCGATCACTGCGCGGTTCGCCGCGAACCAGCGCGGCCAGGCTGCTGCGACGCGGGCTGGCGACGGGGCGCGGTCGAGGTGGTCGGCCGCGATGCGCCACAGCGTGTAGCCGGGGCGCACCGTCACCGTCCGCGGATCGGGCGCCCGCTCCGGCGCGGCGGCCGTACGAGGGTCGGACGACGGCACGTCGGGCGTGTGACTCTCGGGGAGTTGCGGCGCGGGCAGTGAGCTGGTCGGCGGAAGCGGCGACGGCACGGCGGCGCTCGCGGCCGTTGTCCCGCCCGGGTGCGGCGCGGCGGCCCAGGCCACTGACGGGCTCAGCAGGACTCCGAGCCCGGCCGCACCGGCCGCCGCGCGGTACAGGGCCCGCGGCAACGCGATGCTCGCGATCCGCCGCGCGAACGCGCCGGCCGCTCCCGGCAGCCGTCCAGCCACTGCGGCCGCGAAGCCGACGGACACCCGTACGGCGAGCAGCCACAGTCCGGCTGCCGCCAGTGTGGCTACTACGGAGTCGACGCCCACCGCGTCCAGCCACGTCGCGGGATCGCTCAGCCCGCGGACGAGCCGAGTTGGCGCTTCGCGCAGCGCGGTCACGCCCAGGGCGGCGACGGCGGCCATCAGGGCGGACGTGAGCGCAGCGAGCCACCGTGTGCCATCGGGTTCGTCTCGCCGGGCCGGGCGCTCCGCGCCGACCAGCCGCATCCTGCTGCCGAGAAGACGCATGTTCGACCTCGAAAGCGTTCGTTTGCCTACGTTTGCGGATGTTCTCGTTCTAACGCGGGACGGTGTATCGGGTCAAGGGGTAGCCGTGACCCTGTGGACAACGGGTTCTCGGGCCGCCTCCCGCCTCCGGAAGCTGGGTGGTGTCGCCGGGGATGTATTACGACGGCCGGACCGCGCCAGCGGCGGCGTGGCGAGCCGGCCAGCGGACGCGATCCAACCGTCCGGGTGCTGGGTGGTGTCGCCGGGGTTGTATTACGACGGCCGGACCGCGCTCGCGCCGTTGCGCGACGCGTCGGCGAGCGGACGCGACTCAATCGTCGGCAGTTGTGTGGCGCCGCCGGAGTTGGGTTACCGCCGGGGGCGCGGCTGGAGCTTGCCACGCATGCTGGGTTCAAGCCGCCCAGCTGTCTGGTGCTCGCTGGTGCCGTCACCGGTGAATGTCGATTGTGCCGTGCGCCCACCGGCCGCAGCGGCTACGTCACGCGGGCCGGCATCCGCTGTCTCCCGACATCCTGCGAGGTCGCCGTCGTTGGGACCGAGCGCCTGATGAGCCGCCGTCACCGTCCTCGCGGCCGCCGTCACGCGACTGGCCTCTGTCGCGTCGCAATTCCGGTCTGCGTCCCGGCGGTTCGGTATCGCTGCCTCGCGTTCGCCTGTCGTTTGATTCTTGCTCTGCTCACCTGGAGTACGCATTTGCTTGCGGAAGGTGAGCGGAGCAAGCACGGGGCCGGCGTCGTCATACGGTCCTGGACACAACACAGTGGTCCCCGGAGCCGAACACGACCGCGGGCATGGCGAGTTCCGTCCGCTGATGCCGTCCGCGGAATTGTCCGGCGGCCCCATTACCGTTCCGGCATGTTCGACACAAGAGGAGAGCGGGTCGCGGCGGTGTACCGCGAGTTGGCGCGGCACGCTGCGCTGGTGGCTGCCGCGCCGCAGCTGCCAGTGCCTCGTCGCAAGCAGGCCGGTCCGTCGATCGTCTACTCGCTCCGATTGGACAGGGACGAGGTCGCGGCCCTCGAAGCGCAGGCGCGGTTGAGCCGGATCAAGCCGACGGTGTGGGCGTGGAACCTGATTCGGGAGGACGGCGACACGACCCGATAGGTAACTCAGCTCGGGCGGCGGACGCGCAACTGCTGGGCGTAGATCTCGCGGCGCAGCAGGTTCTCCTCCTGCGGCAGGTGATCGAACGCGACGATCACGCTCAGCCAGCCGATCTCCGGATAGTGCGGGCGCCGCGCCGTCACCCGGCCGGATAGCGCGAAGTCGGTGTCGCCCAGCCGGAACGAGGACAGCAGGGTGGTGCCCTCGGCCAGCGGCTGCCGGTTGCCCCCCAGCAGGATCGACAGCTCGCTGCTCGTCACCGCCGCCTGCAGGGCCGCCTCGCCGATGTCGACCAGGCGCGCGTTCAGCACCTGCGGCTCGGGCGACTGCGGGCTCGGCACGCTCATCGTCATCGGGCCGTCCACGTCGACGCGCACGAACTCGCGGCGCTGCTCCCGCCACACCTCGCCGATCGGCCGCAGGCCCCACAGCGTGATCGTGTCCGCGATGTTCGGCAGCGCCAGCCGCACCGGCAGCACGGCCACGCCGTCCCCGGACGTCCAGGTCAAGAACAGCTCGGCGCCCTCGTGCATCCGCTCGCGCACCGGCGGGTCGAGCGGCGCGGCGACGCAGATCAACGCGCCGCGCTTGTCCTCGATGCGGCTGCGGAACTCGTCACCGGCCCACGTGCGCACGATAACCGGGTCGTTGATGTTCGGAAGCACGCTCACCGGCCGAAACGTCGGGGACTGGGCGCCCCTAGGTTAGTCGTTCCGCGCGCCGGCCAGCCCGGCGGACCACTTCTCCTCTATGTGCCCGTACCTCCAGACGGCCAGAGCGATCAGCCAGGCGCCGAAGAACACGGCGACGATGCCGTAGCCGGCGTAGTCGAGCGGGATGTCCGCGATCATCGCGATCGGCCCGGACGTGATGTTCGCCTGGTCGGCCAGCACGCCGATGAGTTCGACGCTGCCGATGATCAGCGCCACGGCCACCGAGATCGACGTGATCGTGATGTTGTAGAACACCTTGCGCACCGGTTTGGCGAACGCCCAGCCGTACGCGAAGTTCATGAAGACGCCGTCGACGGTGTCCATCAGGCACATGCCGCCCGCGAACAGGATGGGCAGCACCAGGATCGAGTAGAACGGCAGGTTGAACGCGGCCGCGCCACCGGCGAGCACCAGCAGTCCCACCTCGGTGGCGGTGTCGAAGCCGAGCCCGAACAGCACGCCGACCGGGTAGATGTGCCAGGCCTTGCGGACGGACTTGGTCAGCCCGTTGAGGAACCGGTTCATGAAGCCGCGCTTGTTGAGGTGCTCCTCGAGCTCCGCCTCGTCGTACACGCCGCGCCGCATGCCACGGAAAACGCGCAGGATCCCCGCCAGCACGACCAGGTTGAGGATGCCGAGAATCCAGAGGAACACGCCGGACACGGACGCGCCGATGACGCCCGTGACCGAGTGCAGCGCCGAGTTGTCGTTCTCGACCGGGCCGGCGAGCGCCTTCACGCCGACCGACAGCAGGAACGACAGCAGGAACACGATCGTCGAGTGCCCGAGCGAGAACCAGAATCCGATGGACAGCGGTTTGCGCGCCGGCCGGCCGGCCGCCTCGAGTTCGACGTTGTCGGCGAGCAGCTTGCGGGTCGTGTTGTCCACGGCGGCGATGTGGTCGGCGTCGAACGCATGCCGTAACCCGAACGTGTAGGCGAGCACGCCGACGCCGACGGTGAAGACCGGGTGTTCGCCGCCCAGCTGGTAGTGCCGCGGGATGATGAAGCCGAACAGGATCCCGAAGCCGAGCACGTGCAGCAGCACGATGAACCCGGCCATGCCCGCGAGTGAGCGCCGGTCCTGGCGGTCCAGCGATTCCCGGAAGCGGACCAGGCGCGAGGCCTGCGGGCTGCGGGGGGCGCGCAACGTGCTCGTCACGGCGCGCTCCGACCCGTCTGGTCCGCTCCGCCGATCATGCGTCCACCCTAATGCAAGTCGTTCGCAATAGTCAGCGGCATCCATCGGCTCACGCGCGGGCCTTGATCACGACCGGCCGGGCGGCCAGGATCGGCCGCGGGGTGGTGCGATGCGCTGGGAGTCGATGTTCGCCGATCTCGAGGCGCAGGCCGACGCCCTCGAGGTGGCCGAACGGGCCGGCGAGGTGGACGAGCGGGTCCGCGCCGAGCTCGGCACGCTGACGCTGCTCGACCGGCTCCGTCCCGCGATCGGCTCGCCGGTGCGGCTGCGGACGGCCGGCGGAGGCGTCGTCGTCGGCACGGTCAGCCGGGCGGGCCCGGACTGGGTGCTGCTCGACCAGGACAACGGGCGCGAGGCGTTGGTGCGCCTGGGCGCGGTCACCGCGATCGGCGGGCTCGGCAGGTTGACCGCCGCCCCGGACTCGCTCGATCCGGTCACCGCGCGGCTGGGGTTGTGGTTCGTGCTGCGCCGGATCGCCCGGGACCGCTCGCCGCTCACGGTGCGGCTGACGGATGGGTCGACCCTGCACGCGACCGTCGACCGGGTCGGTGCCGACTTCGTCGAGGCCGCGGTGCACGCGCCCGGCGAGCAGCGCCGGGCGCGCGCGGTGCGCGAGGAGCTGCTGATCCCGATGGCCGCGCTGATCGCCGTCTACCGCGAGGTCTGATCCGCGTCCGCGGCGTCGTCCTCGCTGAACGGGTGCGCCGCGACGAACTCACGGGTCTGGTCGTACATGCGCCCGATGTACTCCTCCAGCTTGTCCCGCTCGACGCGCCACTGGCCGCGTCCGCCGATCTTGATCCCGACCAGTTCGCCGGAGCGCAACAGCGCCATGGTCTGCGACATCGAGATGTTGAGGACCTCGGCGACGTCCGCCGGGGTGAGGAAGCGATCGGCTGCCATGGCCGCCAGTGTGACAGGACGATCCGGAGCTCGTGCACGTTGTCCACAGCTGCGCGCGAGCGGTTCCCAGAAGCGCGCGAAGCGAGCATTATTTGCCGACATGGGGGGATTCCGGAGCGGGACGTCCGGCGACGAACGGCAGGCCGCGCCCGCGCCGCCGTCCCCGTCGCCGAACCGGGTCCGGACACCGCGCTGGCTCGACGCGCGACTCGTCGGCGGTCTCGTGCTCGTGCTCGCCGCGGTGCTGATCGGGGCCAAGGTCGTCTCCGGCGCGCAACACACCCGCCGCGTGCTCGCGCTCACCCGCTCGCTCGCCGCCGGAGCGACGCTGCGCGCGGACGACCTGACGCAGGTGGACGTGCGGTTGCCATCGAACCAGATTTATCTCGCCGACCAGGACAAGGCCGTTGGCCGGCAGCTGAATCGCCCGCTGGGTAAAGGGGAATTGCTCCCCGCGGCCGCGCTCGGCACGCCGGACGAGTCGACCACGATCAGCGTTCCGCTGCAGGCGCGCGACGCGCCGCAGCTGCGTCGCGGCGAACGCGTGGAGATCTGGCTGTCCACTCCCGCGTGCAGCTCCGTCGTGCTGCTCGCGGACGTCACCGTGCAGGACGTGCACGCTGGCAGCGACGCGATCGGCGCCGGAGTCGGGCAGGACGTCGTCCTCACTGTGTCGCCGCGGCTGGCCGATCGCGTGGTGGCCGCGCTGGCCGACAAGGACGCGGTGATCCGGGCGGGCGTGCTGACCGGCACGTCCGCGCAGGACGTGGCGACGAACCTGCCCAGCCTCACCGGCTGCCTGGCCGGGTCGTCGTGAGCAGCGCGGGCACGGGCCGGGCATGAAGCTCCCCGTGCTGACCGCGGCGGCCGGCGCCGCCTGGGAGACCGGGCTGGTCGCCGCGCTGGAGGGTGGCCAGTTCGGCGTCACGGTGGCGCGCCGGTGCGTGGACGTGGTCGAGCTGCTCGCGGTTGCAGCGACCGGGCAGGGCCGGGCCGCGCTGGTCTCCGCCGCCCTGCGGCACCTTGACGCCGATGCGGTCGACCGGCTGCTGGCTGCGGGCGTGGTGCCCGTCGGCGTGGTGCCCCGCAACGACCCCGAGGCCGAGGACCGGCTGCGCGCGCTCGGCATCGCGGAGCTGGTCCCCGACGACGCGGAGCCGGCGGTCGTCGCGACCGTGCTGCTGGAGGCGGTGCGTGCCACGGGCGCCGACAGCGTCCCGCCGACGGCACGCGAGCGGAGCTTCGGCGACCCGACGGCGTCGCTGGCCGTGCCGCCCGGCGGTATCGCCCCGGAGCCGGCGACCGCGGCCACCCGGCGCGGCCGCGTCATCGCGGTCTGGGGTCCGACCGGCGCCCCGGGCCGCACCACGGTGGCGATCGGCCTGGCCGACGAGATCGGTCGCCATGGGCTCGCCGCCCTGCTGATCGACGCGGACGTCTACGGCGCGAGCGTGGCTCCCGCGCTCGGGCTGCTCGACGACTCGCCGGGACTCGCCGCCGCGTGCCGGCAGGCCGCGGCCACCCGGCTGGACCCGGCCGCCCTCGCCACGCTGTGCTGGCAGCTCACGCCGGGGCTGCGCGTGCTGACCGGGATCCCCGTCGCGGCGCGCTGGCCCGAGCTGCGCCCGGCGGCGGTCGAGTCGGTGTTGGACGCGGCCCGCGGGCTGTCTGACTGCATCGTCGTGGACTGCGGATTCTCGCTGGAGACCGACGAGGAGCTGTCCTTCGACACCCTCGCGCCGCGCCGCAACGGCGCCACGCTCGCGGTGCTGGACGCGGCCGACGTGATCATCGTCGTCGGTGCTGCCGACCCGATCGGGATGCAGCGACTGGTGCGCGCGCTCGGGGAGCTGCGCGAGCTGGACCTGTCCGTGGCGCCGTGGGTGGTGCTCAACCGGGTGCGCCGGGGCGTCGTGCCGGGCGACCCGGTCGCCGAGCTCACCGGCGCGCTGGAGCGCTTCGCCGGCTGCCGTCCCGCGGCGTTCCTGCCGCTCGATCAGGCGGCGGTCGATGCCGCGCTGGCCCGCGGCAAGACGCTCGCCGAGACCAGCCGGCGCGGCCAGTTGCGCGCCGCGCTGGTCGACCTCGCCGGCGCCGTGATCGGCGTGCCGACGGGCGCGCACCGCCGGCGATGATCGCGTTTGGTGTGACAATGGCCGGATGGGTGTTGCGCGGCTGACCACACGTGAACCTCGCCGCGCGCTGGTGCTCGGCGGCGGCGGCGTGCTCGGTTTCGCGTGGATGCTCGGCGCGCTGGCCGCGCTGCAGGACGTGCTCGGCGTAGACGTGCGGGAGTTCGATCTCGCCGTCGGCACGTCTGCCGGGTCGGTCGCGGCCGGGATGCTCGGCTGCGGGTTGCCGGTGGAGGCTCTGTGCCGGCACCACCAGGGAGTGCCGTTGCCGGAGGATCCGGTGATCGGCTACGACTACGACGGAACCGGTGCCGCCCTGCCGCCGCGCCCGGGCCTACGCCCGGCGGCGCCGCACCTGCTCCTGGACGCGGCCCTGCACCCGGGGCGCATCTCGCCGCTCGTCGCGCTGTCCGGCCTGTTGCCCACCGGCCGTGGCACGCTCGCGCCGATCCACGAGCTGCTGCGCGCGATCACCGCGGAGGCCGGCTTCGGGGACCGTTGGCCCGACCGGCCGCGGCCGTGGGTGATCGCGGTCGACCAGGCAGCCGGCCGCCGCGTGGTGTTCGGCCGGGACGACCTCGGCCCGACCCGCAACCGCACGCCCCGGATCGTGCGGCGCGCGTCGCTGGCGGACGCGGTCACCGCGTCGTGCTCGATCCCGGGCTGGTACGCGCCGACGACCATCGACGGCGTGCCGTACATCGACGGGGGCGTCGCGTCGAATGCCTCCGCGGACGTGCTCCGTGGCACCGCCGTGGACGAGGTGTTCGTGCTCGTGCCGATGGGAGGCCGTGGCCGGACCCGTCCGCACAGCGTGCTCGAGCACGTCGACCGTGGCGTCCGCCGCACGATCATGCGGACGGTGGAGCGCGACGTGACCGCGCTGCGCGCGCAGGGGATGCGCGTGCACGTCCTCGCGCCCGGCGCCGCCGAACTCACCGCGATGGGGGTCAACCTGATGGATCCGCGCACGCGCGGTGACGTGCTGGAGTCGGCCGCGCAGAGCGTGGCCGAGCGGCTCCGCAGGGATCTGTCCACGCGCCGGCTGTCCGCCGTCCGGGACGCGTCCGGAGGGATCGCGTGAGGGTGTACCTGCCGTCGAGCACGTCGGCCGTGCGGGCCCTGCTCGACACCGGCGAACTCGGCCCGGCCCCGCTGACCGCGTTCGCGGTCACGCCGGCGCTGCGCGAGTGGTATCTCGACGACGATCTCGAGGAGCTCGAGTACGCCGCCATGAACGAGGCAGCCCGGGCGTCGCTGCGGCTGCTCGACGCCGACCCGACCGCGGCGCGGCGGCGCGTCGTCGTCGCCCTCGACGCGCCCGACGTCGACGTCGAGGTCCGCGACGACCTCGACCGCGGCGTGGTCCGGCTGCAGGAGCCG
>DASRSS010000057.1:0-7500 GCA_035656335.1 Jatrophihabitantaceae bacterium | reverse complement strand
GACGCGCGGTGCGAGCGCGAGCGCGACCAGGCCGACCGGGACGTTGACCAGGAAGATCGGCCGCCACGTGGTGCCGGCGATGTTCGCGTCCAGCAGCAGCCCGCCGAGCAGCTGGCCGATGACGACGGCGATGCCACCGGTGGCCGCGTAGCGACCGATCGCGCGGCTGCGCGCCTCGCCCTCCATCGTGGCCTGGAACGTGGCGAGCACCTGCGGCTGGATCAGCGCGGCGGACACGCCCTGCAGCACGCGTGCCGCGATGAGCACGCCGACCGACGGCGCGAGCCCGCACAGCGCGGACGTGAGCGTGAAGCCGGCCAGCCCGACCGTGAACAGCCGCCGTCGGCCGCGCGCGTCGCCGAGGCGTCCGCCGACGACGAGCGAGACCGCGAACGCGGTGCCGTAGCCGGCGACGACGAGCTCGAGCATCGGGGCGGAGGCGTGCAGCGTGCCGTCGATGGTGGGCAGCGCGACGTTGACGATGAAGAAGTCCAGCATCGGCAGGAACGCGCCGAGCAGCAGGACCAGCATGCCGAGCGGTGTCACGGTCGTGGCCCGGCGGCGAACGGGGGAGACGGTTCGCGTCTCGAGGGATGTTGCTGTCATGGCTGCTACTGTCCGGGCCGGATGAGCCTGGTACCAGGAGCGCGTTTATCCAGGTATAGCCAGCACCTGGCTAGCGCCGCGGGGATGCGGCAGGCTCGACGGCATGACCGCTGCTACCCCGGTGCGCTCCGCCACCAAGCTTCGCTCCGCTACCAAGCTGCGCTCCGCGCCGGCGACTCGTCGCGATCCGGACGAGCTGCGCCGGGCCGAACTGTCGGCGTTCCTGCGCAGCCGCCGCGAACGCATCGCGCCGGCGCAGGTCGGTGTCACCGTCGCCGGCCGCCGGCGCACGCCCGGGCTGCGGCGCGAGGAGGTCGCGCAGCTCGCCGGCGTCGGCGTCACCTGGTACACGTGGCTCGAGCAGGGCCGCGACATCAAGGTGTCCGACCAGGTGCTGGAGGCGATCGCCCGCACGCTGTTGCTCGACCGGGACGAGCGCGCGCACCTGTTCCGGCTGGCCGGCTCGTCCGACGCGGCGATGGCCAACGAGTGCGCTGCCGTGTCGCCGCAGCTGCACACCATGCTGGCCAAGCTCGAGCCGTTCCCCGCGTGCGTGATCAACGGCAAGGCCGACATCCTCGCCTACAACCGCGTGTACGCGCGGCTGATCGCCGACCTCGACGCGATCCCGATGGAGGAGCGCAACTGCCTCTGGCTGCTGTTCACCGATCCCGCATGGCGCAAGGTCATCGTCGACTGGGACGACGCCACCATGCGGATGACGGCGAACCTGCGCGTGCTCATGGCCGAGCACGTGAGCGAGCCGTCCTGGAAGGGTCTGGTGGCGCGGCTGCGCGCGGTATCGCCCGAGTTCGCCGAGCTGTGGGCGCGCCACGACGTGCAGGGCATCGAGAACAAGAGCAAGCGGTTCCGGAACCCGCTCGTCGGCATGCTGAAGCTGGACGCGACGAACACCTGGCTGGCGCCACGCGCGGGCACCCGGCTGCAGGTGTACACGCCGGGCGACGCGGACAGCGAGCGCAAGCTCAACACGTTGTTGGAGCGCATCGAGGCAGGGGACTGATATGCAGCTGACCAAGTTCACGCACGCCTGTGTGCGCTTCGACGACGGCGACCGCGCGCTCGTGATCGACCCGGGCGTTTTCAGCGAGGTCGAGCAGGCGCTGGACGGAGTGGATGCCGTGCTGATCACGCACGAGCACGCCGACCATCTCGACGCCGACCGGCTGCGCGCGGCTGCGAAGGCCAACCCGCGGCTGCGCATTTGGGCGCCGTCGGCGGTGACGGAGTCCCTGGCCGACCTCGGCGAGCAGGCGGTGGCGGTCGGCGCGGGCGAGTCGTTCGACGCGGGCGGCTTCGCGGTGCGGACGTTCGGCGGCCAGCACGCGGTGATCCACCCGAGCATCCCGGTGATCGCGAATGTCGGCTACCTGATCGAGAACAGCGTCTACCACCCGGGCGATTCATTCACCGTCCCGTCCGCTCCGGTTGCCACGCTGCTGGTGCCGCTGAACGCGCCGTGGTCCAAGGCCGCCGAGGTGATCGACTTCGTGATCTCCGTCCGCGCCCCGAAGGTGCACCCGGTGCACGACGTGCTGCTGACGGACGTGGGGCGCGGGATCGTCGAGGGGCACGTGTCCCGTATCGGTGCCGAGCACGGCAGCGAGTACGCCTACCTCGCCCCGGGAGCGACCGTCTCGGCGTGATCGATACCCCCGCAGCCAAACCATGCTGTGGCCACAGGGGAACTGATCACACAGTCTCCTGGTTGCACTGCAACTCATTGCATAGGTAGCCTGCACGGCGTGGCGCTGGAACACGCGATCCTGGTCTCGCTCGCCGAGAAGGCGAGTTCGGGCTACGAGCTGGCGCGCCGCTTCGACAAGTCGATCGGCCAGTTCTGGACGGCGACCCACCAGCAGGTCTACAAGGTGCTCGCCCGCATGGAGGCCGCCGGCTGGGTCGCCGGGACCGTGGTCGAGCAGGACGGCCGTCCGGACAAGAAGGTCTACGACCTGACCGACGCCGGTCGCGCCGAGCTGGCCGCCTGGATCGCCCAGCCGGCCGCGCCCGAGGTGGCGCGCTCGGAACTCGCGGTGAAGATCCGCGGCGCCTCGTACGGCGATCCGGCCGCCGTTGCTGCCGAGGTCGAGCGGCACCGCGCACTGCACGCGGAGCGCCTGGACGCCTACCTCGCCAACGAGAAGCACGAGTTCCCCGACTCGTCCCGGCTACGCGGCAAGCGGCTGCACCAGTGGCTGGTGCTGCGCGGCGGCATCGCGCTCGAACGCAACCTCATCGACTGGTACGACGACGTGCTGGCCGCGCTCCGTCCGTCCAAGAAGGGCACAAAGCCCCGTCCCGACAAGGCGAAACCGTGACCACGAACCCGTATCCGCACCTGCTCGAACCGCTCGACCTCGGCTTCACGACGCTGCGCAACCGCGTCGTCATGGGCTCGATGCACGTGCTGCTCGAGGACAAGACCAAGGACCTGCCGAAGCTGGCCGCCTACTTCGCCGAGCGGGCTCGCGGCGGCGTCGGGCTGATCGTCACCGGCGGCTACGCGGTGAACCGGACCGGCTGGCTGCTGCCGCTCGCCGGCAAGATGACGACCGCGCGTGAGGCCGACGGGCACCGGCAGGTCACGGATGCGGTGCACGCCGAGGGCGGCAAGATCGCGCTGCAGCTGCTGCACGCCGGCCGGTACGCCTACCATCCGTTCAGCGTCAGCGCGTCGCGCAGCAAGTCACCGATCACGCCGTTCCGCGCTCGCGCGATGCGCGGCGGCGAGATCCGCTCGACGATCGCCGACTACGCCCGCAGCGCCGAGCTGGCCAAGCGCGCCGGCTACGACGGCGTCGAGATCATGGGCTCCGAGGGCTATCTGATCAACCAGTTCCTCGCGCCGCGCACGAACCGGCGCACCGACGAGTGGGGCGGCAGCGCGGAGAACCGGCGCCGCTTCGCCGTCGAGATCGTCAAGGCGGTGCGCGCCGCGGTCGGCCCCGACTTCATCGTCGTGTACCGGCTGTCGATGCTCGACCTCGTCCCCGACGGCCAGACCTGGGACGAAGTGGTCGCGCTGGCCAAGGACGTCGAGGCCGCCGGCGCCACGATCATCAACACCGGGATCGGCTGGCACGAAGCGCGGGTGCCGACCATCGTCACGTCCGTGCCGCGCGCCGCGTTCACCTGGATCACCGCGAAGCTGCGCGGCGAGGTGTCCGTCCCGCTCGTCACGAGCAACCGCATCAACATGCCGGAGACGGCCGAGGAGGTGCTCGCGCGCGGCGACGCGGACCTGGTCTCCATGGCGCGGCCGTTCCTCGCCGACCCCGAGTGGGTGAACAAGGCGGCGGCCGACCGCAGCGACGAGATCAACACCTGCATCGCGTGCAACCAGGCGTGCCTGGACCACACGTTCACGCACAAGCGGGCCAGCTGCCTGGTGAACCCGCGCGCCGCGCACGAGACCGAGCTGGTGCTGCTGCCGACACGTCGCGCGAAGCGGATCGCGGTAGTCGGTGCGGGTCCGGCCGGGCTCGCCGCTGCGACCTCGCTCGCGTCGCGCGGTCACAGCGTCGAGCTGTTCGAGGCCGAGGACGAGATCGGCGGGCAGTTCAACCTGGCGCGACGCATCCCGGGCAAGGAGGAGTTCGCCGAGACGATCCGCTACTTCGTCCGTCAGCTGGAGCTGACCGGCGTCAAGCTGCACCTCGGCCACGCGGTCATGGCGAGTGAGCTGGCCGGCGCCGGCTACGACGAGGTCGTGCTCGCGACCGGTGTCACGCCGCGCACGCCGTCGATCCCCGGCGTCGAGCGCACGAACGTGCACTCCTACGCGGACGTGATCACCGGTCGCGTACAGGTCGGCCGGCGCGTCGCGATCGTCGGCGCGGGCGGCATCGGGTTCGACGTCAGCGAGTTCCTCACGCACACCGGCACGCCGGGCGTCGCGCAGTCGCGTGAGCAGTGGCTCGCCGAATGGGGCGTGGGCGACCCGGCGCAGGCACGCGGCGGGCTCGTGACGGCTGCGCCGGAGCCGTCGCCGCGCGAGGTGTTCCTGTTGCAGCGCAAGACATCCGGCGTCGGCAAGGGCCTCGGCAAGACGAGCGGCTGGGTGCACCGCGCCGCGTTGAAGGCGCGCGGTGTGGAGATGATCAACGGCGTCAACTACGAGCGCATCGACGACGCCGGCCTGCACATCAGCTTCGGCGACAAGCACGAGCGGCCGCGCGTGCTCGCCGTCGACGATGTCGTGCTCTGCGCCGGGCAGGAATCGCGGCGCGAGCTTGCCGACGAGCTGACGGCCGCAGGCGTGCGCGTGCACCTGATCGGCGGGGCGGACGTCGCCGCCGAGCTGGACGCGAAGCGCGCGATCGCGCAGGGCACGAAGCTGGCCGCCGAGCTGTAGCCGCGCGGCCCGGTTCGTCAGCGCCGTCGGCTACCCGCCCGGTCAGCCGAACTCGGCGCCGCAGGCCTGGCAGATTTCGGGACGCTCGGCGTCGTTGAGCCGGCCGCACTCCGGGCAGACCCGGTTCGCCCAGCACGCCGCGTCACCGCCCTCGTCGGCGAGCGCGGGCTCGACGGGCTGCGCTTCGGCCGCGACGGGTTCGCTCATGCGCCCATTGTGCTCCGCGACCGGCGCAAGCTGTGAGTCGCACGAAATATCGCAAATGGACTAGACCATTCCGGCTCTGCGTGCTTCACTGGTGCTCGCCGCATTGTGGCAGTGGCGAGCGTAGACGTCGAGCAGCAGGAGGGCCGGTGACCAGCGACGTGCGGCCGGCGCGCGAGCCGAAGTACTACACGGTCAAGCGGCACCTGCTGGACGTGATCGACGCGCTGGAACCGGGTGCGGGCGTCCCGACCGAACGCGAGCTCGCGGCCGAGCTGGAGACGTCGCGCACGACCGTCCGGCAGGCGCTGATCGAACTCGTCGCCGAGGGCCGGCTCGTCCGGCGCCAGGGCTCGGGCACCTACGTTGCCGACGCCAAGATCACCTGGCCGCTGCACCTGGCCAGCTTCACCGAGCAGGCGGCCGCGAACGGGCTCACCGCGTCGTCCGAGCTGTTGGGCGCCGAGCGGGTCCGGGCCGACGCGGAGGTTGCCGAGCGGCTGGGCATCCGTCCCGGCGAGGCGATCCACAAGATCGACCGGCTTCGGCTCGCGGACGGGCGCCCGATGGCGGTCGAGACGTCGATGCTGTCCGCCGCGCGCTTCCCGAACCTCACCCGCAAGATGCGCAGTGCCGGCTCGCTGCACGCCGTGTTGAGCGAGTCGTACGCGGTACAACTGCGGCGCGGTGAGGAGTCGATCGACACCGCCCCCGCGTCGCCGCGCGAGGCCGCGCTGCTCGAGTGCGACACCGGCTCGCCGATGCTCGTGGTCAAGCGCCGCAGCTTCGACGCCGACGGGCTCGCGGTCGAGTGGGGCACCACCTGGTTCCGCGGCGACCGCATCACCTTGATCGCGTACCTGATGACTCCCCGATGAGCGACGGCGCAACGGCCTTGGCGGTGCTCGCGAACGCGCGGGTCGTCACGCCCGGCGGGGTGATCGAGAACGGTTGGGTGTCGGTCGCCGACGGCCGGATCGCCGCGGTGGGCGCGAGCGATGCGCCGTCCGACGCGCGAACCGTCGACCTGGACGGCGCGTGGCTGTTGCCCGGCTTCGTCGACCTGCACATGCACGGCGGCGGCGGGCACGACGTCACCGCCTCGCCGGACGCGATGGCCGGGGCGGTCGCGTTCCACCGGGCGCACGGCACGACCAACACGCTGATCTCGCTGGTCACCGCGCCGGTGGAGCAGCTGCGGGAGCAAGTCACCTGGGCGGCCGCGCTGACCAGCACCACCGGCGGGGTGCTCGGCGCGCACCTGGAGGGGCCGTTCCTGTCGCACGCGCGCTGCGGGGCGCAGAACGCCGCCCACCTACGCCTGCCCGACCGGGACGCGTTCGCCGACCTGCTCGCCGCGGCGGACGGCACGCTGCGGTCGATGACGATCGCGCCCGAACTGCCCGGCGCGCTCGAGCTCGTCGCGGACGTGGTGGCTGCCGGCACGGTGGCCGCGCTCGGGCACTCGGACGCGACGTACGCGCAGGCGCGCGCGGCTATCGACGCCGGGGCGAGCCTGTGCACGCACCTGTTCAACGGCATGCGCCCGCTGCACCACCGCGAGCCCGGCCTGGTCGGCGCCGCCCTGGAATCCGGCATCGCCTGCGAGCTGATCAACGACGGCGTGCACGTGCATCCGGCGGTGACCTCGCTGCTCGGCGCACGGCCGGAACAGCTCGTGCTGGTCACCGACGCCATCGACGCGGCCGGTGTGGGGGACGGGCAGTACCTGCTCGGCGGCCAGGCGGTGCGCGTCCAGGACGGCCAGGCCCGGCTGGCGTCGACCGGGTCGCTGGCGGGCAGCACGCTCACCATGGCCGAGGCGGTGCGCCGTGCCGTCCTCGACAGCGGGTTGCCGATCGAGGTCGCGTCCGCGGCCGCGTCCGGGAACCCGGCCCGGGTGCTCGGCCTGCAGGACCGCGTGGGAGCGATCTCGCCGGGCCGAACCGCCGATTTCGCTGTGCTGGACGAGCAGCTGCAGGTGCGGGCGGTGATGGCGGCGGGGGTCTGGCAGGGCACGTCCCCGGCGGCGCCGCGGGATGCGCTCCAAACTGTTACCAATACTGGTCTAGACCAATAGCCGCTGGGCGTGTACGGTCCGATTACCCGCGGTGCACGACATTGGTCCACACCACATGCCGCGTGAGGTCGTACAGGCCGGAGCAAGGTCAATCACGTAACACAGCGAAGAGAGGTTCGACATGAGGCGGAGCCTGATCGGCGCGGTGGCGATTGCAGCTGCCGCGGCGCTGGCGGTCAGCGGGTGTTCCAGCTCGGGCGGTGGCAACAGCGGCAGCAGCGGTGGCAGCACC
>DASRSS010000056.1:0-6225 GCA_035656335.1 Jatrophihabitantaceae bacterium | reverse complement strand
GCGGGATCCCGCCCTGCGGCCACAGCGCGATCCAGGCCAGCCGGAAGCTCTCGTACCCGGTGTCCGCGCCGGTGTGGACCGGGGAACCGGCGGTGAGGGCAGCCAGCAGCGGCAGGTACGGCCGCGCGTGCGACATGATCGCGACCGCGGTCGACAGGTCGGGCACGCCCACGTGCACGTGACAGCCGCACAGGTTGAACTGCCGCACGATCGTGCCGAACCGCTCGACCAGCCGGTCATAGCGCGGATTCTCGGCGACGTCGATCCGGCTCAGCGGCGCGGACGGGTGCGTGCCCGCTGCCAGGATCGCCGCACCGACGCGTTCGGCCGCGGCAGCCGCCTCGCGGCGCCCGGCCACGAGCGCGGCGCGCAGCTCGTCCAGCCCGGTGCACACCGGCGTCGCCGTCTCCAGCTGGCTGGTGAGCATCTCCGCCCGCAGGTTGGGGCCGAGCCGCTGTTCGGCCGCCTGCCGCGTCAGCTCCGGGCTGGTCACCAGGCCCAGCGTTTCGGGGTCGACGAGGTGGAACTCCTCCTCGACCCCGAAGGTCTTGCCGCAGTCGTCCGCTTCGCCGCCGTCGCCCGGTTCGCTCACCAGGCTGAGCCTAAATCGTTACCCCGCGAAGCGGAACCGGGCGTTGACATCCGCGGGGCACGCGGCGCAGGATGCGTTGGAAACGATTCCAAGAACGTTTGCAAGAACGTTTCCAAACCCACCGGCCCGGACGGAGGCGACGCATGGCGCACGAGCATCCGACCCTCGTCCAGGTCGCCGCGGCGGCCGGGGTGTCGGTGGCGTCAGCGTCCCGCGCGCTGTCCGGCGCGTCGGCCAGCCCGCGCATGGTCGAGGCCGTGCGTCGCGCCGCCGAGGAGCTCGGCTACCTGCCGGACGCCGCCGCGCGCTCGCTGAAGGTGCGCCGCACCGAGCAGCTCGCGTTCGCCGTCGCCGACCTCGGCAACCCGGTCTACGTCGCGATGATGCGGGCGATCGAGGGCGTCGTCCGGGCCGCCGGCTACCGCCTGGTCGTCTCCGCGACCGGCGCCGACCGTGACATGGAGATCGACGTCATCCGGGGCATCAACCGCGGCTACGCCGACGGCCTGATCGTGAGCCCGATCCGGGTGAGCGACGACGTGGTGGACGAGATCCAGCGCGCCCGCGTGCCGGTCGTGGTCATCGGCTCGCTGCCGCGCAGCGCCGAGATCGACAACGTCCGGACGAACTCGGCGCGCGGTGTCGGGCACGCGGTCACGCACCTGCTCGAAGGCGGTCGCACCGCGATCGCGTTCGTGAACGGCCCCGAGGACACCGTCCCCGGCGCCGCGCGTGCGAAGGGCTTCCGGCGCGCGATGGGCAGCGCTGGGCAGACCATCGCCAAGCACCAGACGATCAACGCCGCGGACTTCACCCACGACGCCGGCGACAAGGCGACTGCCGCGCTGCTGGAGCACTACCGGCCGGACGCGCTGATCTGCGCGAACGACCTGCTGGCCATCGGTGCGATGCGGGCACTGCGCGCCGCGGGCCTGCGGGTGCCGCAGGACGTCGCGGTGGTCGGTATCGACGACACCGAACTCGCCGAGCTGGCCACGCCGGCGCTCACCAGCGTCTCGCTCGGCTCGGAAGAGCGCGGCCGCATCGCCGCGACCATGCTGCTAGACCGCCTCGCCGAGCGCGATCGACCGACCCAGCGCGCGACCGTCCAGCCGAAGCTGGTCGTCCGCGCGTCCAGTGACCCGGTGCAGCCGGCCGCGCCGCGGACGGGGCGAGCCGCGCGGTGACGACGATGCAGACCCCGCCGTCGACGGCGGCGCCCGAGCGCGGGCGGGCCTGGCCGCTCGGCCGGCGCGGCAGCGGTGGACGCGGGAATCGCGGGGCGAAGGGCAGCGGACGCGACACGTGGTTGCTCGTGCTGCCCGCACTGATCCCCGTGCTCGCGCTGAGCGTGGTGCCGCTCGTGCAGGGCGTCTACCTCGGCTTCACCGACAAGCGCGCCGGCCTCAACATCCCGACCCACTTCGTCGGCGTCGACAACTTCGTCGACCTCTGGCACAACTCACTGTTCCTGCAGTCGTTCCGCATCGGCCTGATCTGGGCCGTGTCGGTAACGGTGCTGCAGTTCCTGCTGTCGCTCGGGCTCGCGTTACTGCTCAACGAGGACCTCAAGCTGCGTTGGCTCGCCCGCACGCTCGCGCTGATCCCGTGGGCGATGCCGCCGGTGATCGTCTCGATCATGTGGCGGCTGCTGTACAGCCCGACCGTCGGGCCGATCGACGAGGCCGTCAACAACCTGCACCTCAGCCAGACGAACATCAACTGGCTCGGCGACTTCAACACCGCGCTGCCTGCGGTCATCGTCGTGGGCATCTGGGTCGGCATGCCGCAGACCACGGTCACGCTGCTCGCGGGCCTGCAGGGCATCCCGTCCGAACTGCGCGAGGCGGCGGCGGTGGACGGCGCCGGCGCGTGGAAGCGGTTCCTGCACATCACGCTTCCGCAGCTGCGGCCGGTGATCTTCGCGATCACGTCGCTGAACTTCATCTGGAACTTCAACTCGTTCGACCTGATCTACGTGCTGACGGCCGGAGGCCCCGGCGGCAAGACGATGCTGCCAATGCTGTTCGCGTACAACGAGGCGTTCCGCTACGGCGAGTTCGGCCGGGCCGCGGCGATGGGCGACGTCATGGTCGTGCTGGTCGTGATCTTCCTCGGCCTGTACCTGCGGGCCGGCCTGCGCAGGAGCGACTCGTGAACCGCGGCCGGCTGACGCCCGGGCGGGCCGCCACCCGCACCGGCCAGTACATCGCGCTCGCGGCCTACCTGGTGTTCCTCGGCTTCCCGCTGCTGTGGCTGCTGTCCATCTCGCTGAAGGGCAAGCGGGAACTCGCGGTGCTGCACCCGAGCCTGATCCCGCACCACTTCGACTGGGGCAACTACAGCGACGCGCTGAGCACGTCCGGTCTGCTGCGGTCGGCGCTGAACAGCACCATCGTCGCGATCGGCGCGACCGTCATGACGATCGCGGTCGCCCTGCCCGCGGCGTACGCGCTCGGCCGGTTCAAGACGCGGCTGCGCGGCATCGCCACCGGCTGGATCCTGGTCAGCCAGCTGTTCCCGGTCGTGCTGATCGTGATCCCGCTGTTCATGATCCTGCGCTCGCTGCACCTGCTGAACTCGCTGTTCGGGCTGATGCTCGTCTACCTGGTCTGGACGCTGCCGTTCGTGCTCTGGATGCTGCGCGGCTACGTCGTCGGGCTGCCCGCCGATCTGGAGGAGGCGGCCGCCGTCGACGGCGCGGCCCGCTGGCGCATCCTCGTCAGCATCGTGCTGCCGCTGCTGCGCCCGGGCATCGTCGCGACCGCGATGTTCGCGTTCATCTCGGCGTGGAACGAGTTCTTCTTCGCCCTAGTCCTGCTGCGCGGCAACACCCAGACGCTGCCGCTCACGCTGGCGCGGTTCGTCGGCTCCGAGGGCCAGGTCGCCCTCGGACCGCTCGCCGCCGCGTCCATCCTCGCGACCATCCCCAGCCTCGTCGTCTTCGCGATCATCCAGCGTCGCCTGACGTCCGGGCTGCTAGCCGGCGCCGTGAAGGGATAGCGCCACCCACCGACGAACCACCGTTCGGCACTCGTGAACAGCACGTTCCCAACAGATGAAGGAGCACCGATGAGAACCAGAAGTGTCGTCGCGCTCGGCGCGGCCGCGCTCGCCGCAACCGCGCTGGTCAGCGCGTGCAGCAGCTCCGGCGGCGACAACGGCGGCAGCAGCGGCGGGAAGGTCACGCTGCAGTTCCAGAGCCTCGCCTTCCAGAAGCCGACGATCGCTGCCGTCAAGGACATCGTCGACTCGTGGAACTCGTCCCACCCCGACATCCAGGTCAAGCTGGAGCAGGGCAGCTGGGACTCGGTGCACGACCAGCTCGTCACCCAGTTCGCCGGTGGCACCGCGCCGGACATCATCCAGGACGACGCTGCCGACATCTCCGGCTTCATCTCGCAGGGCTACCTGGCCGATCTGAGCGGTGACCTGTCCAGCAGCGTCAAGAACTCGGTGCCGCAGGGCTCCTGGGACACGGTCAGCCAGGATGGCAAGATCTACGCCGCCCCGTACCTGCTGCAGAGCTACGTCGTGTTCGCGAACACGGACCTGCTCAAGGCGGACGGCATCACCGTCCCGTCCGGGCAGACGATGAGCTGGGACGACCTGCAGTCGATGGCCAAGCAGGCGACGAAGAGCGGCACGTACGGTCTGGGTTGGGGCCTGAAGTCGCCGACCGCGACGATGATGACGCTGGGCCTGAACTTCGACGGCAAGTACTTCAGCGGCAGCGGCCAGGACGCGAAGATCAGCGTCGGTGACAACGAGAACCAGGTCCCCGAGCGGATCCATGCGATGGCGTACGACGACAAGTCGATCGACCCGACGTCGCTCACCCAGTCCGGCACGGACGTGCTGCCGAGCTTCTACGCCGGCAAGCAGGCGATGATCGTCGGCGGCAACTACGTCGCGCAGCAGATCAGCGAGGAGGCGCCGAAGAGCTTCCACTGGACGGTGCTGCCCCCGCTCGCGGGCACGTCCGCCGACCAGGCCGCGGACCCGCAGGTGCTGGCCGTCTCGCAGGCGAGCGGGCACACGAAGCAGGCGACCGAGTTCATCGACTACTTCATGTCGGCCGACAACCTGGCCAAGGTCGCCATGGGTGACTGGCTGATCCCGACCACCGACTCGGCCCGCGCCGCGGTGCAGAAGGCGACCGGTGGCGCGAACGGCTGGACGCAGACCCTGGCCGGCGCGCAGTACCAGGTGTCGGCGCCGTTCCAGACCGCCACGAACTACCCGCAGTGGAAGGACCAGATCGCCACGCCGGCGTTCCAGCAGTACCTGGCCAACAAGATCAGCCTGCAGGATCTGGACCAGAAGCTGACCGACGGCTGGTCCCAGGTGAACCAGTAGGGCCAAGCTCGACGATCAGCACCAACGGGTGGGTGGCCCGGCGAACCCGGGCCACCCACCCGCCAGAACCACGAATGCAGAAAGGCAGTCCGGTGAGTCTGCTGCAGGACAAGGCCGTCGGCGCGATCGCCGGTGCCGCGGTGGGCGACGCATTGGGCGGCGCCACCGAGGGCTGGACGCCCGAACAGATCCAAGAACGGCACGGCGGCTGGGTGACCGGCATCGTCGGCCCCTATTACGAGAACTGGCGCGACGCGCGACCGATCGCGCCCTACCACAAGGGCGACGGGCACGTCACCGACGACACGTTGATGACGCATGCGCTCATCGACGTCTACGCCAAGCGGCGCGCGCATCTGGACGCGTACGCGATCGCGTCCGATTTGGTGCCGCTGCTCATCCAGGACAAGCGCTGGGTGCCGGAGCTGGAGTCCGAGGCGCTGCTGCTCAGCCGGATCTTCCTCGCCGAGAAGTGGCTCGTCGCGCGGCTGCACTACGGTCACGTCGACCCGCGCGAGGCGGGCGTAGGCAACCTCGTCAACTGCGGTGCCGCGATGTACATGGCCCCGGTCGGTGTGGTCAACGCCGCCGACCCCGAGGGCGCCTACGCTGAGGCAATCGACATCGCCGGCGCGCACCAGTCCAGCTACGGACGCGAGGCGGCGGGTGTGTTCGCCGCTGCCGTGGCCGCCGCGATGGCCCCGGACGCGACCGCCGAGTCGGTCACGTCCGCCGCGCTCGAGCTGGCGCACGACGGCACGCGCGCCGCGATCGAGGCGGTGCTCGCCGCCGCGCGCACGCAGACCGATTGGCGCAGCGCGATTCCCGTGCTGCGCAAGGCGATCGAGCCGTTCGACACGGTCGGCCCCGAGTACCGCGCGCCGGACATGGACGCGCGCCGCCCGAGCCGCACCAAGGCCATCGAGGAGCTGCCGGTCGCGCTCGGCTTCGTGCTGCTGGCCGGCGGGAACTATCCGGACGCGGTGCTCGGCGCGGTCAACTACGGGCGGGACGCCGACTCGATCGCGACCATGGCCGGCGCGATCAGCGGCGCGATCGGTGGCACCGAGTCCGTCCCAGCACAGTGGCGCGAGCAGGTCGCGACCGCGAGCCGGATCGACATCGCCGAGCCGGGCCGCGTGCTCGCGACTCTCGCCACCGAGCTGCACACCCAGGACGCGCAGCGCGCCGCCGCGCGCGCCACGGCCCGCGATCGGCTCGCCGCGGACCGATGAGACTCACCTGGGTGCAGCCCGAGGACCTCGTCCCGCACG
>DASRSS010000055.1:0-21246 GCA_035656335.1 Jatrophihabitantaceae bacterium | reverse complement strand
GATCGTCGTGGCGTACGCGCTGATCCGCTCGATGATCGAGTTGATCTCCGAGATCGCGGCGACCGCGTTCGCGGTGTCGACCTGGATCGCCTCGACCCGGCGGCCGATGTCCTCGGTCGCCTGCGCGGTCTCCTGCGCCAGCTCCTTGACCTCGTTCGCGACGACCGCGAAACCCTTGCCGGCCTCTCCAGCGCGGGCCGCCTCGATGGTCGCGTTCAGGGCCAGCAGGTTCGTCTGCTCGGCGATCGACGTGATCGTCTTGACCACGGCGCTGATCTCCGCGCTCGACTCGTGCAACCGGGTCATGGTCGCGTTCGCCGCTTCGGCCGAGCGGACCGCGTCGGTCGTCACGCTCGCGGCCTCGCCGGCGTTGCGCGCGATCTCCTGGATCGAGCTGCCCATCTGCTCGGCACCGCCGGCCGCCGAGGTCACGTTCGCGTTGATCTGCCCGGCCGCGGACGAGACGACCTCGGCCTGGCTGGAGACCTGGATGGCTCCGGCCGCGATCTGGTCGTTGGTGGTCGAGAGCTCCTCGGCCGAGCTGGCCAGCGCGTTCGCGCTACCGGCCAGGGCGGAAACCGTCGCGCGCAGCGTGCCGATCGCGACGTCCAGCGCGTGTGCCATCGTCCCGACCTCGTCGCGGGACTGGACGTCCGCGGTGCCGGTCAGGTCACCGTTGGCGAGCTGCCCGAGCACGCTCGACACTCGCTGCAGCGGACGGACGATCAGCCGGCCGATCACGAATGCCAGCGCGACCAGAGCGATCGTGCCGAGGACCAGCGCGAGAATCGCGGTCGTGCGGCTGGTGGAGTAGGTCTGCGAAGCGCTGTGCGCCGCGGGGGCGACCCGCGATTGAACGTTGTGGGCCAGCTTGTCGAGCGGTGCCGCGTACGCGTCGTCGGCGTCGGCGAGCGGCCCGGAGATCGCGGCGAGCGCGGCCACGGTGTTGGCGGTCTTGGCCGCGGGCAGTACCTGCTGGTCGCGGATCGCGCGCCACTGCTGCAGCTTGCCGCTGAAGTCCCTCAGGTCCGACTGCGCCCGCGGGTCGTTCATCGCGGCCAGGTCCGCGCCCAGCCCGGAGACGGCGCTGTCGACCTCCTTGTCGCTGTCCGCGATCTCGCCCAGCGCGTCGTCCAGCGCCTTGGCGTTCGTCGCGGTCGCGGCGGCATACACGTTGACGCGCATGTCGCCCTCCATGTCGCGCAGCTCGTTGAACTGCTGCAGCGCGGCGGCGACGTGGGACAGCTCCTGCGCCTTGCCGTTCACCGAGCCGAGCCCGACGGTGCCGAGCACGGCGACGACGACGATCACGACGACACCGATGCCGGTGATTGCGGTGAGCTTGGTGCGGATTCGGGCGTCACGCAGTGACAGGCTGCGGCGACGCGCTTCGGGTGCGGACATGAAGATGCTCCGGTCTGTTCTGGGCAGTCAGTGCACCATCGACCGGCTGACTTGTGACCTGAGCGACACCTCGGCCGTGGACGCGCCGATCCGGCACGTCGGCCCCGCCATTACCGGCGTTTCAGACCTCGACGACCATCGGCATCAGCATGGGTCGGCGCCGGTACGTGCGGTCGACCCAGCGCCCGACAGTGCGGCGGACGAGGTTCGACAGCGAGCCGGAGTCGGTCGCCCCCTCGGCCAGCGCGCGCTCGAGCACGTCGATCAACTCGGCGTGGATCGGGTCGAGCGCCTCGGGGTCGTCGCTGAAGCCGCGCGCGGTGATCTCCGGGCCGAACACGACCTTCCCGGCGTCGAGATCGACCGCGACCAGGATGGACAGGAAGCCCTCCTCGCCAAGGATGCGGCGGTCCTTGAGCACGGCGTCGCCGATGTCACCCACCTCGAGACCGTCCACGTAGACGTAGCCGACCGGGATGCGGCCGCTGATCGTCGCGAGGCCGTCCACGAGATCGACGACGGTGCCGTCCTCGGCCAGCATGATCCGCGCGTCCGGCAGACCCATCGACCGCCCGATCGCCGCGTGCGCGCGCAGGTGCCGCCATTCGCCGTGCACGGGCATCAGATTCGTCGGGCGGACGGCCGCGAGCAGGTAGCGCAGCTCGCCGGCCGGAGCGTGACCGGACACGTGCACCAGCGCGGTCGACTTGTGGATCACCGTCGCGCCGAGGCGGGACAGGCCGTTGATCACCTGGCCGACCGACGTCTCGTTGCCGGGGATCAGCGAGGACGCCAGCAGGATGGTGTCGTCGGAGGAGATGCGGACCGTCTGGTGCTCGCGGTTGGCCATCCGCGACAGCGCCGAGAGCGGCTCGCCCTGCGACCCGGTCGAGATGAGCAGCACGCGCTTGGACGGCAGCTCCTCGGCGTCCTTGAGATCGATCAGCACACCGTCCGGGACGCGCAACAGCCCCAGTTCGCGGGCGATCTGCATGTTGCGCACCATCGAGCGTCCGACCAGCGCGACCTGGCGCTGCGTCTCGACGGCGGCGTCCAGCACCTGCTGCACGCGGTGCACGTGCGAGGCGAAGCAGGCGACGATGATCCGTCCGGGCGCCTTGTGGATCACGTCCGTGACGACCTTGCCGACGTCGCGCTCGGACGGGATGAACCCGCCGACCTCGGCGTTGGTGGAGTCGGCCAGCAGCAGGTCGACGCCCTCGTCACCGAGCCGCGAGAAGCCGGGCAGGTCGGTCAGACGCCCGTCGAGCGGCGTCTGGTCCATCTTGAAGTCGCCGGTGTGCAGCACGGTGTGCTGGCCCGCGCGGATCGCGACCGCCAGCGCGTCCGGGATGGAGTGGTTGACGGCGAAGAACTCCAGGTCCCAGTCGCCCGCGGCGGTGCGCTCGCCCTCGACGACGCGGCGCAGCTCCGGCTTGATGCGGTGCTGGCTGAGCTTGGACTCCACCAGCGCGAGCGTGAGCCGCGAGCCGATCACCGGGATGTCGCCGCGCTCGCGCAGCAGGTAGGGCAGCGCGCCGATGTGGTCCTCGTGACCGTGGGTGAGCACGACCGCGTCGATGTCGTCCAGGCGGCCGGCGAAGTACGACCAGTCCGGCAGCGTGATGTCGACGCCGGGCGAGTTGGTCTTGCCGAGCAGCATGCCGCAGTCGACGACGAGCAGCCGGCTGCGGGACGCGTCCGCCCGGTACTCGAAGACGGTCATGTTGCGACCGATCTCCTTGATGCCGCCGACGGCGACCACGCGGAGCCCGCCGACCGGCAGCTCTGGCGGCGGGCCGAGCCCGGTCATGCCCTTGGACGTCACATTTGCCAGGCTATCGGTCCGCGCGCGCCGCCCGGACGACCGGCCCGGACGCGCTACGGTCTTAGGCCATGCACTCGCTGTCGGCCCTGAACTCGGACCAGATCGGCAAGATCGGTATCGGCGCGATCGTCGCCGTGGTGGTGATCGGCCTGCTCCTCGGCATGATCATCAGCGCGATCGTCGGACGGATCATCATCTTGGTGATCGTGGTCGCGCTCGGTGCGTACATCTGGCAACAGCGCTCGTCCATCGAGGACCACGTGAACAAGTGCCAGCTGAACATGTCGTTCTTCGGCTTCAACGTGAATGCGCCCGCGGACGTCGTCCAGCAGTGCAAGGCGCATCACAACAGCAAGTAGCTAGACGCCCCGGTCCGGTTGCCGCCGGCGCGAGCGCAGGTACTGCGCGGCGGCGGGGACGAGCCCGATCACCACGACCGCGATCACGATCGGGTCCAGCCAGTCGGCGTGATCGCGCACGAACTTGACCCGGCCGAGGGCGTTGCCGAGCAGCAGCACGCCGTCGGCCCACAGGATCGCGCCGACCACCGAGTACAGCGCGTACAGCGCGAATCGCATCCGGCCGACGCCTGCCATGACCGTCGCTACGGTGCGTACTACCGGCACGAACCGTCCGGCGATGATCGTCCACGAGCCGAACCGCTCGAAGAATGCGTGCGATCTGTCGACGTACTCGGGGCGGAACAGCCGCGACTGCGGGCGGTCGAACACGCGCGGCCCGACGCGGTAGCCGATCCAGTAGCCGCACACGTTGCCCAGGATCGCGGCGATCGGCGCGACGACCAGGAACGCGGCCAGTGGCGTCGTGATCGTCCCTACCGAGAGAAAGATGCCGGCCGCGAACAGCAGCGTGTCGCCGGGCAGGAAGAACCCGACCAGCAGGCCGCACTCGGCGAACAGCACCACCGCGAGCACGAGCAACGCGGCCGACCCGGACAGCAGCGTGTGTGGGCTGATGGGGTTGGCGGCCAGGTGGCCCGCGAGCAGGTGCACGGCTCGGAAGTCTACGGACGGCCGGCTGGAAACGCCCGGCTCGACCAGCCGATCATCAGGTCGTGACCTCGGCTGCTACTGGCCGTCCGCCGGCGCCTGCCGGCTCGGTGTCCGGGGCTCGCGCGGGACGGGCTGCTTGCGCATCGCCATCCGCACCAGACCGAGCAGCACCGCAGCCACCGGAATGGCGATCAGGAACCGCACCAGCGCGGTGTCGACGCTGATCGACTGATCGACCAGCGCCTGCCACAGCGTCGGCGCGGAGAACAGCAACGCGCAGACGAGTACTGATCCGCGGAGCATCAGGCCGCCGCCTCCGCGAGCTTGTCGAGCAGCAGCACCGCCCATGCCGACGCGGTGGCGGGACGGCCGTCGAGCAGCGCGACCGGGACGTTCAGGTCCCACACGCTGGCCGGGCTGGCGGTACGGGACGCGCCGGTGACCACCAGCGCGGTCGGCGCTCCCAACTCGCGCACCAGCGCCGCCGTGTCCGAGGCCTTGCGCGTCGCGTCCACGTGCAGCCAGAACGCGTCCGGGCCGAGCGCGCGGATGATCGACGCGGCCGTGGTGCCGCCGTGCAGCTGCTCGGTCTCGAACTCGTCCAGACCGATTACGACGAGCGTGCTCTGCGACTTCTGCTCGCCCGCGCCCTGTCGAGCGTGCGCGGCGACCGTGGCGGCGTGCGCCGCGTCGCGGATCTCGCGGTCCGGCAGCGCGGCGATGCCCGGGCAGCGGTACGCCCAGACCTGCCACGGCAGGAGAGACATGCGCTTGATCAGCAGCTCGGCGGTCGCGGCGACCTGCGCGGACGGACCGGCGACGATCACGAGCTGGCCGTCCGACTCCGGCAGCGGCGCGACGCCCGGCAGCGCGTGCACGAGCTGCTCGACGGCGGCGTAGCGGTGCGGCGCGTCGGTCGGGATCCGATCGAACGGCACACCCAGCTCGGACAGGCGACGGCGCAGCGCCAGCCGCTCGTCCGGCTCGTGCAGGTCGGCGATGCTCAGCTCGGCCCGCAGCGACTCGCCGACGGCGGCGATCTTGGCCTGGACCGCGGCCGCCGTCTCGGTCTTCGTCGCGGCCCTGGCGGTGCGCGCCCGGGTCTTGGTCGCGGCCTTCGCTTCGGTCTTCGTCTTTTCTTCGGTCTTGACCGCCGCGCGGACCTCGGGAGCCTGCGCGTCCGCGATCACCGGCGCTGCGGTAGTGACGGCGTCCGTCACGCTCATGGTGGCGGTGTCGGTCGCCTTGGTCACGTCGACCGTGTCGGCCGCGTCCGTGGCCTTCGCGGCCTTGGCAGCGGCCTTCGTCTTCGTGCCTGTCTTGGCCTTGCTCTTCGTCGCGGTCTTCGGCTTCGCCACCCGGACGGCCTTCGGCTTGGCTCCCTCGACGGTCGGCGTCAGCTTCTCGAACTGGATCGGCTCGACGGCGGGCGCGGCCGGCTGCGCCGGCGCGGCCTGGGCCTGCTGCTCGGCGGGGATCTCGGCGGCAGCGGGCAGCTCGACTCCGCGCTCGGCGGCCTTGCGCGCGGCGATGTCCAGCAGCATCCGGGCGAACTCCACGTTGCCGACGCCGTCGATCTCGGGCTGCGCAGCGGTGCGCGCGCGTGCACCCGTCAGCGTGGTCGCGTTGCCGGTCTCGACCATCTCCGCCGCCGCGATCAGCGCGTCCAACGGGTCCGCCGACTCGTCCACCTCTTCCGACAAGGTGTCCGCTTCCGCCGCCCCGGCCGGGCACGGTGTCGGAAAAGCCGGCCGGTTGGCGTCGCCAGGCGCACTTACGGTGAAGTGGACGGCTACCTTCGGACGGGCGAAGAAGCCCAGCACGCCACCCTCGCGGGTGTGGCTCACCTCGACGACGTGGACCTGCCCGTCGTACTGCTCGTCCAGCTCGGCGAGCAGCGTGTCGAGGTCGGTTCCCTCACGAAACAAGGTTGCGGACGTCATCGATCATCCCAATCGCGTTGACAGCAACCGAGCCTGCGGACAGCTCGGTGTAGGACAGGACAGGCAGGGCCGGCACGGAAAGGCGCACCAGCCGGCGCAGCGGCAGACGTATCTGCGCCGCGCACACGAGCACGGGCTTGTGGCCCCGCGCGGTCTCGGTGTTGTACTGCTCGGTGACGGAGTTGATCAGCGCCTCGGCCAGGCCAGGATCGAGCACAAGCTGCGCGCCGCCGTCGCCGGGACGCACCGATTCGAGCATCGCCTGCTGCAGACGCGGCTCGACGGTGAGCACGTCCAGCGTTCCGTCCGTGGCGAGGTTGGCCGTGATCGCCGGCGCGAGCGCCTGGCGCGCGGCCTCGATCAGCCGGTCCGGCTCGGTGCTGGTCTTCGCCGCGACCGACAGCGCCTCGTAGATGCGCACCATGTCGCGGATCGAGACGCCCTCGTCCAACAGCGCGTGCAGCACCCGCTGGATCTCGCCGAGCGTGAGCAGTGCCGGGGTGAGGTCCTCGACCACGACCGGGTGGGTGCGCTTGAGCACGCGGGTCGCGGCGGCGACGTCCTCGCGTCCGAGCAGCCGGCTGGCGTGCTGGCGGACGACCTCGGACAGGTGCGTGATGATCAGCGACGAACGGTCGACGACGGTGGCGCCGAGCAGTTCGGCCTGGCCGCGCAGCTCCATCGGCAGCCAGCGTCCGGCCAGCCCGAACACAGGCTCGCGCGCGGGCTTGCCGGGCAGGCCTTCCAGGCCGTCGCCGATCGCGAGCACCATGCCGACCGGAGCCTCGCCGCGGGCCAGCTCGACGCCGTTGATGTTGATCGCGTAGTTGGCGTGCGGCAGCGTCACGCTGTCGCGGGTGCGGACGGCGGGCATGACCACACCCAGCTCGGTGGCCAGCGAACGGCGCAGCGCGCGGACGCGGTCCAGCAGGTCGGCGCCGGGTCCGTCCACCAGCGGGACGAGGTCGGGGGAGAGCACGAGCTCGAGCGGGTCGACGACCATGTCGCCGAGCAGCGACTCCTCGGCGTCGGGGCCACCGGCAGCGGCCGCGGCGACGGCCACCGGCTGCCCGTCCGGGCCGGTCTCGGCCGTCTCGCCGGGCTTCGGCAGCCGGCTGGACAGGAAGAGCATCACGCCGCCGACGAGGATGAACGGGATCTTCGGCAGGCCCGGCACCAGGCACAGCAGCAGCGCGGCGCCGCCGGCGATCCGGATCGCGCGGCGCTGGCTGCCCAGCTGCTTGGCGACCACCGAACCCATGTCGTCCGAGTCGCTGGAGCGGGTGACGATCAGACCGGTCGAGACCGACAGCAGCAGCGCCGGGATCTGGCTGACCAGGCCGTCACCGACCGACAGCAGGCTGTACGTCGAGAGCGCCTGGCCGAAGCTCAGGTGGTGCTGCAGGATCCCGATCGCGAAACCGCCGATCAGGTTGATGAACGTGATGATGATGGCCGCGATCGCGTCACCCTTGACGAACCGGGTGGCACCGTCCATCGCGCCGTAGAAGTCGGCCTCGGCTGCGATCTCGGCACGGCGCTTGCGCGCGGTCTCCTCGTTGATCAGGCCGGCGTTCAGGTCCGCGTCGATCGCCATCTGCTTACCGGGCATGGCGTCGAGGGTGAAGCGTGCCCCGACCTCGGCCACGCGCCCGGCACCGTTGGTGATGACGACGAACTGGATCACCAGCAGGATCGCGAAGATCACCAGACCGATGACCAGCGAACCGCCGATCACGAAGTGCCCGAACGCGCTGATGACGTGTCCGGCGAAGCCGTTGGTGAGCACCAGCCGTGTCGCGCTGATGTTCAGGGCCAGCCGGAACAGGGTCGCGACCAGCAGCAGGGAGGGGAAGCTGGAGAAGTCGAGCGGGCGCGCCACGTACATCGAGACGAGCACGACCAGTACCGCACCGATGATGTTGCACGCGATGAGGACGTCGAGGAACGCGGCCGGCATCGGCACGACCAGCATGACGACGATCGCGACCACGCCGATGGGCACTGCCAGTTGGCTGAGCCGGCCTGTCTTCACTGCGCCCCTAGGGTTTCGTGGATACCTGTTCCGTGCTTCGGGCATCCGACCCTGGTCCTGCGCGCCGTCCTGGCTCCCCTGTAATCGGCACCCGGTTCGGGGACTTGAGGCCCTCATGCAGGCCCGTCCGCGGCCGATTTCAAGGGGCGTGTTGCTCGCCGCGTGCCTGATCGTCAAGGACGGCGCCGGGACCCTGGCCCGGTGCCTGGACTCGGTCGCCGGATTCGTCGACGAGATCGTGGTCTACGACACCGGATCGACGGACGGGACGCAGCAGCTGGCAGGCGATCTCGGCGCCCGCGTGGTCGATGGCTACTGGGACGACGACTTCGCGCGGGCCCGCAACGACGCGCTGGCCGCCGTGACGGCGGACTGGGTGCTCAGCATCGACGCGGACGAGTGCGCGTCCGGTGTCCCCGCCGCGCTGCGCGCGCTGCTCGCCGGGCTGGCCGCGTCCGTCGTGGCGGTCGAGCGGCACGACGTGCTGCCCGGTGCGACCGGTTCGTACCGGTTCCGGACGCCGCGGCTGTTCCGTCGCGCCGGCGCGGTCTGGACGGGACGGGTGCACGAATCGGTCGAGGTGACCGATCCGTCCGGCCTGCCGGGCACGCTCGTGTCGTGTTCTCCTGACATCCTGCGGCTGGCCCACGACGGGTACGCCGACCCCGCGGAGGCGCTGGCGAAGGCGCGCCGCAACGCCGAGCTCGGGCTGGCCGAGGTGAACGAGCTGCGGGCCGATCCGGGCACCCCGCCCGACCGGCTGGCCCGCGCGCTGGTCGACCTCGGGCGCAGCCTGGTCGCGGCGGACGAACCCGCGACCGCCGTCCACGCCTTCGACGCCGTCCGGATGCTGGTGTCCGGCGGCACGCTGTGGGCGCGCGCGACCGATCACCTGGCCCGGCTCGCGCTGCAGGCCGGCCGGTTCGACGCGGCGAGCGAGCTGAGCGGCGAGCTGCGCGCGCACGGCACCGATCCGCAGTACTGCGACTGGCTGCTGGCGCAGGCGCTCGCGCAGAACGGCTCGCCCGAGCACGCCGCGCGGCTGCTCGCCGAGATCACCGCGTTGGTGGACCCGGGCGGGCACGTGCTCGAGCTCGGCCAGGTCGCCGAGTTCCGGGCCCTCGCGCTGGCGCTGGCCGGCGACCAGCCCGCGGCCGCGCGGGCCATGCTGGCCGCGATGACGAACTACGGACGGGTCGGCGAGCGGGCCGCGCTGGCGCTCAGCTGGTGGCCCGGCGGGACGGACGAGTTGATCGCCGAGGCGCGCCGGATCGGTGGCCCGCACACCGACGAGGCCGTAGCCGCCCTGGTTCAGGTAGCCGCCCAACCCGTCTGACCCGCTCCACCCCCCGTGATCAAGAGCGCGAAGTGGTCGCCGGGGCGGCCACAACCGGCTCTTGATCAGCGCGAACTGTTCGTCCACAGGTCGTATTTTGACGGCGCACGTTATCCACAGATCGCCGTTTGCGGGGGCGGGATGCGGCTCCGGCGGTCCACCCTGCCTGCCATGACCGAATCGCACTACCGCTTCGTCCCCCACTTCCGCTCCGCGCCGGCGCGCAACGCCGCTGACGTCTGGGTTGACCGGACGCCGGACATTGCCCGTCCGCGCATGCTCGACACCGCCTCCGGGCTGCCGCGTGTAATGGGGATTGCGACCGCGAGACGGATCGGCCTGAGTCGCTCGGCAGTTCGCCACGCGATCGACCGGTACGGCTGGCAGCCGTTGACCCGCGGCGTGGTGCTCACGGTTCGCGAGAGGCCGACGCGCGCGGACTGGGCGGCGGCCGGGCTCGAGCTGGCCGGCCCGTCGGCGGCCGTCTCGGGTTGGGACGCCGTGCGTTGTTTCGGCATCGGAACGCGCCGTCCGCCGGACGACGAAATCCTCGTGCTGACACGAGACGGACGGAACAGGCTCATTGCGGGACGCGTCCGCATCCGGCCGACGCGGCGGTCCTACGAGGCTCACTTGCAGCCGCCGGGCGCGGAACAGCTGCCGTCGCTGCCGGTCTGTGCTCCGGCGCGAGCCATCGCCGACTGCGCGCTGCGGTACGTCACCCTGCCGCCGGTGCGGGCCATGACGACTGCGGCGATCCAGCGCGGACTGTGCCTGCCGGAGGAGTTGGTGGCCGAGCTCGAAACCGGTCCCCGCAACGACAGCGGATGGTTGCGTCTGGCGCTCGCGGACGTCCTCGACAACGCCCACTCGATTGCCGAGGCCGAGGCCGCCGAGTTCCTGAGGCAGGTGGAGGTGCCGCCGTTCGAGCTGAACGTGCCGATCCTGGACGCCTCGGGCCGGCATATCGCGACGGCGGACGCCCTGTGGCGTGAACTGCGTGCCGTCCTCGAGGTGGACAGCCGCGAACATCACTTCGGAGAGATTCAGTGGAAGGCCACGATGCGGCGTCACAACCTGCTCACCGCCGGCGGGCTGGCACTGACACACTGCCCGCCGTCGCAGATCCACGACGGCGGACCGCGCTGGGCCGAGAGCATCGCCTCGTGGTTGCGGGCCCGTGCCGCGGAACTGGGCGTGCCGTACCGCCCCGATTCGCGCGTGGTGCGACCCGGGCCGGACGGGCCCGAGCCCTTCCGCCTCCCGTATTGATCAAGAGCGCGAAATGGTCGCCGGGGCGGCCACATCCGGCTTTTGATCAGCGGAAGGACTCCTCGTGATCAAGAGCGCGAAATGGTCGCCGGGGCGGCCACAACCCGCTCTTGATCAGCGGAAGGACTCCCTCAGCGGGCGGGGGCCGGCACGAGGGGACGGACGGTGTGCACGCCCGCGGTCGAGCCCCGCTTGCGCAGCGTCATGATGAACGCCAGCACCGTGGCGACCGCCTTGTAGAGGTCCGGCGGGATCTCCTGGCCGACCTCGACGGTGGAGTACAGCGTCCGGGCCAGCGGCACGTCGCGCACCATCGGGATCCGGTTCCTCTCGGCGATCTCGCGGATCTTCGCGGCCAGGTGGTCCCCGCCCTTGGCCACCACGCGCGGGGCGCCCCGCTTCGGGTCGTAGCGCAGCGCGACGGCAACGTGCGTCGGGTTCACGACCACGACGTCGGCGGACGGCACGTCGGCCATCATCCGGTTGCGCGCCATCGCGAGCGCGCGAGCGCGGCGCTGCCCGCGGATGTGCGGGTCGCCCTCGGAGCTCTTCATCTCGTCCTTGATCTCCTGCTTGGACATCTTCAGCGCCTTGTTGTTGCGGCGCCGGACGATCGCGAAGTCGCCGGCGGCGAGCAGGATGCCCGCCACGGACGCGTACCGCAGCACGGTGAGCGCGGTCGACACCGCGGTGCCGAGCAGCGCGGTCAGCGACATCGAGCCCGAGCCGTACAGCGACGGGATGAGCTTGCGCACCGCCAGGTAGACGACCAGCGCGAGCGCCGCGGTCTTCAGCAGCGCCTTGATCAGTTCCCAGCCGGCCTGCGGCCCGAACATCCGCTTGATGCCGTGCATCGGGTTGAGCCGCTTGAACTGTGGCTTGAACGCCTTGGGCGAGAAGTAGATGCCGCCCTGCAGCGCGACCGACGCGACCGCGACACCGGCGATCACGAGCGCCAGCGGCAGGACCGCCTTGAACGCGGACGTCGCCGCCTCGCGGGCCATCGTGATGGCCGTGCCGACGTCCGGCGTCCGGATGATCGCGCCGATGCGGACCAGCGAATCGGTGGAGTTGTTCAGCACGGAGCGGACGACCCGCGGCAGCATGAAGGTGGCCGCGAGCAGGCCCAGCCAGGTGCCGAATTCGCGACTGTTTCCGATCTGACCGTCCTTGCGCGCCTTCTTCCGGCGCTTCGGAGTGGCCTTCTCGGTCTTCTCCCCTCCGCCGCTCATCTAGTGCATCACCACGCCGACGAGTTGGTTGGCCCGGTTGGCGATGTCGACGACCGTGGTCGGCATCAGGGTCAGGCCGATGCCGACGAGCAGCAGCGTCAGGCCGATCTTGATCGGGAAGCTCATCGCGAACGCGTTGAGCTGCGGCGCGATGCGGCTGAGCACACCGAGCGCGAGGTCGGCGATGAACAGCACCACCAGCAGCGGTCCCGCGATCTGCAACGCCGACACGAACATCTCCGGCACGGCGTTGGTGATCGTCGCGTCCAGCCGGCTGAGCGACATCGTCGAGTCGAGCGGTACCGCGCTGAACGTCCGCATGAACCCCTGGAAGATCAGCAGGTGCGCGTTCGTGGCGAAGATCAGCGTCGTGCACAGCAGCGCGTAGAAGCGGCCGAGCACGGACGTCATCGTGGTCGTCAGCGGGTCGTAGGCGGCGGACAGCGAGAACCCGCCGAACAGGTCGAGCAGCCCACCGGCCATCTCGATCGCCGTGAACAGCAGCCGGGTCAGGAAGCCGAGCGCGGCCCCGATCAGGATCTGCTCGAGCAGCGACCCGGCGAGCGGGATCACCTCAGCGGCAGGCGCGTGCACCCGCGCGGACGGGACGAGCGGCAGCGCCATCGCGACGGACAGCATCGTCTTGACCGTCGGCGGCACGCCACCGGTCGCCATCGGCGGCGCGACGAGCATCCACGCGAACACGCGCGCGCTGACGAGTAGCAGCGCGACGAGCGTCGGCGTGGCGATGTCGATCTGCATGACGGTCCGCGCGTCTCAGTGCAGCAGCGTCGGGATCGAGGTGTAGAGGTCCTGAGTGAAGCTGACGATCGTCTGCAGCATCCAGTGCCCGCACAGCAGCAGCGCGATGCCGACACCGACCGCCTTGGGCACGAACGCGAGCGTGAACTCCTGGATCTGCGTCGCGGACTGGAACAGCGACACGGCGAAGCCGATCACGAGCGCGGTCACCAGGGCGGGCGCGGCGAGCTTCGCGGCGACCAGCATCACCTGGTAGCCGAGATGAATGATGTCGGTATCGGTCATCGGATCCCGCCTAGGTTCGGTAGCTCTGGACGAGCGAGGTGATGATCAGGCCCCAGCCGTCGACGAGGACGAAGAGCAGCAGCTTGAAGGGCAGCGACACCGACACCGGCGGCAGCATCATCATGCCGAGGCTCATCAGGGAGGACGACACGACGAGGTCGATGATCACGAACGGCACGAAGATCACGAAGCCGATGATCATCGCGGCGCGCAGCTCGGACAGCACGAACGCCGGGATGATCGTCGTCAGGTCCAGCTTCGACTTGTCGGACGGGTTCGGCTGCCCGCCGGCGCGCAGCATCAGCGCGATCTCCTGCGGACGGGTGTGCTTGAGCATGAAGTCCCGCAGCGGAGCCACGCCGTCGTGCCACGCCACCGTGCGGGACTTGGTTCCGTCCAGGTACGGGTGGATGCCGAGGTTGTAGACCTTGTGCAGCACCGGGCTCATCACGAACAGGCTGAGGAACAGCGACAGCCCGGCGAGCACCTGGTTCGGCGGCACCGACTGGAGCCCGAGCGCGTTACGGGTCAGCGACAGCACCACGAAAATCTTGGTGAAGCTGGTGACCAGCAGCAGCAGCGACGGTGCGACGGCCAGCACCGTGATCAGCATCAGGATGGTGATCGACTGGCTGGGCTTGCCGCCGACGTTCACGGTCACCGATCCCGGGCCGGACGTGGCGGGTGCGGTCGGCGCCTTCGGTCCCTTCGGGCCGGCCGGGACGACCGGGTCCTGCAGCGGCTGCGCGTGCGGGCCGGCGAAGCGGGCCAGCTGCGCGTCCAGCTGAAGGGGCTGCGCGGCCAGCTGCACCGACGCGGCGGCCGGCTGTGCGTGCAGCGTGCCGGCGGGCGCGGCCTCGGCGCGGCTGGTGCCGTGACCGTAGAGCAGCGCGATCGCGCCGAGCAGGGCCAGCAAGAACAGCCCTATGCGTGTTGCGGTTCGTCCTGTCGTGACCTCGAGGCGTCCATGCCCTTCCGTGGCCCGACCGGAGCTCACGTCCGCCGAGCAGTCAGGTCGCGCAACGAGTCCACCGTCTGCCGCCAGGTGCCGAGTGACAGCGCCGAACCGGCCAGCGCGCTCCGCGGAGTGCTGCCGTTCGCCGGGACGTCGACGCCGGCGGCCGCGGCCGGACGCGCCACGCGAGCGGGACGAGCCACGCGAGCGGGCCGCGCCGCGCGGATCGTCCTCGCGGCCTCGTTCGCCGCGAGAGCCTCCTGGATCGCGTCCAGCTCGATCTCACCGAGGACGGCCACCTGACCGTCCGTCACGCCGAGGATCAGGCCCTGGTCGAGGACCCGGACCACCGCGACCGACGAGCTGCGGGTCAGTTGCTGACGCGACAGCAGCTCGATCAGCTTGCCGTTCTTGCCGTGCCCGCCGCTGCGCTTCATCCGCCGCGCGATCAGCCACATGAGGCCGAGTACCACGGCGAGCGAGATCAGCAGGCGCCCCACCAGCGCGACTGAATCCATCAGGAGTTACCTCGTGGCGTCGTCGGTGACGACCTGGGTGATCCGCAGGCCGTAGTTCTCGTCGACCACGACGACCTCGCCGCGGGCGATCAGCCGCCCGTTGACGTACAGGTCGGCGGGTGCGCCGGCGGCGCGGTCCAGTTCGATCACCGCGCCGGAGCGCAGCGAGAGCAGGTCGTTCACGGTCATCCGGGCGCGGCCGAGCTCGGCGGTCGCCTCCATCTCCACGCCGCGCAGCAGGTCCAGGCGCTCGGCGACGGGGCCGGTCGCGGCCGGTGCCGGCGCCGCGTCCTGCGGGACGGGCTGCGGCTCGACGCCGAGCGCGACGCTGGCGCGGACGGACTGGGCGCCCTGCAGCGGCAGGATCACCGAGTCCTGGTGCTGCAGCGCGCGGTTGATCGCCAGGCGCGGGTCGAGCTCCTGCAGCGGGCCGAGCACGACCGAACCGAGGGCCAGCGAGATCGCCTCGATGGTCGGCGCGAGCGCCGCAGTCAGCTCGAGCGGGCCGATGGTCGACTCGCGCAGCGCGCTCGCCAGGTCGTCGTCGACGAGCAGGACGAGGTCGCCGGTGGCGGACCCGGTGAACTGGGCCAGCAGCGCGTGTGCCGCACCCTCGGCGACGGCGGCGTCACGGGTCGGCTCGCCGACGGTGAGCGGTTCCGCGCTCGCGAGGTTCACGGCGACGCTGGCGGCCGCGGCGGCGGCCAGCTCCGTGGCGGTGGACATGACGGTGGTCACGCGTTCTCCTGGGTGGTGTCGACTACAAGGGCGGCCAGCCGGTTGCCGGACTTTCCGGCGACCGCGGATCCGAACGTGATGCCGCCGGCCTGGACGGTCAGCGGCGCGCCGGAACGGTGCTCGAGGGTGAGCAGGTCACCCTCGGCGAGGGAGAGGATCCGATCGGGGCTCAGGTTGACCGGGGCGAACCGGATCGAGACGTCGAGCGGGACATCGCCCAGCCGGTCACGCAGCCGGCGCGCCAGGGCGGCGGCCGCCGTCGCGTCCTCGCTGTCGGCCCCGTCGCGCGGGCGCTGCGCCATCAGCTTCGGCAGCAGCGAGGCGAGCGGGAAGCACAGCGTCATGACGCAGCGCTCGTTGCCGACGACCAGGTCGAACTCGCCGATGACCACCGCGTCGGTGGCGCCGGCGGCCTGGACGAACTGCGGGTTGTACTCGATCGGGCCCAGCGTCGGCGTCACGGCCGCGATCGGCTCCAGCGAGTAGCGCAGCGTGTGGGTGATCTGGTCGAGCAGGCCGCGGATGAGCGTGGTCTCGATGTCCGTGAGCGTGCGCGCGGCCTGCTGGCCGCCGGGGCCGCCGAGCATGTGGTCGATCGCGGTGAGCGCGGTCGGCAGCGAGAACTCCAGCACCCCGGTGCCGGCGAGGGGCGGCAGCGTGAGCGGGACTAGCAGCGTCTGGGCCTCCAGGCCGGTGACGTACTCCTCGTAGCTCTGCTGGCTGATGTCGGTGATCGTCACCTGGCAGACCTGGCGCAGGCTGCTGGTGAGCAGGGTGGTCATCCGCCGCGCGAAGGTCTCGTAGGCCATCTGCAGGACCCGGATGTGTTCACGGGACAGCTTGGACGGCCGCCGGAAGTCGTAGGGGACCACCGCGTCGTTGCGTCGTCTGGTCGCGTGGCCGAAGGCGCGTTCGCGAGCAGGAGTGGTTGGCACGTCTTCAGCTATCGGCAGCCCACGGGCACACCTGAGCCCGATGTGAAGAGTGGGTGAAGTTCAGCGGCTGGGCGTGGTTGGCCTCCGGCCCACCCGCGCCGCCCCGGAGGCATCCGTGCCCCCGTGTCATGGGTTACTGGTAGACGAACTGGGTCAAAAAGACGTCGAACACCTCCTCGGGGTACGCCTTCTTGACGTTGGCCACCAGGTCCTCGCGCAGCTTCTCGCGCTCGGCGTTGGTGCTCAGCGACTGCACGGTCCGGTTGCTGAACTCGTCGATCAGCGCCTGGGCGGCCTGGCTGACGTTGAAGTCGGTCGCGGACGCCTTGCCCTTCACCAGCTGCACGCCCGCGGCGACCTTCAGGAAGTGCCCGCCGGCCAGGTTGACCGTCATCGCGTCGATCGGGACGACGTCCCCACCGGTCGGCGGGGCGGCCTTGTGCGGCATCGCGAACTTGTAGGCGCCGCCGCCCACGACGAGCACGCCGACGACCGCGATCAGGAACTTCTTGGACTTGAAGAACTTGCCACCGGCAGATTTGCCGCCCTTGCCCTTGCCGCCGTCGGCCTCGTTGTCGGCGCCGTCGCCAGCCTTGCCGACGGCGCCCGGCTTGCTGGACGTCGTGCGCTGCGCTGTTGGGGTAGTCATCTTCGTTCTCCGATGGTTCGGGCGGGTTACTGCGTCGGGACGGCGGACTTGCTGGCGGGGTGCTCGGCCGCCTGCAGGGCGTCCCCGGCGGAGTCGGGCAGGGTGGACATGACGACGATGTCGACGCGGCGGTTGCGCGTCGCGGCCTTCGGGTCGCTGGGGTCGAGCAGCGGGTCGAGGTCGTTGTAGCCGGTCGCGGAAAGGCGCTGCTCGGCCACGTGGTGGGTGGCCAGGTAGCGGACGACGGCCGACGCGCGCGCCGAGGACAGCTCCCAGCCGCTCGGGTACGGATACGTGCTGGCCGGCAACTGGTTGGTGTAGCCGTTGACCTCGATCCGGTTCGGGATCTGTGCCAGCTCGGGCGAGAGCACGGCCATGATCCGCTGGCCGCCCGGCAGCAGCACCGCGCTGTTGCCACCGAACACCAGCGCGTTCGTCACGACCGTCATGACCAGGCCGCGGCGGTCCATCGAGAACTGGACGGCGCCGTGCATGCCGGCCTTGTCCAGCGCCCGGTTCACGTCCTGCTTGATCTTCTTGAAGTTGTCGACCTGCTGCTCCGCCAGCGTGTTCAAATCGGCGGGGACGTCGTGGAACTGGTCGGTCGTGCCCTTGCCGGCCTGCTGTTGCATCGGGTCCGCGGGCGTGCCGGGGATGATCGTGTCGGTCCCGCTCTCGGACGTCGTGTCGTCCAGGAGCCCCTGGCCGCCGTCGAGCACGCTCTTGGGCCCGGTGCCGAACGCCGAGGCCAGCGAGGCCTTCAACTCGATGAACTTCGACGTGTTCACGACCGAGATCGAGAACAGCACGATGAACAGCACCAGCAACAGGGTCAGCATGTCGGCGTAGGTGACCAGCCAGCGCTCGGCGCCGCCCTCCTCCTCGGTGCCGTGCCCACCGCGGGCCCGCGTCCGGCGACGGGACTTGCCGATCGCGGACGGGTGACCCGACATGCGCGCTGGCCGGGGCATCAGGCCGCGTCCTTCTGCTTCTGCTCGACGCTCGGCAGCATGCTTTGCAGCTTCTGCGCGATCATCCGCGGGTTGGAGCCGGCCTGGATCGCGAGCACGCCCTCGATGGCGAGCTCCATCTGCTCGCACTCGGCCTCGCTGACCCGCTTGAGCCGGTTGGCCAGCGGGAACCAGAAGATGTTGGCGGACATGACGCCCCAGAGCGTCGCGACGAACGCGCCGGCGATCTTCTCGCCGAGGGTGGACGTGTCGGACAGGCTGCCCAGCACGTGCACCAGGCCGATGACCGTGCCGATGATGCCGATGGTCGGCGCGTAGCCGCCCATGTCGTGGAACAGCTTGGCGGCCGCGCCGTCGGCAGCGCGCTTGGCGTCCACCTCGGCGCCGAGCAGTTCGGCCACCTCGTCCGCGTCCGTGCCGTCGATCGCGAGCTCGAGGGCGCGTTTGAGGAACGGGTCCTCGACGGCGGCGACGTCACCCTCCAGGGCCAGCAGGCCCTCGCGGCGTGCGCGCTCGGCCATCTTGACGATGATCTGGACGTTGTCGTGCGCCGTGCCGGGCTTGGCCTTGATCGCGCGGATGAGCGACTTCGGCATGTTCTTGGCCTCGTGCATCAGCGTGCCCGCCATGGCGGCGCCGATGGTGCCGCCGAACACGAGGATGATCGGGGGGATCAGGAACAGGGACGCCGGCTGGCCGCCCTCCATGATCATCGACCCGAGGATGGCAACGAGCGCGAGCCCGATGCCGATGATGGTCGACGGATCCATTACTGCTGCTCCCCTGTGCGGAAGGCGACCACGTTGCCGCCCGAGCTGTTGGTGCTTTTGGGCGGTTGGGGCCGCCGCGTCTCGGGGGGTACCTGGGCGGCCGCGATGATGTCCGCGCGGTAGTTGAGGATCAGCGTGGTGAGCTCGTCCAGCGATTCGCGGATGACGTATTTGCTGCCGTTGACCAGGGTCACGACAGTGTCCGGCGTGGCCTCGGCGCGCTCGATGAGGTCAGGGTTGAGCGCGAAGACCGGACCGCTCAGTCTCGTCAGCTGCAACACGGCATCCGTCCTTGGATCTCGCGGAGCCGTCCATGGCCCCTCGAGGTAGTAATCGGCGGTCTTGATCGGGTCTTGAGCGCGCACGCGCCCGCACCCGGCGAAATGCCGCGAGTGGCGACTTTCCCCTCCGAGTGGCGACATATCGGTCGCCACTCGCGGGCCCAAGTCGCCACTCGCGGGTGCTGTTCGGGAACTGCTACTGCTTCAGGTTCACCAGGGTCTGCAGCACCTCGTCGGACGTGGTGATGACCTTGGAGTTCGCCTGGAAGCCGCGCTCGGAGATGATCAGGTTGGTCAGCTCCTTGGACAGGTCGACGTTGCTCATCTCGACGTAGCCGGTCGTGATCGTGCCGACGCCGGTGCTGCTCGCCGGGCCGGACGCGGACGTGGCCATGTACAGCGAGTTGCCGGCGCGCTCGAGGCCGTCCGGGTTGGAGAACGTCTCCAGGTCGACCTTCAGCACGGGCGAGGTCGCCGTGATCGGGTTGCCCGCGACGTCGACCGGCGCGCCGGTCCCGTCCACGCCGGTGATCGTGCCGTCCGGCGCGATGTTGTAGTCCACCCAGGTGCCCAGCGGGTTGCCGGACGCGTCCGTCGCCGAGGCGAGCGGCAGCTGGATCGGGGCGCTGGTCGTCGTGCCCGTCGCCGGGTCGGTGGTCAGGCCCATCAGCTCGGCGCCGTCCGGGGTCACCAGGTGGCCCTGGTCGTCGACCGCGAAGTTGCCGTTGCGGGTGTACATCGTCTGGCCGTTCTTCTGCACGGCGAAGAACCCGTCACCGTTGATCAGCATGTTGCTCTTCACGCCGGTGGCCTGGTTGGAGCCCTGGGTGAAGTCCATGCGGGTGCCGACGACCTGGACGCCCAGGCCGATCTGCACCGGGTTCGTACCGCCCGCGGTCGCGGTCGCCGCGCCGCCGCCGGAGATCGTCTGGCTCAGCGTGTCCTCGAACTCGACCGAGCTGGACTTGTAGCCGGTGGTGTTGACGTTCGCGATGTTGTTGGCCGTGACGTCCAGCATCTGCTGGTGCGCCGAGAGGCCGGAGATGCCGGTGAACAGGGACCGCAGCATGAGAAGGCTCCTTGGGTGTGTGCGGTTGGTGCTAGGTCTGGGGGAGTGCGGCGCGGCTACGCCGTGCTTGACGGCTACGCCGTGGTGGTCGGGTTGGTCACCTCCGTGACGCTCGACAGCGGCACGGTGGTGTCGCCGATCTGGACGGTGGCGCCGCCCGCGAACAGCGACGCCGCCGTGACCACGCCGTGCGCCGTGGCGCCGGACGAGTCGGTGTAGGTGACCTGCTTGCCGATCATCGCGGTCGCCGACTGCGCCTGCTGCGCGCCGAGCAGGGACGACAACGTCTCCTGCATCGAGGTCATCGACTGCACCTGGCTCAGCGTCGCGGTCTGGTTCAAGAAGGCGGACGTGTCCACCGGGCTGGTCGGGTCCTGGTACTGCAGCTGCGCGACAAGCAGCTGCAGGAACGCCTGCGGGTCGAGCAGGCTCTTGTCGCTGCTAGACGAACTGGTCGAGCCGGTGCCGGTGGAGCCGGTGCCGCTCGCCGAACCGGTCGGGGTCGTCGAGCCGGTCGCGTACGGCATCATCAGGCCGCTCACGGGGCTGGTCATCTCGTCTCCTCCTGTGCCGTCTTGATCAGTGCGTCGGGTGTGGCGTCCGGGTCGGTCACAGCAGCCGGTCGAGGCCGGCGTTGACCGCGATCCGCGAACGCAGCCGGGCCGCATCCGGGCCGGATGCCGGGCCCGGCCGGATCGCCGCCGGACCGGGATCCGCCGCGCCGCCGGTCGGGTAGCCGCCGGCCGAGCGCGGGTCCGCCTGCTGCTGTGGCGCCTGCTGCGACGGGCCGCCGAAGTTGACGTCCACGCCGGTGAAGCCCGCAGTGCTGAGCTGATGGTGCAGGCTCGGCAGCGCGGCGGTGACCGCGGCGCGGGCCGCCTGGTCGGCGCACGCGACGGTGACGTTCAGCGTGCCGTTGTCGATCGTCGCCGTGACGTTGACGGCGCCGAGCTCGGCCGGGTGCAGCTGCACGGTGAGCTGCTGCGTCCCGTTGGCGTTCACGTGCAGCCGCGCCAGTGCCGACGACAGCGCCGGCTGCGGGTCCGGGACCGAGACGGTGGTGTTCCCGGCTGCCGCAGCGTTCGTGGTGGCCGCGTTCGCGGTGGTGCTCACGGTGCTGGCACCGGACGGGAGGCTGAACGCCGCGCCCTCGGGGATCGCGGTCGCGTCGTCGCCCCGGTCCTTGCCGGCGTCGCGCGGCTGGCCCGGCGCTCCGGACAGCCCGGGGGCGCCGGACGTGGCAACGGCGC
>DASRSS010000054.1:0-5857 GCA_035656335.1 Jatrophihabitantaceae bacterium | reverse complement strand
CGAGCTGGGTGAGCAGCCCGCGCACCGCCCAGTCCGGCTGCTCGCTAGATGCCATCGCGTGGAAGCTGCGGTGGACGAGCGAGTTCCCGTCGATCACGAGCACAACGGGAGCGGGCACCCCTTCACTCTGCCAGCCCATCGGCCGGATCCCGCGCACATCCCCTGATGATCATGGGGAGAACCCCCGAATTCCGGGGTTCCGGCCATGATCACGAGGCGTCCAGGCCGCGCCGCAGGTCGGCCTCGCGTCCAGCCAGCCAGGTCCGCACGTCGCGGACGAAGCCGGCTTCGTCGCGCAGCGCGGACGGCGGGCGGTGGATGACCGAGATTCCCAGCGCGGTGAGCTCCAGGTGACGGTCGAGCGTGGCGACGTACTGGTCGCGCGCGAAGTGGTACTCGACGCTGTCGATCTCGAGCGCGGCACGCAGCGCCGGCCAGTAGAAGTCCAGGTAGCGGTGCCCGCCACCGGGCAGATCGATCCGCGCGTTCTGCTCGAAGCCGTCGATGCCAGCGCGGCGCAGAATGCGTGCGGCGCGCGCCTCGGGCGCAGACGCGGCGCCCCAGCCGATCTCCTCCAGCGCCGTCCGCAGGTGCGCGCTGCCCCGGCGCGGACCGGATTCGTATTCGGCTGCCAGCTCGTCCAGCGTGCAGTGTCCGTCCTGGATCACGCGAGCGACCAGCGCACGCACGTCGTCCAGGCGCCGACGCTCCAGGGCGAGATCCGCGGCCGCCCGGGCGATCGTCACGCGCCGCGGTCCGGGTGCCAGCTGGGCGACGAACGGACGCGCCGTCGCGCGCACATGTACCCACGCCCAGGACCGGCCGTCCCCGCCCGGCGGCACGAGCACCAGGACGCGATCGGGCATCGAGATCTGGCGCACCTCGCTCGCGTAGAGCGCGGCCGCGCCGGACAGTGCGGCGTCCGGACCGGCGAAGATCAGCGCCGCGTTGAGGCGGTCGAGCGCCGTGAACCTGTCCGCGGTGAAATACGTCCGCGGCAACACCCGGCGCCACTTGCCGGCGGCGACGCGGTGGTCGACGGCCTTGGCGGAGATGCCGAGCCGCAGCGCCTCGTCCCGGCCGAGGACCCGCGGCAGCGCGTCGGGGTCGGGCCAGAATCCGTCCGGGAGCTCCGGCGGGAAGCCGATCTGCACGCTTCGACTCTGGCGCAATCGCGCTTCCTATTGGTAAGCAGAGCAAAATCTGTGGACAACCCGCGATGATCATGGCCGCAACCCCCTGTTTCGGGGGTTCTGGCCATGATCATCAAAGGAAGCGGGCGCCACCAGCTGAGAGGGGACACCCCATGACCCGCACCGCAGTCGTGACCGGCTCGGCGTCCGGCATCGGCAAGGCCACCGCCGCGCTGCTGACCGAACGCGGGCTGGACGTGATCGGCGTCGACCTCAAGGACGCGGACATCTGCGCGGATCTCGGCACGCCGGAGGGCCGGGCGTCCGCGGTCGAGTCCGTGATCGAGCGCGTCGGCACGTCGCTGGACGTGGTCGTGCCCTGCGCCGGGATCAGCGGTGCCAACCCCGCCGTCCCGAGCGTGAACTACTTCGGCGTCGTCGAGTTGCTGACCGGGCTGCGTCCACTGCTCGCCGCCGGAGCCGACCCGCGGGTCGCGCTGATCAGCTCCGTGTCGAGCGTCCACCCGACGGATCAGGCGCTCGTCGACGCGTGCCTGGCGTACGACGAGGCAGCGGCGCGGGCGCGCTCGGACGCGCTGATGGCGCAGCAGATGTGGGCGTTCCTGTACTCCTCGTCGAAGGCGGCGTTGGCGCGCTGGGTGCGGCGCACCGCGATCACGCCCGAGTGGGCGGACGCGGGCATCGCGCTCAACGCGGTGGCGCCCGGCGTCGTGTTGACGCCGATGAGCGCCGGGCTGTTCGAGGACCCGACGATGAAGTCGATCATGGACCAGGCCGTCCCGATGCGGCTGAACAGCTACGCCCCGCCCGAGGCCGTCGCCACGCCGCTGGCGTTCTTGACCAGCCCCGAGAACACGCACATCACCGGCCAGGTGCTGTTCGTGGACGGCGGTGCCGAGGCGACCCTGCGCGGCGAAACGATCTGGTAGCAGCGTTGTAGGCGGTCACCGATGCGTACCGGGTTGAATGGCGCGGTGAGCATCGAGGAGATCCACCGCTTCGTTCAAGCCGACCGTCCGCTGTTCCTGCAGCAGTGGCAGCGCATCGCACTCGCGCCCGCCCCCGCCGGCGCGGAGGCCGAACGCGCGGCGCTGATCGCGGGCTTCGCGCGCGACGCCGGAGCTGATCACGTTGAGATCGACCGCGTCGGCAACGTCATCGCGACCGTCGAGGGCAGCGGCGACCGCGATGTCACGTTCCTCGCGACCATGGACGATCTCGATTCGGTCGCCGCCCACCGCCGCGCGACCGATCGCATCGAACTGACGGGTGAACGGCTGGTCGGTCCGTGCTCGCAGACGACGTCCTCGGACGCGACCGGGCTGGGGCTGGTCCGTTTCGCAGAGCAGAGCCAGCGCCGGTTTCGCCGGCTCACGGTCGCGTTCGTGCTCGGCGAGGAGACCGGGCTGACCGGCGTGCGAGCGCTGTGCGAGGACCGCGCCGACCGGCTGGGCTGGGTGATCGACCTGATGGGCGGCGTCGGCACGATCAGCTGGAACGCGATCGGCTTCGACGGCATCAACGTCGAGTTCCGCGCCGAGCCGAAGCACTCGCTGTACGGCGGCGTGTCGGAGGTGTCCGACGCGATCGCGCGCTTCGTCACCGCCGTCCACGCCGACGTGCCGCCATCGGTCGGGCCGGAGCCGACCGGGCCGCTGGAAGAGATCACCGGTCCGGTCACGATCCGGCGGATCAACCGCATCGCGGCCGGCGAGGTGTTCAACCACTCGCCTCAGGTCGGGACGGTCGGCGTGGACGTGCGCAGCACCGATCCGGCGATCCTGCGCGAGCTCGGCAGCGCGACGCGCGCGCTGGCCGAAGCCGTAGCCGTGGACGCGGGCGTCAGTGTCACGTGCCGCGACGACGTCCAGCAGCCGGCGGCACTGCTTCCCGGCGGGGCCGAGCATCCGCTGGTGCAGGCGGCGGCACTGGCGGTGCGCGAGGCGGGCGCCGAATTGGTGCTGCGGCCATGGAGCAGCTCGAACATCAACGTCGCGTACGAGTTCGGGCTGGACGGCATCGTGCACGACGACCCGGGACGCGGCGGCGGCCGCGGTACCGCGGACGAGTGGACGGACGTCGCCGCGGTGCTGACCGGGTTCGCCGCGGACTGCCGGTTGCTGGAACTGATCGGCGCGTAACGTGCCGGGTATGAAGCGAGTCGACACTGCACCCGTGGTCGCGTCCGGTCTCATCGGCGGGTTCGCCGCCGCGCGCTACAGCGGACGGCGCGAGTTGGGCGGGATCGTGCTGGGCACCGCCGGCGCCTGGTCGGCGTGGCGGTGGCTGCGCTCGTCCGGGCCGGGCGTCATGGGCGTGCTGCTCGGCACCTACCTGGCCGCGTTCGGCGTCTCGCACCCGCTGGCCAGGAAGCTCGGCGCGTGGGGATCGGTGCTCGCCGTAAGCGCGGCCGCGTCCGGCGCCTCCTACGCGCTGGCCGATCGGTCGAAGGCGTCGTTGAAGATCAGTTGATACAGCTGGACTTCGGCGGGCTCGAGGACGAGCTGATCGGCGTCCCGTCCTGCGGCGATGACGTCGCGGTCCCCGTCGAACCGGACGGGCTCGTGGCCGGCTTCTTGGGCGGGTAGGTGCCGGCGAGGATCGCGGCGATTCGGGCCTGCACCTTCGCCGGATTGACGAGTTCCACGCTGGACGATGCACCGGCGATGTCGACCGTGCTGGTGCCCTCGGTCGGGATCGTGTAGCCGGTAATGTGGCCCGCGCTCAGGTCGGACATCTGCGCGGCGAGGTCGGGAATGCTGAACCCGCCGTTGTCGTCGATCGTGAACGCGCCCGAGATCGCCTTGATCAGGCTGTTCAGCTTGACCGGGTTCAGCAGCGAGGACTTGAGCTTGTTGAACGCGGCGGTGAGGAAGTAGCGCTGCCGCTGCTCGCGGGCCAGGTCGCCACCGTGCAGGTTGTGCCGCTGCCGGACGAACTCGACCACCTGCACCGGCGTGAGATCGTGCTTGCCGGCGCTCATCTTGAAGTTCGATCCGACGTGACCCTGCCCGGTCGCCTCGTTGTGGGCGATCGTGTCGTCGGTGGCGTGGCACAGGTTCACCGGGATCGTGCCGATCGCCTTGGCGATCTTGTAGAAGCCGCCGAAGCCGACCTGCACGTAGTGGTTGATCTGCAACCCGGTGAGCTGCTTGACGGTGGCGAGCAGTTCGTTCATTCCCGCGGCCTCGTGCTGCTTCTCGTCGCCGGTCGTGTTCGGGTCCGCGTACGCGTCCGCGTAGGCAGCGTTGATCTTGTTCTTGAGGTAGCCACCCGGGACGTCGACGTACGAGTCGCGCGGGATCGAGATCATCGTCGCCTTCGAACCGTCCGCCGGCACGTGGATCACCATGATCGTGTCGGTGCTCAGCGAGTTGTCGTTGCCGAGCGAGAGCAGCTTCCGCTCGGACGCAGACAGGTCAGCACGCGAATCCATGCCCACGATCAGGATGTTCTGCTCGATCCCGTTGACGTGATGACCGTTCTCGACGTGCGGCGCCGTGGTGGCGGCGTCCAGGCCGGACAGGTGGAAGCGCTGCACGCCGTTGTTCAGCGAGCGGTACTCGTACCAGCCGTAACCGAAGCCCAGCAGCAGCACGACCGACACCGCGGCGGCGAGGACCTTGGTGACCAGGACGCCGATCTCCCGGCCGCGGCCCGGATGCGCGACGCGCTGCGCCCGGTGGCTGTGCGGACGTGTCGGCCGCCCGAAACGGGACGAATCGCCCGGCAACGAACCGGGTTCCCTGTGGCCAGACACGCCGGAAGGCTACCGGCGCGAGCCTTGGAAACCCTGAGTGCGTGCAGCTAAACCTCAGTATCCGACCGACTCGTCGGACGTGTCCTTTTTGATCTTCATCCTGTCTTGCGCCAGGTCAGCAGGTAACGCCAGAGCACCAGTCGACCCGGACGTCGGGAAGTACCTCGCCAGCCCGGGATCGCATCTGATGCGTGGTCAGCTGCGCGTCGCGGACGGGCATGCGCTCGTGGTGGGCGTCGTGGTGCAGCTCTGGTCGTTGCCGAAATCCGCTCGCGGCGAGGTAGAGGCCCAGGGTGTGGTGCCAGATAGTCGCAGCCAGTTCGATCGGTAGCACCACCCGGCGGGACTCTCCCTCGCGTCGTACGACCCGGCTTCTAGTGGCCGCGTCATGACGTCGGCATGCAGATAGCTGACATTGCGCGGCGTCACCTCGCGGGCGATCGCGATCATCGTGGCGTCGGCGTCGATAGCTTCGACGTGTCCGGCCCGCGCAGCAAGCAGGCGGGTCAGACGCCCGGTCCCGCAGCCGACGTCGAGCACGTCTCGGCTCCGGGCGGGACTGCGGCGAGGAGCAGGTGGTCGTAGTAGGCGTTGTGGTCCCACGGCAGCACGTAGGCCAGCCTGACAGATGCGACCGGTGCGTGCGGCCGGGCTCAACGCTGCAGGTTCACTGCGCTCCGGTGTCGGTCGGGTCATCCATCTCCCCGGTCGCCTCGTCGTCCTTTTTGATCTTCGTCGTGTTGTCGACGGGGTGGGTGGCGGGAGGCACTGTGTAGGTGTGTCCGGTGGGTGAGGTCCAGACGGTGGTGCCGTCCGGCTCGCGGGTGAGGGTCCAGCCGCCTCGGTGGATGCCGTAGTGGATGCGTTCGCATGCCGGGACGAGGTTGGCGGCGTTGGTGTGGCCGCCGCGGCTCCACCACTGGACGTGGTGCAGGTCTGCTTG
>DASRSS010000053.1:0-1744 GCA_035656335.1 Jatrophihabitantaceae bacterium | reverse complement strand
ATCCACTTCGGGCACAACTACCTGGTCAGCTCGTTCCTCAGCCCGCGGCTGAACCGGCGCAAGGACTCCTACGGCGGCAGCCTGGAGAACCGCGCGCGCTTCGCCCGCGAGATCGCCCGGGCCGTGCGCGACGCGGTGGGCGATCGCATCGCGGTGCTCGCGAAGCTGAACATGGACGACGGCGTGCGCGGCGGACTGCGGCTGGCCGAGGCCGTGCAGGTCGCGCGGTGGCTGGACGCCGACGGTTCGCTGGACGCGCTGGAGATGACGGCTGGCAGCTCGCTGAAGAACCCGATGTACCTGTTCAAGGGGCCGGCGCCGATCAAGGACTTCGCCGCCGCGATGCCGCAGCCGCTGCGCGCCGGCATCCGGATGTTCGGCCGCGCCGTGTTCCACGACTACCCGTACCAGGACGGCTACCTGCTCGAGGACGCGAAGCAGGTCCGCGCCGCGGTGGGACTGCCGATGATCTACCTCGGCGGCGTGACCAACCGGGCGGTCATGGACAAGGCGATGGACGCGGGATTCCAGTTCGTCGCGATGGGTCGCGCCCTGCTCATGGAGCCGGACCTGATCAACCGGATCGGCGCCGACGCGTCCGTCACGTCCAAGTGCATCCACTGCAACCGGTGCATGGCGACGATCTACAGCGGCTCGCGCTGTGTGCTGGTGCAGCCACAGCTACCGTTGGGTGCGTGATCGGACCGGACGAGCTCGTCGGTGAATGGACGATCGACCGTCAGGTCAGCGACCTGCGCGCGGGCATCGTCGGCGCGTTCACCGGCACGCTGCTCGTGACCGCGGACGGTGACGATTTCCGCTGGGACGAGTCCGGGACGCTGCACTGGTCCGATTACAGCGGGACGGCCGAGCGGCACCTGCTGCTGCGGCGACACGACGGCGCGTGGTGGATGTGCTTCGCCGACGGCCGCCTTTTCCATCCCTGGCAGGTCGGCGGTGAGGTCGTGCACCCGTGCGCTGCGGACGTCTACCGCGGCGCGATCGAACCGACCGGCGCCGACGAGTTCACGATTCGGTGGGACGTGACCGGGCCGTCCAAGCGCCAGCTGATCGTGAGCCGGATGACGCGCGTTCAGTCGGCGGCGGCGTCGACGACGAGCACGCCCTCGATGCCGACCAGCCGTGCGAGGACCTGACCGGCCTTCGGCAGCGCGGCGACGGCGTCCTTGCCGGTGAGCACCCGCGGCTCGGTCAGTACGTAGTGCCGGCGCCGGTGCGTGAGCCCGCCGCCGCCCGCGGCGAGCAGGTTGCGCACCCAGTCGCTGCGCAGCCCGTACCCGATCGTGATGGCGAAACCGCCGGGACGGCCGAACACCAGCACCGGTGTGCGGTACGAGCGCCCGGACTTTCGGCCGGTGTGCTCGAGGATGCCGTGCAGCGGGATGACCCCCGCCCAGCGCCGCTGGATCGGGTTGGTGACGTACCGGTTGAACCGGGCCAACGCCCGCGGCAGGTGCATGCGTCTCAGCCTAGGCGATCGCCCTTGTGGATAAGGGGAATCTGGCGCCGGAAAGTGTCCGACCCTGCGGCTAGCGTGCCGGGCATGGATAGCGCAGGTGCGGTTCGGTCGGTGTTCGGCGTTGTCGACGGTGGGCTGCCGGATGACGCGTTGTCGCTGGAGCAGTTGGGGGCGCGGATCGTGGCGCTGTCGGGCCGGCTCGCGGCGGCTACCTGTCGCTGGCTGTTGCTGGTCGGCGAGTTCGATGCGCGCGACGGCGGGGAG
>DASRSS010000052.1:0-4747 GCA_035656335.1 Jatrophihabitantaceae bacterium | reverse complement strand
ATTCGCTCCAAGCAGCTGCGGGCAGCTGGCGGTCAGGCTTCCGTGCTGAGATCGGCAGCACACTGCCGAAGCTGAGCCCGGCGGAGCTTCATTCCGCGCCAAGTCTGCCGATTGCTCCTGTAGAGCGACAAGTACGAACCCGAGGGACCCCCTGCCCCCATGCCCAGTTTCCGTACCCTGACCACTGCCGTGATCGCGTCCGCGTTCGGCGTTCTCGCCTTCACCGCCGGCCCGATCGCGGCCCAGGCCGTGGACGCCGGCACAGCAACCACCGCCAGCGCGAGTTCGGCCCTGTGCCCGCGAGTTCCCGGACGGATCTGGTGCCTCGCCGAGCGTGCCCCGATCAGCACGGGCAGCACCGCGAGCAGCGGCCAGATGCGTGCGTTCACCGCGACGCCGTCGACTGATTCGCCCTACTCGCCGTCCGATCTGCGCTCGGCCTACGCGATCCCGTCCAGCACGGTCACCACGACAGTCGCCATCGTGGACGCCTACGACGCCCCGAACGTCGAGTCCGACCTCGCGGCCTACCGCAGCACGTACGGCCTGCCCGCCTGCACCACCGCGAACGGCTGCTTCACCAAGGTGAACCAGAACGGCGCGGCCGCTCCCCTGCCCGCCGCCAACTCGGACTGGGTCGGTGAGACCACGCTCGACGTCGAGATGGTCTCGGCCGTGTGCCCGACCTGCCACATCCTGCTGGTCGAGGCGGCCGACGACGACCGTTCCGGCCAGCCGAGCCTGGAGACCGCCGTCGCGACCGCGGCACGGCTGGGTGCGAAGTACGTGTCGATGTCGTGGGGATCGGGCGAGTACAGCGGCGAGCAGAGCCAGGACGCCACCTACTTCAGCGCCCCGGGCGTCACCTACGTCGCGGCGTCCGGCGACGGCGACTACGCGACGTCGTGGCCGGCGGTCAGCCCGAACGTCGTCGCGGTGGGCGGCACCACGCTGCTGCGCAACGCCTCGACGGCACGCGGCTGGACCGAGTCGGTCTGGTCGGACGGCTCCGGCGCCGGCACCGGTTCGGGTTGCTCCAGCTACGAGCCGCGGCCGTCCTGGCAGAACTCGTCGGTGATCACGTCGGTGTGCGCGGGACGGGCCATGAACGACCTGTCGATCATCGCCGATCCGGACCCGGGCGTGATGGTGTACCAGGGCGGTTCGTGGTGGCGCTACGGCGGGACGTCGGCGGGCGCGCCGATGATCGCGGCGATGGAGGCCATCGCGGGCACCACCGGTGACGCCGTCTCCTACCCGTACACGCACGCGGCCGCGTTCAACGACGTGACCAGCGACAGCAACGGCTCGTGCGGCAACGCGCTGTGCCGGGCCGGCTCCGGCTGGGACGGCCCCACCGGTGTCGGCACCCCGATCGGCGTCGCCGGCCTGAGCGCGCAGGGTGCCCTCGTCGGCAGCGCGCCGACCGGCGGTTCGGCCGGCGCGGCCGGCGGGTCCGGCTCGGGCAGCACGTCGGGCTCGACCTCCGGCTCCGGCACGACGTCCGGCTCGGGCTCGAGCACCACCACGCGCCAGAACGATCCGCCCAAGATCAGCGTCCACAACCCGGGACGCGTGACGACCACGGCCGGACACGCCGTCCGGCTGAACGTGGCCGCGGTCGACCGCGCCGGGCTGGCCGTCGAGTACCGCGCCAGCGGACTGCCGGCCGGCACCCGACTCACGACGTCGGGTTCCATCGTCGGGCGCCCGCATCGTGCCGGCCGCAACCACGTCCGGGTCACCGCGACCGACAGCGCCGGATCGTCCGCGAGCATTGCGTTCACCTGGCAGGTCCGCGCGCACCGGATCGTCCCGCGCTCGACGCCGCACGTTGCCGGCACCGCGCGCCGCGGCCAGACCCTGCACGCCGCGTGGGGCACCCTGCGCGCGGACAGCCGCCGCGGGGCCGTCATCCACCCGCGCGTGCACGTGCAGTGGTACGTCGCCGGGCACGCGATCAAGGGCGCGACGCACCGCGTTCTGCACGTGGCAGCGTGCTACCGCGGCAAGCGCATCACGTTCCGGCTGACCGCGGTGCAGCCGAACTTCGCCCGATATGCGCGGATGTCGCTGAGCACTAGCCGGGTCCGCTAGCGGTCCCGCTGGCAGGGCGCTGCCGGTGGCCGTAGCGTGCCCGCATGCCCCGCACACCGACGCGCTCCGCACTCGTCGCCCTGACCGCCGCCGCGCTGGCCGCGTCCGGTCTGGTGACCGCGACCGGTGCCGACGCGGCCTCGTCCCGTCCGGCCGCGATCCGCAGCGTGGGCCTGGGCTCGTCCGGCAAGACGATCACGCTGACCAAGTCGCACCGGCTGAAGATCGTGCTGCGCACCGCGGTGGACGGCGGCTTCCAGTGGGTGATCACGCACCATCCGAACCGGGCGGTCGTCACGGTCTCCAAGCCGAAGCTCACCGCCTACCCGCACCCGCCGGGCGCCGTCGGCTTCCCGTACCGCACGACGTACGTCGTGACGGCGGTCGGCACCGGGTCGGCGCGCATCCGTCTGGCCGAGCGGGGGCCGGGTTCGCCGGCGCAGGTCGTGGAGCGGTTCACCCTGCGCCTGCACGTTCCGGCACCCTCGACAGCGTGAGACACAGTGGCTAGTTTGTCTTATCGGCGAGACACGAGCGGAGGGAATGTCTTGGACGGTCGGACGTGAAGCCCGGCACCTGGCTGGACCGCGATTACGGCGCCGAGGCCGCGCAGCGACTGCTGGACGCGGCCGGCGAGCTGTTCGCCGAGCGCGGCGTCGCGGCGGTCGGCATGGCGGACGTGGCCCAGGCGGCCGGCTGTTCGCGCGCGACCCTGTACCGCTACTTCGCCAGCCGCACCGAGCTGCGGACGGCGTTCGTGCACCGCGAGGCGCGCCGCGTCGGTGCCGCGGTCGCCAGCGAGCTCGCCGACGTGACCGACCCGCACGAGCGGGTGCTCACCGGCGTCCAGGCGGCGCTGCGGCGGGTCCGCCTGGACCCCACGATGTCGAGCTGGTTCCGCGCCGACGCGGGCGGGATCGCGATGTCGCTGGCGCAGTCCTCGCCGGTGATCGAGACGATCGTCGGCGGCTTCCTCGGCGAGGCGGCGGGCGAGCGGGCCCAGCGCCGGGCGCGGTGGATGGTGCGCATGATCGTGTCGCTGCTGGCGATGCCCGGCACCGACCCGGACGACGAGCGCGAGCTGCTCGAGCGCTTCGTCCGCGCGGTGCTCGACGACGACAGCGACGACGAACCGGCGCGCCGCTCCGGGCGGCGGCGATGACGACGACGGCGCCGGTCAGCTACGACCCGTACGACCCGGCCGTGCTGGACAACCCGTACGAGGCGTACCGGCGGCTGCGCGACGAGGACCCCGTCCATCTGCATCGCGGTCGCGGCGACGATGGCGAGTTCTACGTGCTGTCCCGCTTCGCCGACATCTGGGACGCGGTCCGCGACACCGCGACGTTCTCGTCCGCGCAGGGACTGACGTTCCGCAACGAGTCGGACGCGCTCGGGCTCGCGCCGACGATCGTGATGCTCGACCCGCCGGTGCACACCAAGCTGCGCGCGCTGATCGGCGCGGCGTTCACCCCGCGCCGCGTGACGCGGCTGGAGGGCGAGCTGCGCTCCTTCGTCCGCGAGCGCATCGCGTTGATGGAGCAGCGCGCGGCCGACGGTGAACCGATCGACCTGCATCAGGACTTCTCCTCCCCCATCCCGACGTTCGTGCTCGGCTCGCTGCTGGGCATCCCGGAGAGCGACCGCGCGCGGTTCGACCCGTGGGTGCGCGGGCTGACCCGGCTGCAGAACGCGGGCTTCGCCGTCGAGGAGATCACGGACGCGTTCGGCTCGGTCGCGGAGATGTTCGCCTACTTCAGCGACGTGATCGCCGCGCGGCGGCGCGAGCCGACCGACGACCTGCTCGGCGCGCTCGTCGCTGCGGAGATCGACGGCGAGCGGCTGACCGACTGGGACATCCTCGGCTTCTGCTTCGTGATGGTGGCCGGCGGCAACGACACGACCGGGAACCTGATCTCGCACGGCGTGATGCTGCTGGACGGCGATCACGCGGCGCGCGAACAGCTCGTCGCCGACCCGTCGCTGATCCCCGGCGCGCTGCTGGAGTTCCTGCGGCTGGAGTCGTCCGTGCAGGGCCTGGCGCGCATGACTACTCGCCCGGTCGTGGTCGGCGACACCGAGATCCCCCAGGGCGTCAAGGTCCTGATGCTGTACGGCTCGGGCAACCGCGACGAGCGCGAGTTCGGACCCGACGCCGATCGCCTCGACATCACGCGCGACGTGAAGCGGCATCTGGCGTTCTCCAGCGGCGCGCACTTCTGCATCGGTTCGCACTTCGCTCGGCTGCAGGCCCGGGTGGCGTTCGAGGAACTGCTCGCGCGGCAACCGCACGTCGGCGTGGACGTGGCGGCCGGGCGCCGGCTGCACTCGTCGTTCGTCCGCGGCTGGATCACCCTGCCCGCCACCGGCATCGCCGGACGTCGCTGATCGACGAGGTGGCGCTTTCCCCTTGTGGATAAGGGGAATCTGGCGCCGGAAAGTGTCAGACCCTGCGGCTAGCGTGCCGGGCATGGATAGCGCAGGTGCGGTTCGGTCGGTGTTCGGCGTGGTCGACGGTGGGCTGCCGGATGACGCGTTGTCGCTGGAGCAGTTGGGGGCGCGGATCGTGGCGCTGTCGGGCCGGCTCGCGGCGGCTACCTGTCGCTGGCTGTTGCTGGTCGGCGAGTTCGATGCGCGCGACGGCGGGGAG
>DASRSS010000051.1:0-8295 GCA_035656335.1 Jatrophihabitantaceae bacterium | reverse complement strand
AGGCGCTGGTTGAGGATGATCGCGTCCTCGTAGTTGTGGCCCTCCCACGGCATGTAGGCGACCAGCAGGTTCTTGCCCAGCGCCATCTCACCGGTGTCGGTGGACGGGCCGTCGGCGATGACCTGACCGACCTCGACGCGGTCGCCCTCGTCCACGATCGGCTTCTGGTTGAAGCTGGTGCCCTGGTTGGAGCGCGCGAACTTGGCCAGCCGGTACGTCTGGTGGGTGCCGTCGTCGGCCATCACCGTCACGTAGTCGGCGGACAGCTCGGTCACCACACCGGCCTTCTCGGCGGTGATGACGTCGGACGCGTCGACCGCGGCACGCAGCTCCATGCCGGTGCCGACCAGCGGCGACTCGGCCCGCAGCAGCGGGACGGCCTGGCGCTGCATGTTCGCGCCCATCAGCGCGCGGTTGGCGTCGTCGTGCTCGAGGAACGGGATCATCGCGGACGCGACCGACACCATCTGGCGCGGGGACACGTCCATGTAGTCGACGTCGGCGGGCTCGACCAGGTCGACCTCGCCGCCCTTCTTGCGGACCAGCACCTTGGACTCGACGAAGTTGCCCTGCGCGTCGATGATCTCGTTCGCCTGGGCGATGACGTGCCGGTCCTCCTCGTCGGCGGACAGGTAGTCGATCGTGTCCGTGACCCGGCCGTCGGTGACCTTGCGGTACGGCGTCTCGATGAAGCCGAACGCGTTGACCCGGCCGTACGACGCGAGCGAGCCGATCAGGCCGATGTTCGGGCCTTCCGGCGTCTCGATCGGGCACATGCGGCCGTAGTGCGACGGGTGCACGTCACGGACGTCCATGCCGGCGCGGTCACGGGACAGACCGCCAGGGCCCAGCGCGGACAGCCGGCGCTTGTGCGTCAGGCCCGCGAGCGGGTTCGTCTGGTCCATGAACTGCGACAGCTGGCTGGTGCCGAAGAACTCCTTGATGGAGGCGACGACCGGCCGGATGTTGATCAGGGTCTGCGGCGTGATCGCCTCGACGTCCTGCGTGGTCATGCGCTCGCGGACGACGCGCTCCATGCGCGACAGGCCGACCCGGATCTGGTTCTGGATCAGCTCGCCGACGGTGCGCAGGCGGCGGTTGCCGAAGTGGTCGATGTCGTCGGTCTCGTAGCCCTCGTCACCGGCGTGCAGGTGGACGAGGTACTCGATCGTCTTGACGATGTCGTCCTCGGTCAGCGTGCCGGTGCTGATCGAGACGTCCAGCCCCAGCTTCTTGTTGACCTTGTAGCGGCCGACCTTGGCCAGGTCGTAGCGCTTCGGGTTGAAGAACAGGTTCTCCAGCAGCGCCTGCGCGGACTCACGCGTCGGCGGCTCGCCCGGACGCAGCTTGCGGTAGATGTCCAGCAGCGCCTCGTCCGAGGACGCGATGTGGTCCTTGTCGAGCGTGGAGATCATCGTCTCGGACCACGCGAAGTGCTCGCGGATGCGGTCCTCGGTCCAGCCGAGCGCCTTGAGCAGCACGGTGACCGGCTGGCGGCGCTTGCGGTCGATGCGGACGCCGACGGTCGAGCGCTTGTCGACGTCGAACTCCAGCCACGCGCCGCGGCCCGGGATGACCTTGACGCCGTAGACGTCGACGTCCGACGTCTTGTCGATCGTCCGGTCGAAGTACACGCCGGGCGAGCGGACCAGCTGGCTGACGACGACACGCTCGGTGCCGTTGATCACGAAGGTGCCCTTGCGGGTCATCATCGGGAAGTCGCCCATGAAGACCGTCTGGGACTTGATCTCACCGGTCTGGTTGTTCGTGAACTCCGCGGTGACGAACAGCGGCGCCGCGTAGGTCATGTCCTTGTCCTTGCACTCCTCGATGGACGCCTTGACGTCCTCGAAGCGCGGGTTGGAGAAGGACAGGCTCATCGAGCCGGAGAAGTCCTCGATCGGCGACAGCTCGCCGAGGATCTCGGCCAGGCCGGACTGCGCGTCCGACTGACCCGCCACCCGGTTCTGCCACGCCTCGTTGCCGACCAGCCAGTCGAACGACTCGGTCTGCAGCGCGAGCAGGTTGGGCACCTCCAACGGCTCGCGGATCTTGGCGAAGGACGTCCGGGGCGGAGCTCCTGGAATTGAATGGATACCGAACGACTTGCCCTTGTTCGAATTGGTGTTGCCTGAACTTGCCTTACCGGAGCGCGAGACTGCCAAGATGTGTCCTTCCAAGGACTACCGACCGTGCCGAACCGCGTGCCCGCTGGGTCCCGCAAGTGCCGGCGTCGGAGCGGCGCGAGCAGCTGGAGGGCCCGGAATCCGGGCACCGCACAGCGGGCCGCTGACGTACTAGGCGGTCGCAGGGTGGCAGAGGGCAGCGCAAAGTTGCAGTCTAGCAACTGCGGGCAGGCCAATCAAGGCCCGTCCCCGGTGGCCCGGTTCGGGCGGTCCCGGGTCCCGGCGGTCGAACTCCGCCGCATCCAGCAGGTACCTGCCCGGCCAGCGGCCGAAGGCGTGTGCTGAAAAGGGTGCCTCGCCAAACCGACAACGTCAAGCATTTGAACCACTTGGCCAGGCCGCAGGAGGTCGCGCAGCGACCGACCAAAAGGCGGCCACCACGCGATGAGCTCCCCCGCAAGCGGGGGGACCCCCAGCTGGGGCGAAGAGCCCGCGCGCCGCGCGACGAAGGAGCTTGCGGCTGGCGTTTGTCGATCCACCCCGTTCTTTGGGGTGGTCGGCAAACGCCATTCCGCGCGGTTAGGAAGTTGGCGCGTACTGGTAGTTGGCGACGAGCCACTTGGCGCCGACGTGCTGCATGGTCACCCGCGCGCTGAACGGCGTGAGCGTGGGCGTCTTGGTGCCGGTCTGGCTGTTGGTGGTGGACAGCTGCCCGTAGACGAGCACCACCCATTGCTGCCCGTCCCCGCTCACCGATTCCACGCCGGCGTTGTTGATCTGCGCGGTCTGGGTGAACTGGACCTTGGCGGCCTGGGGCTTGATCAGCTTCTCGAAGGCCTGCTTGTACTGGCCGGTGAACGTGCCGGTGGTGCAGGCGACGCCGTTGGCCTCGGACGCGGCCAGCTTGCGGTAGTCGTACGTGTTCATCGCGGCCATGCAGCTCTTCGCGGCCGACAGCACCGGGCCGCGCTCGTCCGCGACGCTCGAGCTGCTCGTGGCCCACCACACGCCGTGGCTGTCGTAAACGCCCCAGCCGAGGAAGCCCAGGCAGACGACGGCCAGCACGATCGCCGGCAGCCAGTTCAGCCGGCGCGAGGCCGCTGCGGGGGCTGCACCAGGCGTGCCCGGCTCGGCGGTGGCCTGCGGGGCCGGCTCGCCGGTCGCCTCGTCCAGCTGGACGCCGCCCGCGGCCGGCGACTTGTCGGAGAGCGCAGCCGACGGCTCCGTCGGCTCCCCCGCCGGGACGGCCGCGGTGGGAGCGTCCGCACGGTCGGCCTCCGGTGTCTCGGCGGCCGCGCCCGGGGTGGAGCGTCCGCCGATGCGGCGCGCCCGCCGGGCTGCGCGGGCCGCGGCCTGGGTGCGCTCGGTGTACTGCTGCTCGGACTCGTCGGTCATGACAGCCCCCCGACGAGATCGGAGGCGAGCCACTTGCCGTTCACCCGCGTCATGGTCAGCTGCAGCCGGCTCGGGATCGCGGCGGACGGCGTGCCGCTGTCGTCGACGCGGTGCCCGCTCGCCACGACGAGCACCTGGTAGCCGCTCTTGGCGTCGCCGCCGGCCAGCGCCACGTCGCTGACCGTGGCGGTCACGTCGAACTTGTTCTTGGTCAGGTTGTCCAGCGTGGTCTTCTTGTCCGTCCGCAGGTCGCTCTTGAGCTGGCCGGTCGCGCCCGACAGCGCCCGCGCCCAGTCGGCGTCGAACGTCTTGCGCGCGTAGGTGAGCAGGTTGACGGTCTCGGTGCGTGCGGCCTGCATGGCGGCGCGTTCGTCACCGGACAGCGCGGAGTTGCCGACCGAGCCGCGGTGGTGGTCCTTGGCTCCGGGCAGGGCGGCGAACACGGTCACGCCGAGCCCGGCGGCCACCACCGCCAGGATCCCCGCCACCAGCCAGGGCGGGCGCACCCACGCTGCACGCGTCGCAGCCATCGTCTACCTCGTTCGTGTCGTATCAGGCGCGCCCGGCAGTGCCCAGCCCGGCGCGGGCCGAACGGCGGGGCGCGCTCGCCTTGGTCGAGCGCCGGTCAGTCGAGCGCTGTGGTCAGGATCGTGATCCAGGAGCGGTCGCCCAGGATGGCGGCCGGCCCACTCAGGTCGTCCACTCTGACAGTGTTCTGTGTGGTAGCGCGAGGATAAGCCACTCCTCCACCGGAAACGCTTATCGGGTCGCCGCCCGGAACGTTCGCCGAGCCGCGCACGTTGGTGCCGCTGCTGGGCGGCGCGGTGCAGTGCGCGGCCACGTTCGGCGCCTTCGGAGCGGTCTCGCTGGGCTGGCGCCGGTCGGTACCGCCGTAGCCCTCGCCGCCCTTCTTCGGGTCGCCACAGTCCGGCGGGACGTCCTGGACCTGCGCGATGAACCCGAGCCGGTCGACGCCGTCGGCGCCGAGGGACGTCTGCCCGCCCGCGGCGAGCGCCGGGTACAGCTCCAGGATCTCGGTGAGCCCGTCGAGGTGCCGCACGAGCGTCTCACCGGTCGTGGCGAGGTTCGCGATCACAGCGCCCAGGTCCGTCCGGTTGTCCTTGACGAACGAGCTCACCACCTGCAGGTCCGCCGGCGCCTTGTCGAGCAGGTTGCGGATGTCCGGGTCGCTGGTCTTGAGCTGCTGCGCGAGCAGGTTCAGGTCGTGCGTGAAGCCCTGCAGCGCGCCCTTCTCGTCCAGCTGCGTCTGCAGCACGGTGGCGGACGCGTCGATGAGCGAGATCGTGTTGGGCAGGTTGTCCTGCGCGGTGGTCAGCAGCGCGTTGCTCGAGTCCAGCAACCGGCCGAGGTCCTGGCCGCGGTTCGAGAGCGCCTTGCCCAGCTCGCCGATCGTCGTGCGCAGCGCGGGCAGGTCAACCGACGTGACCAAGGCGTCCATGTCCGTGAGCAGCTGCTCCGGGGCGGTCGGGATCGCGTTGTGCGCCGCGGTGATCACCTCGCCGCCGCGCATGTAGGGGCCCTTGGCGGACGTCGGCACGAGGTTGACGTACTGCTCGCCGATGACGGACCGGTCCGCGACGGTGGCGGTGCTGTCGACCGGGATGGCCGGGTTGCTGCAGTCGTTCAGGTTCAGGTCGACCTTCACGCCACTGTTGATCAGGTGCAGTTGCCCGACCCGTCCGACCGTGACACCGCGATAGGTCACCTCGGCGTTGGTGAAGATGCCGCCCGAGTCGGGGAACTCGGCGCTGATCGTGCAGGCGTCCGAGCCCAGCCCACGGAAGATCCCGACGTACTCGGCGCTGACGTACGAGACGCCTGCGAGCGTGATGATCACGAAGATCGCCAGCTGGATCTTGACCGTGCGGCGCAGCATCAGCTCATCGCCCCCTCACCGGCTCGCTCCGAGCAGGCCGGCGCGCAGCGGCTGTCCGGCGGTCAACGGGGTCTGCGAGTCCGACTGCGGCAACAGGTTGCACAGCGCCTTGCTCAGCCCGCACAGCTCGTTGCTCAGGTTCAGGTCCAGGTACAGGTGCAGGTTCGCGTAGTCGCCCTTGACGATGTCCCGCGTCTTGCCGACCGGGAACGGGAACGTGCCGGCGATCTTCAGCGCCTTGGGCAGGTCGGTGCCCGACGCGGCGAGCTGCGTCAGCGCGGGCTGCAGCGACTTGAGCGAGGACACCAGGTTCTGCTGCGTGGCGTTCACGACGTGTGTCGCGACGCCGCCCAGGTTCGACAGCGCGGACAGCATGGACACCAAGTCGTTGCGCTCGTTGGAGAGGATCTTGAGCGCCTGCGGGAACGTGTCCAGCGTCGTCTCGATCGTCCTGCGCTGCTGGTTCAGGGTGACCGACAGCTGGTCCAGCGCCTGCAGCGCGTTGATGATGTCGTTCTTCTGGCTGTCGAGCGTGCCGACGAACGTGTTGAGCTGGCCGAGCATGTCGCGGACGGCACCCTCGTTGCCCTGCAGCGCCTTGTTCAGCTCGGTGGTGATCGTGTGGATCTGCGCCAGCCCGCCGCCGTTGAGCAGCAGGGACAGCGCGCCGAGCACCTCTTCGACCTCGGGCGCCGTGTTCGTCCGGGTGATCGGGATGACCGAGCCGTCGTGCAGGTCGGTGGTCGCCGGCTGCTCGGTCGGCGCCTCCAGCGTCACGTACTTCTCGCCGAGCAGCGAGGTCATCTTGACGGCGGCGCTGGAGTTGCTCGGCAGGTGCACCGATCCGTTGACCGAGATCGTGACGCGCGCCGTCCACCCCTCGGTCGACTTGTCGCCGGTGTTGTCCCCCGGCTGGCTCAGCCGCACCGATTCGACGCGGCCGACGGCGACGTCGTTCACCTTGACCGCCGACTGCGGGACGAGGTCCAGCACGTCGTCGAAGTAGACGACGACCTTGTACGGGTGGCTGCCGAGGTTCGCGCCGCCGGGCAGGCTGGCGCTGTACAGGCCGTGGAAGCCGCAGCCGGACAGGGTGAGCGCGGCCGTCGCCAGTGCGGCGACCACGGCTGCGAAGCGTCTGGTGCGTGCCATCAGCCACCCGCTCCCACGAGCCCGCCGAGCCCGCCACCGAGCAGCGACTCGAGCAGCGACGCCAGCTGGTTCGGGTCGGTCGGCAGGCTGCTCGACGCCGTCGACTGGCCGCCGGTGAACTTCAGGCAGGCGGACACGACCGCGTTCGCGGCGGAGCCGAGCAGGTCCCCCACCGCGGAGAGCGGCCCGCCCTTGCCGAGCAGTCCGCCGAGCGAACTCAGGATGGTGCCGATCGGCGAGTTCTTGTAGGTGGTGTTGCCCAGCAGCTCGTCGACGAGGCCGCTGATCAGTCCGCAGAACTGGGACGGGTCGGTGAGCGAGGCCGCGTTGCTGCGCGTTCCGATCGTGCCGGTGTCCTCGTTGTAGGCGTGGACGATGTTCGCGAGCGCGACCGGTGCCACGGCGAGTGTCTCGTTGAGGGACGCGTTCTCCTTGACCAGGATCTGCGCGATCGTGCTGAGCCCGTGCAGGTCGGTGTGCACCTTGTTCGCGTTGGTCTTGACGAACGTCGACACCGAGTTCAGCGCCAGGCTCAGGTTGTGCAGCGCGTCGCCGAGGTCGCCGCGCTCGCTGGCCAGCTGGTTGGCGACGGTGCTCAGCTGTTCCTCGAAGTGCCTGACCTGGGTGTCGCTGTCGGAGAGCGCCTGCGTGAACGCCTGCAGGTTCTTGACCGTCCCGAACAGGTCCTCACGGCCGCTGGCGAGCGTCTGCGCGGCCTTCGACAGCTGGGTGATGCTGTTCCCGAGCGCGGCACCGTTGCCCTTCAGGTTCGCGGCCGCCACCTTGACGAACGCGTTCAGCGCGCCGTTCTTGTTCGTGCCGTTCGGCCCGAGCGCGACCGACAGCTTGTCCAGCGCCGCGTAGATGTCGTCCAGCTCGGCCGGGTAGGCGGTGCGCGACATCGGGATCAGCGCGTTGTCGGCGAGCGCCGGGCCGTGGCCGGAGTACGCCGGCGCCAGCTGGACGTACCGGTCGGACACCAGCGAGTTCGCCACGATCACCGCGATCGCGTTCGCCGGCACGTGGTACTTGCTGTCGTAGGACAGCTCGACGGCAACGTGATCGCCGGACGGGGTCACCTTCTTCACCGAGCCGACCTGGACGCCCAGGATGTCGACGGGCGTTCCGGGGTACACGCCGACGGCGGACGCGAAGTTCGCGGTCACGGTGCGGGAGTTGCCGCGGCTGACGAGCGCGTAGACGGCCACGCCCGCGACGACCGCGATGACCACCGCGCTCACCACGAACTTGATCATGTTTGCCGACAGGTTCCGCATCACGTGCCCCCGATCCCGACGAGACCGAGGATGCCCGCAGCGCTCAGGTTCTGGATGTAGTTGTCGAACCAGCGACCGTTGCCGATCACGTTGTTGAACAGCCGGTAGAACGGGCCGAGCAGCGCGAGGCCGCGATCCAGGTCGGTCTGGTTCTGGGTGAGCAGTTGCAGCACCGTGTCCAGCTGGTCGAGCAGCGGGCCGATCGTCTTCTGGTTGTCGCTGACGAGCCCCTGCAGCTGCTGCGACAGCGCGGACGTGTTCACCAGCAGCGAATGGATCGCGTCGCGGCGCGCGTTGAGCTCGTCCAGCAGCAGGCCGCCGTCCGAGATCAACCGCTGCAGGTCCTGGTCGCGCGCCGCCAGCACACCGGTCACGTCGTTCGCCTTGGCCAGCAGCGTCCGCAGCGCCTGGTCGCGGGACGAGATCGTCTCCGACAGCCGAGACAGGC
>DASRSS010000050.1:0-16994 GCA_035656335.1 Jatrophihabitantaceae bacterium | reverse complement strand
GGCCACTCGACGCATAACTGGCCACTCGGCGCGAAAGTGGCCACTCGCGGGGGAGGTCCAGCAGGCTTAGCTGCAGGCCGTCCGGCGACGCTAGCTCATTGCGATCGTGCTCAGTGCATGCGCCGGCCGCGGCGGTAGCGGGCGGGCTCACCGGACGTGCGGCGGCGGCGCTTGCGGTCCTCCTGGCGCTGCGCGGATTCGTCCGCCCAGGAGGACGGCCCCGGCGTGAAGTGCACCGGGCGGCTGCGGTGGTAGTGCAGCCACGCCGAGATCCGGCCGCCGAAGGACAGCTGCTGGTTCACGCCCCGGCGCAGCTCGCGCTCGGCCGCCCACGCGGCGTCCGCGTCCTCGGGACGGATCAGCAGCGCCGTGCTGTACGCCGCGGCCTGGGCGGCCGCGTTCACCTGACCGGCGGAGCCGGCCGGGTCCGCGCCGAACCGGTCGTCGGTGAGGCGGACGATCTCGTGCCCGGTCAGCGTGCTCAGGTCGGGCAGACCCGCCTCCGTCAAAAGATCAATGCTCTCGTGCCAGGCCGCGATGGCACGCGCTCGCGGATCCGCCAGCCGTCGCCGGCGCCGTCGGCGCACCTGCTTGCGCGCCAGCAGCAACCCGAGCACAAGCACCAGCAGCGCGGCGACCGCGATCGCCAGGGCGATGAGCGCCGCCTGCAGCGACGACCCCGGGCCGCCCGGCACCTGGCTGCGGGGCGCCACGGCGTGCCCGCCGTTGCTCTTGGTCACCAGGCCACCGCGGGTCGGCGTCGCGGTCGGGCTCGGCGGCGGGCTGGCCGACGCGGTCGGCTTCTGCCGCGCCGAGGAGTACGTGCTCGGCGCGGCGTCGAGCACCACCCAGCCGGCGCCGGTGACGGGCACCTCGACCCACGTCCAGGCGTCCGCGGTCGTCACCGTGTACGTCCCGCTCGGCAGCGTCGTGCTGCCGCCCGGCATCCGCACGCGGAATCCGGACACCACGCGCGCGGGAACGCCGAGCTTGCGGGCCAGCAGCGCGACGAGCGTGGCGTACTGCTCGGGCGTACCGGTGCGGTCCGGGCCGACCACGGCGCCGAGGACGGCGGCGAAGCTGGTGCTGCTCGCGCGGGCCCCGGGCGGGATCGTCGACGGCGGCGCGGACGGGGTGTGGCTGGCGCTCGGACCGCTCGGACCGCTCGCACCGCTCGCACCGCCCGCACCGCTCGAGCTGCCGCTCGGGGACGACGAGCTGCTGGAGCCGAGCAGCGAGTAGTTGCCGCGCAGGTCCTTCTGCAGCGCCTGCAGGAACCCGATCGCGGGCGTCAGCGGCGTGCCGGTCTCCTGGCTGAACGACTGGGCGAGCAGGCTCAGCGTCTGATCCAGTCCGGGCGGCAGGTTGCCGTCGCTCGCGGTACCGGTCGCGATCAGCGAGGACGGTGGCAGCTTGCCGAAGTCGCGGGTGACCGTCTTGGACGTGACGCGGTAGCGCTGGCCGCTGTGCAGGTGCGTCGCGGGGACGATCATGCCGCTGCTCGGATCGATGTTGATCGACGTCCCGGTGACGTTCTGCGGCCGGTACAGGTACGGCATCCACGGCGAGCCGTTCATCGGGCCGTTCGCGATCCGGTACGTCTGCGTCACCGTCGCCGTGGGACCGGTCAGCTCGGCGTCGCTGTCCGCGGGCAGCACGCCACCGGACGGACGGAACGTCCGCTGGAAGCTCCACCCCGCGCCGTCGTAGATGTCGGAGTTGGCGATGCCGAAATAGCCGGCGGTGCTGCGGTCGGTCTGCACGGTGAACACCGGCCGTCCGGGCTGCTTCGGGTCGGACGGACGCAGCGAGGCGATGAACGCGACCGGTGACAGCGGGCGCGACTGGTGCACGGACGGCACGCGCTGCGGCGACGCGCTGCGCCCGCTGAACGCGGGGGACTGGACCGTCAGCGCGGCGACGGCCGTGACCGCCATCGTGGACACCAGGCCGATCGCGATGCCGCGCATCGGCAGGATCCCGTCCGCCTGCGTCGACTCGGCGGTCTCGTCCTGCCGCACCCAGGTCTGCGCGACCCGCAACACGAGCAACGTCATCAGAAGCAGGGCCGAGATCAGCGTCTGGTCGACGCGGGTGCCCGTGGTGAGGAAGTTGGACGCGCGCGCGGTGGCCGCGTACGCGAGCCCGTACGCGACCAGGAAGCCCGGGTACGGGACGATCGTGAACCAGCGCCGGGTCAGGCACTCGCCGGCCAGTGCACCGGCGATCCAGGCGAGCGCGACGGGTGCCACGAACAGCGACCGCGGGCTGACCAGTGGCAGCGCGAACGTGAGGATCTGCGACGGCCCGTCGTAGAAGCCGCTGGCGAGCGAGCTGAAGCCGATCGGGTCGTGCAACGCCACGACCAGCGTGTAGATCAGGAAGCAGACCACGTCGATCAGCAGCGATTGCCACAGCTTCGCCACGCCGAGCTGGGCCGCGGCCGCTGGCACCAGCACGCTGAGCACTGCCGCGCCGAAGACGGGCGCGCCGATCGCGCTGGCGGGGAACGAGTGCAGCCACGGGGTCGCGGCCAGCACACCGGCGATCATGCTCAGCGGGATCAGGCTGAGCGGGACCGTGCGGCGGATCAGCGGCGCGCTCACGTGGTGTGCACCTGCATGTTCCAGGCGGTGGCGACCTCGTCGGCGTCCGCGGCGACGATCACGTGCACGCCGTCGAAGTGCGGGGCAGGCGTGCGGTCCGGATCCAGGGACACGACGACGAGCCGGTCGAAGCGCCGCCGCAGCGCCGTCACGTACGGCAGGTCCGTGGCCGGGTCCAGCACCCCGGTCACCAGGATGAACGACGTCCCGCCGCGCGACCGGCGCAACGCCAGCAGCTGCGCCGTCAGCGACCCCTCGGCGTGCGGCCCGACACCGGTCAGGTGATCGATCAGCGGGGTGACGTCACGCAGCCGCGGGCCGCCCAGCCGGGTCCCGTCCGTCAGCCGCAGCTCGACCGGCGCCTTGTTCGCCGCGCCGGAGACCACGACCGACGCGGCGACGTCGACCGCCTCCTCGAAGGCGGCCTCGGTGTAGCCGCCGGGCCGCTGGTCGAACAGCACCACCGTGTACGGCTGCGAGGTATCGACGTTGTGCTTGACGACCAACGTTCCGGTGCGCGCGGACGAGCGCCAGTGCACCAGGCGCAGGTCGTCACCGACGACGTAGTCGCGCAGCCGGTGGAACGTGATGTTGCCCTGCGGCGAGACGTCCGAGGACGGTCCCTCCAGGTGCCGCGTCTGCCCGGCAGGCAGGGTGCGCAGCGGCACCACCCGCGGGTACACCCAGATGCGCTCGGGGTCGCCGTGCCGCCGCGAGACGCGGAACAGCTCGAAGCTGTCGCGCCGGGTGACCTCGATCGGGCCGACCTCGAAGATCCCGCGCTGGCGCGTCGGCAGCCGGTAGGTGCGCATGCCGCGCTCGCCGCGGCGCATCCGCGGGATGATCGTGCGCACCCGGATGTCGCCGAACGGCTGGTTCGCGACGGTGACGCCGATCGTGTAGCGGCCGCGGTTGGCGAACGTCAGCACCGCGATCGCCGGTGAACCCTTCGGCACGCGGGGCGGCTGGATCGCGCGGTCGATCACCAGCTGGGACGGGCGCAGAATGTTGACCAGGCAACCGGCGACGAGCACGAGCAGCCCGATGCCGAGCACGCTGAACGCCGGCCAGTGCAGCGTCAGGCCGAGCACGAGCGCGGCAACGCCACCGAGCAGCGTGGCCAGGCCCATTCTGGTCATGTGCGCGCTGGCTCAGGCGTTCGCGGCGCGCGGGACGGGGACCGACTGCAACGCGCGCGCGATGAGTTCGGCGCCGGTGCGTCCCTGCAGCTCGGCCTCCGGTTGCAGGATCACGCGGTGCGCGAGCACGACGGGTGCCATCTGCTTGACGTCCTCGGGGATCACGTACGGACGTCCCGCCGCCGCCGCGGCGGCCCGCGCCGCACGCAACAGCGCCAGGCTGCCGCGCGGCGAGACACCCAGCCGCAGCTCGGACATCGTCCGCGTCGCCGTCGCGATCGCCACGATGTAGCTCTCCAGCACAGGCGCGACCTCGACCTGCTTGACCGCGTTGATCATCCCGACGACCTGGTCGGCTGACAGCACCGCGGACAGCTGCTCGACGGTCGACCCCATCTTCTGCGTGCGCAGGATCTCCGCCTCGGCGTCGCCGCTCGGATAGCCGACGGTCAGCTTCATCAGGAACCGGTCCAGCTGTGCCTCGGGCAGGACGTAGGTGCCCTCCATGTCGATCGGGTTCTGCGTCGCCACCACCATGAACGGACGCGGCATCTGGTGCACGACGCCGTCCGCGCTGAGCGTGGCCTCTTCCATCACCTCAAGCAGCGCCGACTGGGTCTTCGGCGACGCGCGGTTGATCTCGTCGGCGAGGACGATGTTCGCGAACACCGGACCCGGCTTGAACTCGAACTCCTGCGCCGCCTGGTTGTAGATCGTCACGCCGGTGACGTCCGAGGGCAGCAGGTCGGGCGTGAACTGGATGCGGTTCCACGTGATCGACAGCGACGAAGCGAGCGCGCGGGCGAGCGAGGTCTTGCCCGTGCCCGGAACATCCTCCAGCAGCAGGTGCCCCTCGGCCAGCAGGCAGATCACCGCGTTGCGGATGACCTCCGGCTTGCCCTGGATGACGTAGCCGATGTTGGCGCACAGCACCTCGACGTCGTGTGCGACGCGGACGGTGGTGTCAGCGGGGCCGGTCATGGCGCTCCTGATGTTAGGCGGCGGTTCCGTCGGTCAAGAGATTCCATCACGAACCCGAGGCCGTTGCGGTCCGTTGGCTTGAGTCGTTCGTGTAATTCGGGTCGGTGAAGGTGATCGTGACCGTGTACTTCGTCGGTGTCACGACCGGCGTCGGGCCGGCACCGGACGGAGCGCCCGAGCCGGGAGCGCCCGACGGTGGTCCGGGCGTGGTGGTGCTCGTCGGTGGGCACGCAGTGGTGTCGACGATCAGCGTGATCGGCGTGCTCGACGACGCCGGTTGCGAGCCGGAGCCGCACGCGGTGCCGTTGTCGTTCGTGACGTTCTCGGACCAGGTCAGCTGCGCCAGTTGCGCGTCCGTGTAGGCATCACCCGAAGGCGGCGTGTAGGTCAAGCTGATCGTGCCGTTCGTGCCGCCACTACCGGGTGTAAAGGTAGCGGCGAAGGTGCCGACCTTGGCCGGATCCATCGGCGGCGGTCCGGTGCCGGACACGTTGATCTGGTAGGCCGACGACGGCGACTGGCCGAAGTAGGTGAAGGTGATCGCAACCTGCCACGTCGCGCCCTGGTTCTGGTAGTAGCACGAACCGAGGCTGATCGTCACCGGCGCCGCGGCCGGGTTTCCGGTCGATCCGGCGCTGGGGCACGCGGTGCCGTTGGCGATCGGGGTGAGCGACCAGTTCGTGGCGTAGCTGGCCAGCAGGTTGTTGCTACCGGTATAGCTGACCGCGATCTGCGGCGGAGCGAGGAACCCGCCGCTGACGAAGTTCGCGGTGAACTGGGTCGCGGACGTGTCCAGCGTCGGCACCGGGATGGTGAACGCGGCCGACTGCGCGGCCGGCGACGCGGTGCCGCCGAAGTAGGCGGGGGAGCGGACCGTCGCGGCGTCCTCTTGCAGCGCGACACGCACGGTGCAGCCGCCGTTGAAGACGCTGCGGTCGATGTGGCCGAACGTCAGCGGCGTGGCCGGGTTGAAGTCGCTCTGCGCCAGCTGCAGCGCGGTGTTGCCGCAGACCAGCTGCGAGTTGACCAGGTCGAACGTCTCGCCGCGCGCGTCCGCGCTTGTCAGCCCGTTGATGTTCACGGTCAGCGCGCCGGTCGACGGCGGGTTCGGGGTGAACGCGGCGCTGACGGTGAGGTTCGGCCAGTCCGCGATCGCCGCCTGGACGTTCACCGGCGGCAGCGCGACGGACGCGGTCGGGTGACCGGGCGGCGCGACGATCACCTGTACCTGATAGGCCGAGCCGGACTGGATGCCGGGCAGCGAGACCGTGGTGGCACTGGTCGGTCCCTTCTGCTCGACCAGCGATCCGCCGGACAGCAGCCGGTAGGTGAGCTGGCCACCGACGCCACCGAGCGCCACGTTCGGGTCGCCGTCGAACGTGACGTTCACCGTGGTGCTGCTCGTGCCGCCGTGGCTGGTGTGGGCCGGCGTGCTCGCGGCGACGTGGATGTTGCTCGCGACCGGGTGCGCCCAGCTGTGCACGCAGTCGTTGTTGACCGTCGGGTCGCCGATCGTCCCTGCGTCACCGATGCCCTCGACGGCGAAGCTCAGGCCGTACCCGAGCAGCGCGGGGCCGCCGCGGTAGGTGTACGTGAAGCTGTGCGTGGTCGGGTCGGCGACCAGGTTGCCGTTCTGCGGTGCCCCGATCAGCCCGCCGCTGCTCTGGCACAGCTGCGGGATGATCGTCCACGAGGTCACCGGCACGCAGCCCTGCTGGATGCCACCGCAGGAGTTCCAGCTCAGCGTCCAGTCACCCTGATCGTCCGCGCTGACGCGCAGGTTCGTCGGGGCGGCCGGGCCCTCGACCTGGGTGCGGACCTGCAGCGGCGCGGACGCGGTGTGCTTGCCGTTGATGTACGCGGTGACAACGATCTTGTACTGGGTATCCGGGAACAGCCCGGTGATGTTCAAGCCGGTGACGCCCTGGACGGTCATCATGCCCGGCGGTTTCGGTGCGTCGCCGCCGGCCAGGCCCACCGACACCGTGTACGTGGACGGCGCGCAGTCCTGGCGGTCGAGCAGTGGGTACGTCCACTGGATCTGCACCGAGCGCGAGCCGCGGCTGACCAGCTGTACCGCCGGGATGTGCGGGATCTGGGTGGTGTTGCTGCAGTCGATCTTGTCGGTGACCGGCTCGGCCGGGTTCGGTGCCGGCTTGTTCTGCGGCGGAGCCGAGCTCGGGTTCGGCTGCGCGGTCTGCCGGGCCTGCAGGTTCGCGAGCGCGGCGGCGCCGTTGGAGTTCAGGTCGACGGCGGTTCGCTTGTCGATCGTGACCGGCTGGTGGGAGCCGTCCGCGAAGACGGTCAGCGCGAGCAGGTTCGACCGCGAGTTGAAGATCACCCGCGAGCCGCGCGCGATCACGCTGGCCTGGTCCAATGCGGTGGTCTCGCCGGGGACGCGCGGATAGGTCGACTGGGTGGGTACCGGCGCCACGTGCCCGGTCGCCGAGATCTGCCACAGCGCGCCGCTGCGGCGGTCCATCGTGAAGATCGAGCCGCTGCTCTGCGCGGGCGGCGCGAGGTCGGTGCCGGTGATCGCCGGCAGCGGCGTCACGGTGGCCGGGCCCTTCGCGTCGACGGCGGCGCGCACCAGGCTCCAGCCGGTGGGCGAGTGGTACAGGAACACGAACGAGCCCTGCTGGTCGGACGTCGGCAGGATCGTGTCTACGTTCGACGGCAGCGCGCCGGTCACCCGCCCGGCGCGATTGGGTCCGTCGAACACGTCGATACCGCGCTGCGACGCGACGGCGACCACGTCCCCGCCGGTGCCGTCCGCGTTGCGGCTGCTCACGCCCACGGCCGCGACGCCGGACACCGTTCCGTGGTCGCGCACGTCCAGGGTGGCCCCGGCGTTCGACCCGGCGGGGACGTGCAGCTGGCGGATCGTGGTGTTCGGCGCGGACCCCACGAGCAGCCACAGGTCGCTGTTCGCGGTCGGGTTGCCGGAGCTGTTGGCCGCGGCCGCGGTCGTGGTCACGCTCCCGGCGACCTGCTGGGACATCGACACCGAGGCGCGCGCCTGTGCGTTCGCGCCGCCGGCCGCCGCGCTCACGGTCGACTGGTTCACCAGGTACACGGACGTCCCGGTGTCGCTGCTGCGCACGATGTAGGCGGCGTCACCCGCGGCCACCGCCGTGGCGCTGGTGGTGGCCGAGGCGTTCGGCAGGGACACCCCGCCGGCGGACGTCTTCAGCACGAAGCCGGTCGCGTCCAGCATGTTGAACTCGCCGGTCGCGCTGTCCAGGAGCAGCGTGCCGCCGCTGTTGCCGTCCAGGGGCACGACGTCCAGGTCGCCGGACGCCTTCGCCGCCACCTGGGTGTAGGCGTTGGTGAGCCGGATGCTCGGCTTGCCGGAGGCGAGGTCGACCGCGACCGGGGCGGTGTTGTCGTCGATGAACAGCGAGCCGTAGAACAGGTCGAAGGCGCGGGCCTTGCTCGGGCGGACCGCGAACGAGGCCACCGTGACGGCGCCGGCGACCACCAGCAGGGCCAGCACGAGCACCAGCGCCTGCCTGCGGCTGGGCGCGGCGGCGTGTGTCGCCCTCGCGTCCGGCCGAAACGCGGCCCGCTGCCGTCGTCCGGCCACCGGTGATCCTCCAACCGACCGTATCCGTCCCCCGAGGAACAGACACATTCCGCGACACAGGGTATCGGACTGGGCGATTCGTGCGCCGCATTCGGCGATCACCTGGCACACGCCTGCGCCGCCCGGTGCAGGGGGCTGATCAGCGCCTGACTATCCTTCATCGAGCGGTGCGCATCGGCTGTGCGCCACCGCAGGCGCTGTTCGATCCCGAAGGGGAGGCACCACTTGACCACCACCGCCGAGCCGCCCGCGGCCGTGTCGCCGGAACCGGCCCCGCAGGCGATCGTCGCCCGGCCGTTCCCGGTGCATCAGGTCACCAAGGGATCGCTGCTCAGCCAGATGCTGCGGACCACCGATCACAAGCTGATCGGCCGCATGTACATGGTCACGTCGCTGATCTTCTTCTCGGTCGGCGGTGCGCTCGCGCTGATCATGCGCGCCGAGCTGGCGCGTCCGGGCATGCAGTTCCTGTCGCCCGAGCAGTACAACCAGCTGTTCACGATGCACGGCACGATCATGCTGCTGTTCTTCGCGACGCCGATCGTGTTCGCGTTCGCGAACCTGGTGCTGCCGCTGCAGATCGGCTCGCCCGACGTCGCGTTCCCGCGGCTGAACGCGTTCAGCTACTGGCTGTATCTGTTCGGCTCGCTGCTGGCGATGTCCGGCTTCATCACGCCCGGTGGCGCGGCCGACGCCGGCTGGACGATGTACACGCCGCTGTCGGACTCGGTGAACTCTCCCGGGCCCGGCACCGACCTGTGGATCATCGGCCTGGGCATCGCCGGCCTGGGCACGATCCTCGGCGCCGTCAACATGATCACGACGGTGATCTGCCTGCGCGCGCCCGGCATGACCATGTTCCGGATGCCGATCTTCACCTGGAACATCCTGATCACCAGCCTGCTGGTACTGCTGGCCTTCCCGATCCTGACCGCGGCGCTGCTGGTGCTGTGGATCGACCGGACGATGGGGGCACAGGTCTTCACGGCCGACAACGGCGGCGTGATGCTCTGGCAGCACCTGTTCTGGTTCTTCGGGCACCCCGAGGTCTACATCATCGCGTTGCCGTTCTTCGGCATCATCACCGAGGTCATCCCGGTCTTCAGTCGCAAGCCCGTCTTCGGCTACAAGGGCATGGTGCTCGCGACCATGTCGATCGCGGCGCTGTCGCTCACCGTTTGGGCGCACCACATGTTCACCACCGGCGCGGTGCTCCTGCCGTTCTTCTCGGTGATGACGTTCCTGATCGCCGTCCCGACCGGCATGAAGTTCTTCACCTGGATCGGCACGATGTGGCGCGGCTCGGTCACGTTCGAGACGCCGATGCTTTGGTCCGTCGGCTTCATGGTGACGTTCCTCTTCGGTGGCCTCACCGGCGTGCTGCTGGCCAGCCCGCCGATCGACTTCCACGTGTCGGACACGTACTTCGTGGTCGCGCACTTCCACTACGTGCTGTTCGGCACGATCGTGTTCGCCGTGTTCGCCGGGTTCTACTTCTGGTTCCCGAAGTTCACCGGCCGGTTCATGGACGAGAAGCTCGGCAAGGTCCACTTCTGGCTGACCTTCATCGGCTTCCACATGACGTTCCTCGTCCAGCACTGGCTGGGCGCCGAGGGCATGCCGCGCCGGTACGCCGACTACCTGCCGACGGACGGGTTCACCACGCTGAACACGATCTCGACGATCGGTTCGTTCGTGTTGGGCGCGTCGATGATCCCGTTCGCCTACAACCTGTACCACTCGTACCGGTACGGCGAGATCACGGTCGCCGACGACCCGTGGGGTTTCGGCAACTCGCTGGAGTGGGCGACGTCGTCCCCGCCGCCGCGGCACAACTTCACGTCCATCCCGCGGATCCGCTCGGAGCGGCCGGCGTTCGAGTACCACTACCCGCACCTGCTCGAGCAGCTCGAGCGGGAGGCGCACGCGGGCCGTGCACACCGGGCGATGACCGCGATGAGCAGCCGCGATCCGCAGGAAGGCGCTCACGTGGGTGTGGGCACCGTGATCGACCCGGCGAAGCCCACCGGCAACCCCCCGGCCGACCAGTAGGGCGACCGATCCGCGTCACACGGAAGGCGAGTACCGGCTGCTGTGCCGGTGTCCTCGCCGACCGGGTGCGGAGGTTCCGATGAGGACGATCTCGGTCCTGGCCACGGTCACCGGACGCGACCGGCCCGGCGTCACCGCCGCGTTCTTCGCGGCGCTGGCGGCGCACGACGTCGACATCCGTGACGTCGAGCAGGTGGTCGTCCGCGACCGGATGCTGCTCGGCGTGCTGCTCGACCTGCAGGGTGACCCGGCCGCGCTGCGCGCGTCGGTGACCCGCACCGCGCAGGCGCTCGGCATGGAGTCCGAGGTGGTCATCGCGGACGAGGCGCGCTCGGTGCGCCGGACGTCCGGGCGGCCGCGCAGCCACGTGATCGTCCTCGGCCGGCCGCTGCGGGCCGGGGCACTCAGCAGCGTCGCGCAGCGCATCGCCGACCAGGGCGGCAACATCGAATCGGTGGCGCAGCTGTCGTCCGAGCCGGTGTCCGCGGTCGAGATGATCGTCAGCTGCGACGACCCCGCTGGTCTCGGCGCCGCGCTCGTCCAGGCCGCCGACGAGACCGGCATCGACATCGCGATCGAGCCCGCGGGACTGCGGCGGCGCGCCAAACGGCTGGTCGTGCTCGACGTCGACTCGACGTTGATCCGCGACGAAGGCATCGACGTGCTGGCCGAGCGGGCCGGCGTCGGCCCGCAGGTCGCGGCGGTGACCGAACGGGCCATGGCCGGGGAGCTGGACTTCGCCGAGTCGCTGCGCGAGCGCGTCGCGCTGCTGGCCGGCGTGGCGGTGTCGGACGTGGAGTCCGTGCGCGATCGGCTGCGGCTGACGCCCGGCGCCCGGACGTTCGTGCGCACGCTGCGGCGGCTGGGCTTCCACGTCGGTGTCGTCAGCGGTGGCTTCACCGTGTTCACCGACCGGTTCGTCGCCGAGCTCGAACTCGACTTCGCCGCTGCGAACCAGCTCGAAGTCGTGGACGGCAAGCTGACCGGCAAGCTGGTCGGACCGATCGTCGACCGCGCCGGCAAGGCGCGCGCCCTGGAGCGGTTCGCCGAGCAGTTCGGGGTGCCGCTTACCCAGACCGTGGCCGTCGGCGACGGCGCGAACGACATCGACATGCTCGAGGCCGCGGGGCTCGGGATCGCGTTCAACGCCAAGGCGGCGCTGCGCGCGGCCGCGGACACGTCCGTGAACCTGCCGTACCTCGACAGCGTGCTGTTCGTGCTCGGCATCTCCCGCGACGAGATCGACGAAGCAGCTCTCTAAGGCGGTGCTGCGTGCTGCCTCGCTGGGCCGCGGCGGGATGGCCTTCGGGCTGACCCGGTTCCGCTGCCGGCGCTCGTCCCAGCTCGCTTGCGTTCTTTCGGCGGCGACGGCGGGTGGTTTGAGCTTCCGGCGGCTTGCGCGGCCGGCTGTCCGTTCCAGCTCGGTTGCTTCCTCTGGGCGGCGACGGGGGCGGCGTGTCCTCGGCTGCGATTGCGCTGCCGGGTTCTGTTCCAGCTCGATTGCGTCGGGCGGACCAGCCTCGACAACGGTGACGGAACCTGCGTCGGCTGCAACCTCGCCAAAGAAGAACCCGGCTGGCAAGCACGCCCCGGACCGGGCGGACGAATAGACCTGATCACACCCACCGGCCACCGCTACACCAGCCGACCACCAGCCCTGCCCAGAAGCCGACAGCCCTCACCGCTGGAACGCGAAATCGTCATACACCTGTGGCGCACACATACCCGTCCGGCCGCCTGAGCCGGGCCGCGCGCAGCAGCGTGATCACCAGAAGCGCTCCTGCCCGGGAATCGACTCCAGGTCGGACAGCAGCAGCTCGCGGTCCTCGTCCTCCGCAATCGCCTCGGCCGCGGCCAACGCCTGCTCGGTGTATGCCCGCGCCCGGTCAAGGTCGCCGGCGACAGCGGAAGCGCGCGCGAGCGCTTCGTACGCGAAGGCGAGGTCGAAGTCGCCCATGCCGTGCTCGGTGCATAGGTCGAGAACGCGCTGCGCGTGATGCAGGCAGGGCTCTGGACGTCCCAGCACGGCATACACGCGCGAGCACTGCCACTCGCCACGCGCCAGGTTGACCGGCTGGCCGACGACACCCCAGTGATGCCGCGAGGCGTGTGCCATGTGCAGCATCTCGTCGTCCTCGGTGCGCGTGCGCTCCGGCTTCTCCAGCAGCTGCCAGGTGCCGTTGAACAGCGCGGCGGCGAGGCGCCGCTCGTCCTCCGGGTCGAGCTGCGGTGCGTTCGTCATGACGGGTTCCGTTCCCTCGGCGAGTAAGTGGTGAAGCGTGTGGAGCTGACGCTGAACGCGTGTCAGCCGGGCATCCAGGCGGCGACGCTGCGCGGCGAGCACGTCGTCGAACAGCCGCTCGTCCGCCAGGCAGCGGCGCACGTCCTCGATCGGCACATCAACCGCACGCAGCAACGCGATGCGCCTGGCGAGATCGACCTGCTCCGGCGCGTAACGGCGATAGCCGCCGGAGTCGATCTCGGCAGGCCGCAGCAACCCGATGCGGTCGTAATGGCGCAGCGCCTTGGCGGTCAGCCCGGTGACGCGGGCGAACCGTCCGATCGGCAACAGCGCCGCAGTCATGGCACAGACCGTACGAGGTTCCCGCGCGGGAAGCGCAACACCGCAGCCGCGGGTTTGCCGACCGGGGAACCCGGGGTAGGCATAACACATGGATGAAGTGCTGGCGATGTTCCTGTCCGGGCAGCACGAATTCACTGCCCGGGTCCACGCGATCAGCGAAGACCAGTGGAGGGCGCCGACCCCCGACACGGAGTGGACGGTCGCCGACCTGGTCAACCACCTGATCGACGAGCACCGGTGGGCGCCGCCACTGCTGCGCGGCCTCGACCTGGACGCGGCCGGCAAGGTCGTCGAAGGATCGCGCTCGCTGCCGGTCGACGGAGGAGTCGGCGCCAACCTCGCCGAGCTGTGGGACGAGGCCGCCGCCGGGTCCGCGGACGCCGTGACCGCGGACGGCGCGATCGACCGCTCGGTGGACCTGTCCCGCGGTCCGACGCCTGCCCGCACCTACCTGCGTGAGATGGTCTTCGACCTGACCATCCACTCCTGGGACCTGGCCAAGGCGATCGGCTACGACGAGCTGCTGCCCCGCGAGCTCGTCGAGTTCGTACGCGCCAACATGCCCGGCTCCGGGGACCTGTCCGGCTCGGGCCTGTTCGCCAAACCCGTCGAGGTGCGTGAGGGCGCCACCGAGCAAGAGCAACTTCTCGCCGCAACCGGCCGCGACCCGAGCTGGAGCCCGCCGGGCTGACCACCGGCAACGCGCTCAGCTCGGGCGCCGCACCGCCAGCATCGCGATGTCGTCGGCCGGGACCCGGTCGGCGACCAGCCGCTGCATCGTCTCGCGGCACACCTGGTCGGCCGGACCGATCCGGATCGCGTTTCGCAGCCGGTCCAACCCGACGTCCAGGCTCTCCCCGCGCCGCTCGACCAGCCCGTCGGTGTAGAGGGCCAGCAGCGACCCCGGCAAGAACTCGACCTCGGTCGCGACCCGCCGCACGTCCCGCACCGCGCCGAGCGGCGGGCCGACCTTCAGCTCGACCAGCGACGTCGCCCGGTCCGGGTGCGCGAGCACGGGTGGCAGGTGCCCGGCCGAACAGATCTCGAAGCTGTCGTACGGCGGTCGCGTCACCGCACAGATGACGGTCACCATGGTGTCGATCTCGAAGTGGTGCACCTTGCGGTCGGTCAGCTCCAAGGTCTCCGCCGGCCCGCCGCCGAGCAGCGCATACGCCCGCAGCGCGCTCTTCACCCGCCCCATCCGGACGGCCGCCTGCAGGCTGTGCCCCGCGACGTCACCGGTCACCAGCCACAGCGCGCCGGACGGCAGCGTGAATACGTCGTACCAGTCGCCGCCGATCATACGGTCCTCGGACGGTGTGTACCGGCCGGCGAACTCGAGGCCCTCGATCACAGGGAACCGCGCCGGCAACAGGCTGCGCTCGAGCAGGTTCGCCGCCGCCCGCTCGGCGGCCGCGGTCGCGCTGAGCATGGCCGCCGTAACGCGTTCGGCGGCCACCGACAGCACCTGGGCGTCGATCTCGCTGAACGGCCGGTCGTCGAGCCGTCCCACATGCAGCACCCCGAGCAGCCGGTCGCCGCTCAGCAGCGGAACGCCCAGCATCGTCCGGACGCCCTTCTGCCACAGGATCGGGTTCGCCACGGTGGACTCGTCCACGCGCTCGAGCAGTACCGGGTGACGCCGGGCGGCGACCGATCCGGCGAAGCCGGCGCCGATGGGCACCCGAACGCCCTGCCGGACCTCCTCCTCCAGGCCGCGGGCCACCTCCGCCACGAGGTAGTCGGACGCCTGCTCGTGGACGAGCACCGTGACGGTGTCGGCGTCCAGCACGAGCCGGATCCGGTCCAGCAGCTCGGCCTGCTGCTTCTCGGCGTCCAGCCGCGTCAGCGTGGTGTCGGTGACGGCGAGCAGTTTGCTCAGCCGTTCCTCCGCGGAGTCGGCCGGCATTCAGGTATCCAGCCAGCGTTGGAACGCCTCGAAGCTGTACGGCCGCTCGAGGAACTTCTCGACCAGGTCCGCGGCGTCCTCGCTGCCGCCGGGCGCGAGGATCCGGTCGCGGTACCGGTACGACAGGTCCGTGTCGAACAGGTTCGCCGGATCGAACGCCGAGAACAGGTCCTTGGCGATCACCAGGCTCCACATGTAGGTGTAATACCCCGAACCGTACCCCTCCAGGTGCCCGAACGAGGCATGGAAGTGCGTGTCCGGCACGTACGCGAACAGGTCGTACTTCGCCTGCAGCTCGCGAACGACGGCCGTCAGGTCCTCCGGGACGTCCCGGTGCACCAGGTACGACAGCGCCGCGTAGAACATTTGCGTACGCGTCTGGAAACCCTTGCCGAAGTCGTGCGCCGCGCGCATCTTGGCGACCAGCTCGGACGGGATCGGCTCGCCGGCCGCGTTCGTCGCGAACGAGCGCAAGACGTCGGCGTCCCACGCCCACTCCTCGAGCAGCTGCGACGGCGCCTCCACGAAGTCCCACTCGGTTGCGACGCCGGAGAACCGCGCCCACGCGTGCCGGCCGGCGAGGATGTGGTGCACCAGGTGCCCGAACTCGTGGAACAGCGTGACCGCGTCGGTGTGCTCCATCAGCGCGCGCGGGAAGTTGCAGACCAGCACGCCCTCGGGCAGCTGGCGCCCCGCGATGCCCGGGACGAGGTCGAACTGCGCCGCGTGCGAGAACTTGCCGGGGCGCGGGTGCAGGTCCAGGTAGATCCGCCCGATGCGCTCGCCGTCGGACTGCACGTCGTAGACGGCGACGTCCTCGTGCCACGTCGGCGCGTCCGGCACCGGCTCGTACGACAGCCCGAACAGCCGGCCGGTCACGTCCAGCAGGCCGGCCCGCACCCGCGCGAAGTCGAAGTACTCGCGCACCTGCTGCGCGTCCACGTCGAAGTTCTCGCGCCGGATCACCTCGCTGTAGAACGCCTTGTCGGCGCCGTCGATCGTCCGCGCATCCGGGTCGTCGGCCTGCAACCGCGCGAGCAGCACGTCGTAGTCGCGGCGCCCAGCCGCCTCGGCCGCGGCGGCGATCTTGTCGATGAACTCGCCGATCGCGGGCCCGGAGCCGATCATCTTGACCTCGGCGTCGTACGACGGCCAGTCCGCGTAGCCGAGCAGCGTGGCGTGCTCCTGTCGCAGCCGCAGCAAATCCAACAGCAGCGCGTCGTTCTCCGGCCACGCCCGGTTGAGGTACTCCAGGTACAGCGCCCGCCGTGCCGCGCGGTCCTTGCCAAACGTCATGAACGGGATGAAGTCGGGGTAGTCGGTGGTCAGCGTGACCGTGCCGTCCTCGCCCGGCTGGTGCGCCTCGACGAAGTCGGCCGGCAGCCCGTCCAGCTGCGACGGCTCGAGCGCGACCGTGCGCACGCCGTCGCGGATGTTCTTGGAGAACTCCTGCGCCAGCTCGGTCTCCCGCTCGGACAGCTCGCGGATCCGCTCGCGCGTCGCGTCGTCGCGGTCGACGCCCGCCCGGCGGAAGTCGCGCAGCGTCTCGGCCAGCACACGCCTGCCCCCGTCGTCGAGCGCGTCCGGGTCGACGGCGGCGAGCACGTCGAACAGCTCGCGGTCCAGGCTGAGCTCGGTGCGCAGCCGGTTCGCGTCCTGCTCGCCCTGCTCCGCGCGGGTGCGCACCGCCTCGTCCGGATGCACCTGGCACATCAGGGACGACACCGCGAACGCGTTGGCCAGCGCGAGGTTCGCGTCGTTCCAGGTGCGCATCGTGGCCGCCGCGTCCCCGGGCTCGCGCTTGAGCTGCGCGACCAGCTCGCGGACCCGCGCCAGGCTGTCGTCGCAGCGCCGGGCCACCCAGCCCGTCCAGTCGTCGGCGGGGCTGCCGGACGCGGGCAGGGACAGCGGAGCCAGGGAATCGGTCACTCCGCGAGCCTAACGAGGTACGCCAACACCGCGAGCCGAACGTGTGGTCGAGGCAAGATTGGCGCCGTGGCCCAGACCCTGCCCGAACAGATCCTGGCGTGCGTCGCGTCCATTCCGCCCGGCAAGGTGATGACGTACGGCGACGTCGCCGAGTACTGCGACAGCCGAGCCGCCCGGATGGTCGGGCGCGTGCTTGCTCAGGCAGGCG
>DASRSS010000049.1:0-6260 GCA_035656335.1 Jatrophihabitantaceae bacterium | reverse complement strand
TGCTGGACGTCGCCGAGTTCACCCTCGACGGACGGGCCATGCGCGGCGTGCGCCAGGCCTGCACGCGGGTCGCTCGCGCGGGGTACGAGGTGCGCGTGCGGCGGGCGTCCGAGATCGAACCGGCGGAGTTCGCGCAGCTGCGCCAGGCGGCCGAGTCCTGGCGCGGGGACGCGGTGGAGCGAGGCTTCTCGATGGCGCTGTCGCGGTTGGGTGACCCCACCGATCCGGACTGCGTGCTCGCCACCGCGTGCCGCGACGGGGAGCTGCGCGGGCTGCTGCACTTCGTGCCGTGGGGCCCGTGCGGGCTGTCGCTGGACCTGATGCGCCGCGACCGGTCGGCCGACAACGGGCTCAACGAGTTCATGATCACCCAGGTGGTCGCGGCCTGTCCGTCCCTGGGCGTCGGGCGGATATCGCTGAACTTCGCCGTGTTCCGGGACGCTCTCGAGCGCGGTGAGCGGATCGGTGCCGGACCGATTCTGCGCGCCTGGCGGCGGGTCTTGCTGTTCGCGTCGCGGTGGTGGCAGATCGAGTCGCTGTACCGGTTCAACGTGAAGTTCCGGCCGTACTGGGAGCCGCGGTTCGTCTCGTTCGCGGCCACCCGCGACGTCCCGCGGATCGCCGTCGCCGCGCTCGAGGCCGAGGCGTTCCTCGTCCGTCCGCATCGGCTCAAGCGGTTGTTGGGCCGCGGCTGACGGCGCTTTGGAGCGCGCTCGGCCGACCTTGTAGGCTTTGCGCCCGGTGGACGAGTTTCGCGCTCGACCGCTTGGAGGCTTCGCCTAGTCTGGTCTATGGCGCCGCACTGCTAATGCGGTTTGGGTTAACCGCCCATCCCGGGTTCGAATCCCGGAGCCTCCGCTCAGTCGCCCGCTTTCCACCCGGTAGACTGTCCCGGTTGCCGTTTGGCAGCTAGTTCGGCGCCCGTAGCTCAACGGATAGAGCACTTGACTACGGATCAAGAGGTTGCAGGTTCGAGTCCTGCCGGGCGCGCAAAACCACTTCTCTCGGGCCGCGCGTCGACAGCCTCGGTTGCGGGTAAGCGTGAGGCATGGCTGTCACACGGTTTGCCTTCGCCTTCGCGCCGGCGTACCGGATCGCCGCCTTGCCGTTCGGAGTAACGCCGTCCACGGCGCTCGTCGAAGTGAGCGACCACGAGCTACACGCCCGGTTCGGACCGTGGGGCGTCCGCACGCCAGTCACCAACATCGCCGGCGTCGAGACGAGCGGGCCCTACCGGATTCTCATGACGATCGGTCCGGCGCACCTGTCCTTCACCGACCGCGGACTCACCATGGCGACCAACGGCGACCGCGGGGTGTGCATCCGATTCCGCGAACCGGTTGCCGGCATCGAGCCCACGGGCCGGATCCGGCATCCGGGCCTGACGGTGACCGTGGCCGACTGCGACGGACTGCTGGCGCGCCTGGCCGCGGCCGGCACGACCCCCACGTGATGATCATGGCTGGAACCCCGGAATTCGGGGGTTACGGCCATGATCATCAGGGGAGAACGGGGTCACTCCATTAGCGGAGGACGGGTCAATCCAGCAGGCCGCGCTGGAACGCCACCCGCACGGCGGCCGCCCGATCGCGCACGCCCAGCTTCGGATACACGTGCAGCAGGTGCGTCTTGACCGTCGCCTCGGACACCAGCAGCTCCCGGGCGACCTCCTGGTTGGTGCCGCCGCGGGCGATCGCGGACAGCACCTGCAGCTCCCTGGCGGTCAGCGTCGCCGCACGGTTGCGGTCGACCAGGCTGCGCGCCGCGCTCGGCGCGAGCACGCTGTGCCCCGCGGCGGCACGGACCACAGCGTCCACCAGTTCGGTGCGCGGCGTCGCCTTGAGCAGGTAACCGTCCGCGCCGGCGTCGATCGCGGCGTGAATGTCGCGGTCGGTGTCATAGGTGGTCAGCACCAGGATGCGCGGACGCGTCGGGCTGCTCGCGCGAAGCTCGCGGATCGCGCTCACGCCGTCGCCGCCGGGCATGCGCAGATCCATCAGCACGAGATCCGGATCCATCGCCCGCACCAGCGCGACCGCCTCCGGGCCGTCGCCGGCCTCGCCGACCACCGCCATCCGGTCGTCCCGCTCGAGCATGCCGCGGATGCCGTCGCGCACGACCGGATGGTCGTCCACCACGAGAATCTTGATCTGCGGAGCCGGCTCGCTCATCCCGGCACCGCCGCGCTGACGACGCATCCCGCGCCGGGTTCGGACTCCACGGCCAGCGTGCCGCCCACCAGCCGGACCCGTTCGGCCATGCTGGGCAGGCCGTGCCCGCCGCGTGCGGACGGACCGCGCACCGCATCGGGACGGAACCCCGCGCCGTCGTCGTGGACGTCGAGCAGCACCTCGTCCTCCAGGTAGTCCAGGCTGACCGCGACCCGGCTCGCTCCGGAGTGCCGGGCGGCGTTGGCCAGCGCCTCCTGGACGACCCGCAGCAGAGCGGTGTCGGCGGGCGTGGTGCGCGGTGCACCCGAGACGGTCAGCTCCGTGTCGATGCGGTTCAGCCGCTCCCATTCGTCGAGCGCACCGGAGATCGCCTCGGCCAGTGTGCCGTCCTCCAGGGCTGGTGGCCGCAGCGCGTCGACGGCCCGGCGCGCCTCGTCCAGGCTCTGCCGGGCCAGCGCCTTGGCGTTGTCCACCCGCCGGCGGGCGACGTCGTCGGCGAGGGTCAGGTCGTCGATGGCCTCCAGTTGCGTGACGACGGCGACCAGGCCTTGGGCGACCGTGTCGTGCAGGTCCCGTGCCAGCCGCGCGCGTTCCTCGCGGACCCCGGCTGTGCGCGCCTGGTCGAGCAGTTGCTGCTGCAGCTCGGTGTTGCGGCGCTGCTCGGCCAGCAGCCGCCAGGTCATGGCGTTGCGCCGCAGCACGGCCTCCTCGCGCCGGTTGGCCATCGGGATCGACACCAGTCCGATCGCCACGTCGAGCAGGAACAGCGCGGCCGTCAGCGTCCAGCTGTTCGGGAGCACCGCGAAGCCACCGACCTGCACCGCCGTCATCAACACGCTGGACGCGGCCAGGGCGGCGATGAGCATCGGTCCGGTGAAGAAGGTGCCGCAGATCATGTACTGCGACCAGGCGATCACGCCGCTCAGCGGGCTCACCGCGATCGCCGCCGCGGTCAGCGCGGTCTGGCCGCCGAGCGCGGCCGGCCGCCGCCACAGTGCGGTCAGGTCCCAGCGCTGCCACCACTCGATCCAGCCCCAGACCGCGACGATCAGCCCGGCGGCGAGCAGGTGCCGCCCGGCGCCCCCGGGCATCGTCACTTGCCCGAGCGCGAGGCTGACGGCGAGCAGCACGCGCATCAGCCACGGCGCGAGCACGATCGAGAACATCGTGTCGGGCCATTCCAGCTGCGGACGGTCGCGCAGCCAGCGCCCGTGCGGCTCCCACGCCGGAACGCGCCGCCACAGCGTGTACGGCGGCAGGTCGACGCCGTCCGGCACGACGCTCGCCGTCGCGGGTGCGGCCGTCGTCGCTGCCATGGCTGTCATTGTCGCGCCCCGCCGCGGTGCGGTCATTCCCAGCTGAACAGGCGGATGGACGCGACGGACATCGCGATCCCCCACGCCGCGAGCACGATCAGGTGCAGCGCGCTCGGCCAGTGCCCGACGGACGAGTCGGTGAGCGCCTGCGCGCCGGCACCGCCCGGGGTGAAGTCGGAGATGTGCCGCAGCCAGTCCGGCATGTTCGGCCGCTGCAGCCACAACCCCGCGAAGAACTCCACGACGAAGAACAGCACCGTGCCGAAGCCGGCGGCCACCTTCGCGTTGTGGAACAGGCTCGCGATCAGCAGGCCGAGGCCCAGCAGCGCCCACGCCGCCAGCAGGTAGGCCACCACGAACCCGGCGACGTTCTGCGGCCACGATGCGCCGACCAGCGCAGGAACCACCGTCATCAGCACCGTGCACGAGATCGACACCAGCAGCGTCAGCGTCAACTGGGCGAACAGCAGCAGCGCGGGCGAGGCCGGTGTGGTGCGCAGCCGTTTGAGCACGCCCATCTCGCGGTAGCGGGTCAGCACGTCCGGCAGCGACTGCACGGCGAGCAGCGTGATCGCGAACAGGATCAGGATCGGCTGGTAGACGTGGAAGAAGCTCAGTCCGCCGAGGTCCTTGGACGGCTTGCGGATCGCCGGTATGCAGGCCAGCACGATCGCGGCGGCGACCGGCAGCACCGTCGACCAGACGACGACGCCCGGGTTGCGTGCGAGCAGGCGCGCCTCGCTGCGCAGCATGGCGCGCATGGCTCCGGCACGGCCTTGCCCGGCGATGCGCGAAGTGGGCGTGGCGAGGTTCCGCGCGGTGGCGCTCATCGGGATGCTCCTGCCGTGTTCTGCGAATCGGTGCCAGTCTTGGTGGCAGAGCCGGACGCGGCGCCGGAACGCAGCTCGGCCGCCGGGTCGTCCTTGTGTGTCAACGCGATGAACGCATCGTCGAGACTCGGCTGGTCCACGCGCAGCCGGGCGGCCTGGATGCCGCGCTCGTGCAGCGCGATGATCACCGCCGCGGCGACGTTGTCGGTTCCGGTCACCGCGATCCGGTCGCCCGAGATCGTGGCGGTGTGCACGTCCGGCAGCGCGCGCAGGGATGCCGGATCCACCGCGGCCGACGGGACGAAGCTCATCCGCTGGTCCGCCGCGACGCCTGCTGCCAGGCCCTCGGGCGTATCGGCGGCGATGATGCGGCCACGATCGATCACGACGACGCGGTCGCACAACCGCTCGGCCTCCTCCATGAAGTGCGAGACGAGCAGCAGCGTGACGCCGGTACCGCGCAGGTCCTCCAGCAGGCCCCAGACCTCGCGTCGAGCGGCCGGATCCAGCCCGGTGGTCAGCTCGTCCAGGATGGCGACGCGCGGATTGCCGATCAACGCGAGCGCCACGGAAAGGCGCTGTTTCTGTCCACCGGACAGCCGGCCGAAGTAGGTGTTGCGCTGCTCGAGCAGGCCCAGCCGCTCCGCGAGCTCGCGCCAGTCGCGCGGGCGTTCGTAGAAGCTGGCGTAGAGCTGCAGCGCCTCGGCGACGGTCTGCTTCTCCGGCAGCCGGGATTCTTGCAACTGGACGCCGACCGCCTCGCGGAACTCGGTTCCCTCCAGCGCCGGATCCATGCCGGCGACGGTGATCGAGCCGTCGTCGCGGTGGCGCAGCCCGGCGATGCATTCCACCGTGGTGGTCTTGCCGGCGCCGTTCGGGCCGAGGATCCCGAAGATCTCACCGTCCTGGACGTCGAAGCTGATCCCGTCGACCGCGGTCCGGTCGCCGTAGCTCTTCCGCAGCTCGCGGACGTCAATCATCGCCATGGCGTCGAGGATCGCAGCCGAGGCAACGGGTGCGCCTCAACCTGCCGATCATCCCCGGCTCCACCGATCGGTTGATGCGGCCCGGCGAGCCTTCCCAGCGACCGGACCGTGCCTACCGCGTCAGGCGGCGGTACCTGCGCGCGCACAGCAGCCCGAAGACGAGCCCGATGCCGATCGTCCACGCCAGCGCCTGCACGATCAACGACCCGGTGCCGGTTCCGCCCAGCAACTGGGCGCGTTGGGCGGCCGTCGCACTGTCCCCCAGGATCAGCGACCGCGCCGCGTTGATCACCACGCTGACCGGCTGGTGGGTCGCGAAGCCGCGCAGCCAGCCCGGCATCGTCTGCACGGGCACGAACGCCGACGACGCGAACGTGAGCGGGAAGATGATCGGGAACGTCGCCGCGTTCACGGCCTCGGGCGTGCGCACGACCAGCCCGATGATCGCGTAGCCCAGGCTCACCGCGAGGGCGAACAGCAACAGCAGCAGCGCGGCGAGGATCAGCCCGAGGAAGTTCGCCGGACGAAATCCCACCGCGTAGCCGGTGATCAGCAGCACGATCAGCCCGAAGGCGTTGTTCAGCGTGTCCGCCGCGACGCGTCCGCCGAACACGGCACTGCGGGCCATGGGCAATGACCGTAGCCCGGTTGACCTATAGGGCGGAGACTTCCGGGCTCCGCTCGTATTGATCGGGACACTTGTCTGGAGTCCCAACGCAGGGCTGCATGACAACTAGCTGACATGCAGCAACCTGTCATTGCTCCAGCAGTCTGTCTGGGCGCACGCTCGCAACGCCACACTCAACCTAGCCGGTAGGACAAACTCATGTTTCGACTCAGGGGAGCTAGACATATCAGCTTGACACGCATCGTGGTGCTCATGGCGTTCACGATGGTCGCAACGCTGATCCCTGCAATCTCTGCGTCTGCCACCGTCAAAACGGCGGGAGTGGCCCC
>DASRSS010000048.1:0-4674 GCA_035656335.1 Jatrophihabitantaceae bacterium | reverse complement strand
CGAACAGCTCCTGGCGAGCGCGGCCGCCGCGTGCCCCGCACGAGACTTAACGTCGATTTGACGACCCTGGGGTGCGGGTCTAGCTTTTGCCCGTGACCTGGCTGAGCTGCGGTTTCGCGGTGGCCGGCGCGTTGGCGCTGGCCGGCGCGACGCTGCGGGCCGCCCAGGCGCGCCTCACCGGCGCTACGGCCGCGTCCTGGCAGGGCGCCACGCTGCTCGTCGCCGCGGTCGCACTCCTCTCGGCCTGTGTGCTCCCGGGCCCGTCACTGCGGCTCGTCCTGCTGGCCCCCGTGCTCGTCGTACACCTGGCCGGTCGACGTCCGACACGCGCACGGCGCGCACCCGACCGCAAGCTGGTGGCTGCTGCCGCCGGTGGTGTGCCGCTGCTGGCAGCGCTGCTGTCCGTCGCGCCGGTCGGGCCGCACGCGCTCTGGCTGGCCGCCGACTCGGCGACCGCGGCGTGCTGTGTCGTGGCGACGGCGGTCGCGCTCGGCGGTGCGGTGGACGCGCTGCGCCAGACGTACGCCGCGCACGGCAGCCGAATTCTGCAGCTGGCCGACGACCTCGGGACGGCCCGGCGCAGGATCGCCGAGCTGGAGGAGGGACAGCGCGCCCGGCTGCACGAGGCGCGCACCGCCGTGCTCGGCGTGCTCGGCGCCACCCACCTGTTCGCCGTCCCGACCGAGGCGGGTGAGGACGACGATTCTGCCGCCCAATTGCGCCGGGTCGTCACCGCCGAGGCCCGCCGGCTGACCACCCTGCTCGACCCGGAGTCCGACGAGGAGCCGCGCGAGTTCGCGCTGGCGTCCGCCTTCGAGCCGGTGCTCGTCGCCTACCGTGCCACCGGCATGCGTATCGACGCGGACCTGCGCGGCCTGCGCGCGTACGGCCGTCCGACGGCGACGGCGACCGTGCTTGCGAACCTGCTGTCCAACGCGGCCAAGTACGCGCCGGGTTCGCCCGTCGTGGTCCGCGCGTCGTCGGCGGGCGCGAGCGTGCGCATCTGCGTCGAGGACAGCGGCCCGGGCATCCCGGCCGAGGTGCGGAGCGCGGTGTTGATCCGCGGCGAGCGGCTGAGCCGGTCCGCCGCGGCGGGGACGGGAATCGGCCTGTACAGCTCCGCGGTCGCGATGGCCGAGCAGGGCGGCTCGCTGCGGATCGAGGGCCGCGCCGGGCTCGACGGGACGCGCGTCGTCCTCGGCCTGCCGGCGGCCGTCCTCCGTCCGGTCGGCCCGCTGCGCGCGAACGCGAGCTGATCAGCCATGCCCACCGTCGTCATCGTCGAGGACCACACGCTGCTCGCGGAGACCCTGCAGACCGCGCTGCACCGGCGCGCGATCGACGCCGTGATCGTGCCGTGCGACGCGCCGGACCTGGCCGCGCGGATCGTGGCGGCCGCGCCCGATCTGGTGCTGCTCGATCTCGATCTCGGCACCGAGCTCGACGGCAACGACGTGCTCGTCCCGTTGGTCGCCGCCGGCGTGCGGGTGCTCGTCGTCACCGGTACCGCCGACCCGATGCGGATCGCGACCGCGCTCGAACGCGGCGCCGTCGGCTTCGCGCGCAAGGAGTCCGGCTTCGAGTCGCTGCTGGCCCGGGCCTGCGACGCGCTCGACGGCCGTCCCGTGATCGACGAGCAGGAACGGCGGCGGATGCTGCGCGAGCTGTCCCAGGTGCGCGCCGAGCAGGAACGTGCGCTGGAGCCGTTCGAGCGGCTGACCGAGCGCGAGCGCGCGGTGCTCGAAGCGCTTGCCGAGGGCCGGTCGGTGCGCGACATGGCCACCGACTGGGTCGTCTCGGACGCGACGGTCCGCAGCCACGTGCGCGGCGTGCTCTGCAAGCTCGACGCGCCCTCGCAGCTCGGGGCGGTCGCGACGGCGCTACGTGCCGGCTGGCTCCACCGCGATCGCCGGGCCCGCAGCCGTACCTAGCTCGTCCATCCCGAGCTCGCCCACCGGCTCCGCCTCGGGGTCCTCGTGCACGTACCGCTCGCCGCGCAGCATGGACGCGGCGGCCGCGATCAGGAGCATGATGATCGACGCGCCGAACGCGATGAGCAGGCCGTGCATGAACGGCTCGGAGATCAGCCGCGGGAAGAACTCCTGGCCGTAGATGCGGCCGGTGTCCGCGGCCGGGCCCGGATCGGGAACCAGCGCCTTGATCGGGTTGTCGCCCAGGAACGCCGCGAACAGCAGCCCGACCGGGGAGGCGTGCGAGGCCGTGGTGGCCGGACCGGTCTGCACGCCCGCGCCGGTGAGCCCGTTGAACAGCGCGGCGGGAAGGCGGCTGGCGAGCCCGACGGCCATCAACGTGAAGAAGCCGCCCATCGACAGCACCATGCCGGCGTTCATGCCGGTGGCGCGCACGCCGGACGCCGCGCCGCGCTGCGAACCGGGCACCGCGTTCATGATCGCGGCCGTGTTCGGCGCCGCCATCAGGCCCATGCCGATGCCGTTGAACGCGAGCAGCAGCGCGAACAGGACATAGTTGAAGTCCGCGGGCAGCGCGATCAGGCCGACGAACGTCGCGGCCGTGAGCAGCAGGCCGCCGGTCGCGAACGCGCGCGCCCCGAACCGGTCGGAGATCGCGCCGGACGCGGGGCCGGCGACCAGGAACCCGATCGTCATCGGCAGCATGTAGATGCCAGCCCACAGCGGGGTCTGCGCGAAGTCGTAGCCGTGCAGCGGCAGCCAGATGCCCTGCAGCCAGATGATCAGCATGAACTGCAGTCCGCCGCGGGACATCGCCGCGAGCAGGTTGACCGCCTGCCCAGCCGCGAACGCGCGGATCTTGAACAGCCGCAGGTTGATCATCGGGTCCTGGACGCGGTTCTCCACGAACCCGAAGGCGATCAGCAGCGCGATGCCACCGATGCCGGTGCCGAGCACGAGCGGCGCCGTCCAGCCCATCGTGTGCCCGCCGTACGGCTGCAGCCCGTACGTGATCGCGATCAGCAGCGCGGTCAGGCCGAGCCCGAACGTGAGGTTGCCCCACCAGTCGACGACGACCCGCTTCGTCCGGTCGCGCGGCTTGTCGTGCAGCGTCCGGTAGCCCATCCAGGTGCCCCAGACGCCGACCGGGACCGACACCCAGAACACCGCGCGCCAGTGCCATTCGGACAGCACACCACCGACGACCAGGCCGGCGAACGAGCCGGCGAGCGCGGCCACCTGGTTCACGCCCAGCGCGAAGCCGCGGCGGTCGGCCGGGAACGCGTCGGTGATGATCGCCGTCGAGTTCGCCGTCAGCATCGCGCCGCCCACGCCCTGCACGACGCGCAACGCGATCAGCTCCAGCGCGCCGGCCGCGCCGCCGTTGGGGATCAGCGCGCATCCGACGGACGCGACCGTGAAGATCAGGAAGCCCAGGTTGAACAGCTTCGCGCGTCCGTACTGGTCGCCGAGCCGTCCGAACGTCACGACGAGCACCGCGGTGACGAGCAGGTAGCCCATCAGCATCCAGAGCAGGTACGAGATGTTCGCCGGCGCGAGCGGGTCCAGGCCGAGCCCGGTGAAGATCGCCGGCAGCGAGATCAACAGGATCGACGAGTTCAGCGTCGCGGCCAGAATGCCGACGGTCGTCACCGACAAGGCGACCCGGCGGTCGTGCGCTTCGGAATGGTGCACCCCTAGTCCTTTCGTTCGTTAGCCAGTCTAACTAAATACCGCGACGGCCGCGTCACCGGGGCTTTCGTAAGCTGGGGGCGTGACCGTCCAACCGATCCGGCTCTTCGGCGACCCGGTGCTGCGCACGCCCGCCGACGTCGTCACCGACTTCGACAAGCAGCTGCGCACGCTCGTCGCCGATTTGACCGAGACGATGCTGGACGCGCCCGGCTCCGGGCTGGCCGCGCCGCAGATCGGCGTCGGGCTGCGCGTGTTCACCTATCACGTGGACGACGAGCAGGCCGGGCACCTGATCAACCCGGTGCTGCACTTCCCGAACGACGAGGAGCAGGACGGCGCCGAGGGCTGCCTGTCGATCCCCGGGCTCAGCTGGGACTGCAAGCGGCGCGCGAACGTGGTCGCGCACGGCCAGAACATGTACGGCGACCCGATCACCGTCGAGGGCACCGCGATGCTGGCGCGTTGCATCCAGCACGAGACCGACCACCTGGACGGCGTGCTGTTCGTCGACCGGCTCGATGCCGCGACCCGCAAGGCGGCGATGAAGGCGATCCGGGACGCGGAGTGGTCCGGACTGTCCGCGCCGACGGTCAAGGTCAGCCCGCACCCGACCCGCGGGCTCGCTCTGTGAGGCTGGTCTTCGCCGGCACTCCGGCTGCGGCCGTCCCGTCGCTGCGCGCGCTGCTCGATTCGCCGCGGCACGAGGTGGTCGCCGTCGTGACGCGTCCCGCGGCCCGCGCCGGACGGGGACGGCACGAGACCGCGTCCCCGGTCGCCGAGCTCGCCGCCGAGGCCGGGCTGCCGGTGCTTACACCGCGGCGGCCGAGCGAGCCCGAGTTCCTTGCCGCGCTGGCCGCGCTCGAACCGGACTGCTGCCCGGTCGTCGCGTACGGCGCGCTGCTGCCGCCGCCGGCGCTGGCCGTCCCGAAGCACGGCTGGGTGAACCTGCACTTCTCGCTGCTGCCCGCCTGGCGCGGCGCCGCCCCGGTGCAGCACGCCGTGATCGCCGGTGACGAGGTCACCGGCGCCAGCACGTTCCGCATCGTGA
>DASRSS010000047.1:0-9034 GCA_035656335.1 Jatrophihabitantaceae bacterium | reverse complement strand
CAGCCGGCTGGTCATCGTGCCGGACGTGACGTGCGTGCGCGCGGCCAGCTCGCCCGCGGTCAGCTCGAACGGCTCCCCGCTGCGGCGCAGCACCGAGAGCACGTCGAACTCGTGCGCCTGCAGGCCGTGCTCGACGAACGCGTTCGCGCGGCGCTCGTCCAGGACGTCGGCGAGCCGGGCCAGCCGGGACAGCACCTGCAGCGGCTCGACGTCCAGGTCCGGCCGCTCGGCGCGCCAGGCCTCGACGATCTCGTCGACCTCGTCGACCGCCTCGTCACCTGCCGCGTCGTTCACGTCCCCATGGTGCCATATCTCTTGACTTCAAGATATATTCCTTGACGTCAAGATAGTTTGCGGATCGAGGAGGATGCCGTGCGCTGGGACCCCGCGCAGTACACCCGCTACGCCGACGAACGCGGGCGCCCGTTCCTGGACCTGCTCGCCCGAGTGGGCGCGCACGCGCCGCGCCGCGTCGTCGACCTCGGCTGCGGGCCGGGCAACCTGACCGCCCTGCTGCGCGAGCGCTGGCCGTCCGCGATCGTCGAGGGCCTGGACTCGTCGCCGGAGATGATCGAGCGGGCGCGGACGGACGTCCCGGGCGTGCAGTTCGCGGTCGGCGACGTGCGCACCTGGACGATGCCCGCGGACTGCGACGTGCTGATCAGCAACGCCACGCTGCAGTGGGTGCCCGAGCACCGCGAGCTGTTGCGGTCATGGGCGGACGCCCTGCCGTCCGGCGGCTGGCTGGCGATGCAGGTGCCCGGCAACTTCGACGCGCCGTCGCACCAGCTGATGCGCTCGCTGGCGACGTCCCCGCGGTGGGCGCCGCTGGTCGGCGACGTGCTGCGGCACGACGTCGTCGCCACGCCCGCGGGCTACGCAGCGCTGGTGCTCGACGCGGGACTCGAGGTCGACGTCTGGGAAACGACGTACCTGCACCTGCTGCAGGGCGAGGACCCGGTGCTGGAGTGGGTGCGCGGTACCGGGCTGCGCCCGATCCTGGCCGCCCTCGCCTCCCCCCACGGTGCGACCAGTGTCGACGCCGAAAACCGGTCGGACGATGGCGGAAGCGGGCAGTTCGAACGCGAGTACGCGGCGCTGCTGCGCGAGGCCTATCCGCGGACGGCGCACGGCACCCTGTTCGAGTTCCGCCGCATCTTCGCCGTCGCCCACAAACCGGCCTGAGCGACCGCTACTTCTTGGCGGTGGCCTTCTTCGCGGGCGCCTTCTTGGCGGCGGCCTTCTTGGCCGGCTTCTTGGCTGCCTTCTTCGCGGCCTTCTTGACCGGGCCGCGGGCGCGGCGGTCCGCGAGCAGCTCCGCCGCCCGCTCGTCGGTCAGCTCCTCGATCGAATCGCCCTTGCGCAGCGAGGCATTCGTCTCGCCGTCGGTGACGTACGGGCCGAACCGGCCGTCCTTGATCACCATCGGCTTGCCCGAGACGGGGTCGGCGCCGAGCTCACGCAACGGCGGTGCGGCAGCGGTCCGCCGGCCACGCAACTTCGGCTGCGCGAAGATCGCCTTCGCCTGCTCCAGGTCGACCGTGAACAGCTGCTCCTCGGTCTCCAGCGAACGCGAGTCGGTGCCCTTCTTCAGGTACGGGCCGTAGCGACCGTTCTGCGCCGTGACCTCCTCGCCGTCGATCTCGCCGACGACGCGCGGCAGGGTGAGCAGTCGCTGCGCCTCCTCGAGCGTGATCGTGTCCAGCGACATGGTCTTGAACAGCGACGCCGACTTCTCGCCGTCCGTCACGTACGGGCCGTAGCGTCCGGACTTCGCGGTGATCACCCGGCCGTCGTCGGCCGTGCCCAGCTCGCGATCCCCGGACGGCGCCGAGAGCAGCTCCTCGACCTTCTCCGGCGTCAGCTCGTCCGGCGCGAGGTCCTCGGGCAGTGAGGCGCGGCGCGCGTCGTCGCCCTCACCCTCCTGCAGGTACGGGCCGTACCGCCCGACGCGGACGACGGCGGAGACGCCGGGAAGCGGGATCGAGTTCACGCCGCGGGCGTCGATCTGCTCCAGCCGGTCGGCGATCAGCCGCTTCAGCCCGCCCTGCGCGGAGATCCGCTGCGCGTCCGTCGCGGCAGCGCCGTCCGCACCGAAGTAGAAGCGCTGCAGCCACTCGACGCGCGACCGGTCACCGGCCGCGATCTCGTCCAGGTCGTTCTCGACGGACGCGGTGAAGCCGTAGTCGACCAGCCGCCCGAAGTGCGACTCCAGCAGCCCGATCACCGCGAACGCCGTCCACGACGGGACGAGCGCGGGGCCCTTTTTCCAGACGTAGCCGCGGTCCTGGATCGTCTGCATGATCGAGGCGTACGTGGACGGACGGCCAACACCGAGCTCCTCGAGCGCCTTGACCAGCGACGGCTCGGTGTACCGCGCGGGCGGCGACGTCGTGTGCCCGGACGCCTCGAACTCGCGGCCGGTCAACGCGTCGCCGCGGGCCAGCTGCGGCAGCCGCTTCTCCTCGTCGTCCTTCTCCTCCGTGCCCGCGTCGATGTCCTCGACGTACGCGCGCAGGAAGCCGGGGAACGTGATCGTGCGTCCGGACGTGGTGAACGTGACCGACTCGCCGGCCGACGACTCGCCGCCGATGCGCACGGACACGGTGGTGCCGACCGCGTCGGCCATCTGCGAGGCGAGCGTGCGCTGCCAGATCAGCTCGTAGAGCCGGAACTCGTCCGAGGACAGCTGCGACGCGACCTCGCCGGGCGTGCGGAACGTGTCACCGGCGGGACGGATCGCCTCGTGCGCCTCCTGCGCGTTCTTCACCTTGCGGGTGTAGCGGCGCACCTCGGCCGGCACGTACGCGTCGCCGTACAGCTCGCGCGCCTGCGCCCGCGCCGCCGCCAGCGCCGTCTCCGACAGCGTCGTCGAGTCGGTACGCATATAGGTGATGTAGCCGTTCTCGTACAGCCGCTGCGCCACGCGCATCGTCACCGCGGACGACCAGCGCATCTTGCGGCCGGCCTCCTGCTGCAGCGTCGACGTCATGAACGGCGCGTACGGGCGGCGCCGGTACGGCTTCTCCTCGACGCCCTTGACCTCGAACGGCCGGCCGTCCAGTCGTGCGGCGAGGCCACGCGCGCCGGCCTCGTCCAGGTGCAGGACGTCGCCGCCGGCGCGCCCGGTCGCCGCATCGAAGTCGCGGCCGGTCGCGAGCCGGATGTCGTCGACCGCGACGAGGGTCGCCGTGAACGTCTCGGGGTCGTCGGGCTTCGGTGCGTCCGGCGCGAACGTGGCCTGCACGTCCCAGTACTCGGCCGAGTGGAAGGCCATGCGCGCCCGCTCGCGCTCGACGACGATCCGGGTCGCCACCGACTGCACACGGCCGGCGGACAGCTTCGGCAGCACCTTCTTCCACAGCACCGGGCTGACTTCGTAGCCGTACAGCCGGTCGAGGATGCGGCGGGTCTCCTGCGCGTCGACGAGGTGCTCGTCGATCTCGCGCGTGTTTGCGACGGCCTCGGCGATCGCCCCGGGCGTGATCTCGTGGAACACCATGCGCCGGATCGGGATCTTCGGGTTCAGCGTCTGCACCAGGTGCCAGGCGATCGCTTCGCCCTCGCGGTCCTCATCGGTGGCGAGGTAGAGCTCGTCGGCGTCCTTGACCAGCGTCTTGAGCTTGGTGACCTGCTGCTTGCGGTCCGGGCTCACCACGTACAGCGGCTCGAAGTCGTGCTCGGTGTCGACGCCGAGCCGGGCCCAGGACTCGCCCTTGTACTTGGCCGGGACGTCGGCCGCGTTGCGGGGCAGGTCCCGGATGTGGCCGATGGACGCCTCGACGACGTAGCCCTTGCCGAGGTAGCCGCCGATCATCCGGGCCTTGGTCGCCGATTCGACGATCACCAGCTTGGTGCCCGACCCGTCGGGCGCCGCTTTGGATCGGCTGGCCACATGTACTCCTTGGTTCGTCCGGCGACTTCGCCCGCTTTGGCCGCTGTGCGGGCCACTGTGGCGGCACGGTACCCCACCGTGCCACAGCATTCGGTCGGCACCGGCCGGCCGGGGCGGCGTCAGCGCGCCTGCGGCCAGTTGTTCCCGGCGCCCTCGGGCGCTGCACCAACCAGTTCGGCAAGCCGGCGGATGCGCTTGAGCGAAGTGACCCGCCAGGCCGGTCCGCCGCGCTGCGCGATCGACACGGCGGCGACTCCGAGCCGGGACAGCTGCGCCCCGCCCGCGCGGTGCATGGCGTCGTCCGGCTCGGCCGTGGCGAGCCGGTAGCCGGCGTCGTCATGGCGCCCGACGGCGATCGTCCAGAGCCGCAGGCCCGCGGGGGTCAGCTCGAAGCCCGGCGGCGGGCCCTCGTTCGCGCCGCGGGTCCAGGCGGCGGCGTGCGGCTCGAGCGCGGCGGCGAACGCGGTGCGGACGCCCCAGCCGCCCTCGGCCGGGACGATCGCGTCCCCGTCCGACGCCGGGACCCCGCGCTGCGCGAACTCCTCGGTGAGCGCGTCCGCCCGCCAGCGCTCGGCGACCACGACGGACAGCCGGGCGGTGCGCGCGGACCGAACCCAGTGGCCGCCGGCGAGCAGCACGCCACCGAGGTCGTCGAGCGTCGGCTCGGCGACCTCGGCCCCGAAGAGCGAGAACTGGGTCATGGCTCCTACTGTCCCAGGCCCCGTCCGCCGCCTTTTCCGACGCTGGGACCGGTTGGGGCCGTTCAGACCGGGCACCGTGTCGGAGAAGGCGGGTGAAATACGCCAGCGGGCGGCCCCGCGTGGTCGCCGGGCCGCCCGCTGGGCGTGCTGTGCCGCTAGGCCGCGGCGGTCTCCGCCGGCTCGCGGTCGGCCGGGCTGTCGCCCATCGAGACCACGCGCCGCTTGGAGACGATGACCGCGGTGGCGATGATCGCGAACGCGATGATCGCGACGACGGCCCGGATGGCGGCCGACGAGTTCTCGCCGATGCTGTACTTCACGATCGCCGGGGCGATCAGCACGGCCACCAGGTTCATCACCTTGATCAGCGGGTTGATCGCCGGACCGGCCGTGTCCTTGAACGGGTCACCGACGGTGTCACCGATGACGGTCGCCGCGTGCGACTCGCTGCCCTTGCCGCCGAAGTGGCCGTCCTCGACCATCTTCTTCGCGTTGTCCCACGCGCCGCCGGAGTTGGCGAGGAACACCGCCATCAGCACGCCCGCCGCGATCGCGCCGGTGAGATACCCGGCCAGCGGGGCGACGCCGATCGCGAAGCCGATGCAGATCGGCGCGAAGATCGCCAGCAGGCCGGGGGTGGCCAGCTCGCGCAGCGAGTCCTTCGTGCAGATGTCGACCACGCGGGCGTAGTCGGGCTTCTCGGAGTAGTCCATGATCCCCGGGTGCGTGCGGAACTGGTCGCGCACCTCGAAGACCACCCGGCCGGCCGCGCGGCCGACGGCGCTGATCGCCAGGCCGCTGAACAGGAACACGACGGCCGCGCCGATGACGACGCCGACCAGGTTGTTCGGCTGCGTCAGGTCGGTCGAGAACGCCAGCTGCGTCAGCTTGCCCGGGTGACCGGGGTTGTTGATCTTCGCCAGGGCGTCCGAGAGCGCCTTGTTGAACGAGCCGAACAGCGCGGTCGCGGCGAGCACCGCGGTGGCGATCGCGATGCCCTTGGTGATCGCCTTCGTGGTGTTGCCGACGGCGTCCAGGTCGGTGAGCACCCGGGCGCCCTGCTCGTCGATCTCGCCGCTCATCTCGGCGACACCCTGCGCGTTGTCGCTGACCGGGCCGAACGTGTCCATGGACACGATGACGCCGGCCGTGGTCAGCAGGCCGCAGCCGGCTAGCGCGACCGCGAACAGCGCGACCGCGATCGAGCCCGTCCCGAGCAGGAACGCGCAGAACACCGCGACGGCGATGAGGATCGCCGTGTACACGGCCGACTCCAGACCCAGCGAGATGCCGGACAGGATCACGGTCGCCGGGCCGGTCAGCGACGTCTTCGCGACGTCCTTGACCGGACGGCGGATCGTGTCGGTGAAGTACCCAGTGAGCTGCTGGATCAGGACGGCCAGCACGATGCCGATGAGCACGGCGACGAACGCCACCACGGCCGGGCTGATGCCGACGTCGGCGACGCCCGCGATGTGGAAGTCCTTGAAGTCGCTCGGCAGGAACGTGAACGAGGCGATCGCGACCAGGATCAACGAGACGGCCGCGGAGATCATGAAGCCGCGGTTGATCGGCACCAGGCCGTTGCGGTCGGACGCGCGCAGCTTCGTGGTGAGGATGCCGACCACCGAACTGATCACGCCGATGCCGCCGATGATCAGCGGAAGCATCAGGCCCTTGGCGCCGTACGCGGCCTGGCCGAGGATCAGCGCGGCAACGAGCGTGACCGCATACGACTCGAACAGGTCCGCGGCCATGCCCGCGCAGTCGCCGACGTTGTCACCGACATTGTCCGCGATCGTGGCGGCGTTGCGCGGGTCGTCCTCGGGGATGCCCGCCTCGACCTTGCCGACGAGGTCGGCGCCGACGTCCGCCGCCTTGGTGAAGATGCCGCCGCCGACACGCATGAACATGGCGAGCAGCGCGCCACCGAAGCCGAAGCCTTCCAGCACGGTCGGGGCGTGGTCGTTGTAGCAGAGCAGCACGACGGACGCGCCCAGCAGGCCGAGGCCGACCGTGAGCATGCCGACGATGCCGCCGGTCCGGAACGCGATGTGGAAGCCGCGCTGGCCGCCGCCGCCCTTCGCCGCCGCGGCGACGCGAACGTTCGCCCGGGTCGCCATGGTCATGCCGACGTAGCCGACCGTCGCCGAGAACGCGGCGCCGACCAGGAAGAAGATGGCGCGTCCGATCCGGACCGGCCAGCCGCCGTCGTTCACCGGCAGCAGGAGCAGTAACAGGAAGACGATGATCGCGAACACGCCCAGGGTGCGGAACTGCCGGTTCAGGTAGGCAGCCGCGCCCTCCTGGACCGCTTTCGAGATCTCCTGCATCTTCGGCGTCCCCTGGTCGGCGGCGAGCACCTCCCGGACCAGAACGAACGCATAGATCAGCGCCAGGATCGCTACGGCACCGATCACGAAGACGAAGCCACGCTGCCCGCTGGTGATCCCAGGCAGATTCGCGGCGATGAGGTGGTGCTCGGCCATTCAACTCCCCTTGCTGTTGCGACTATTCGCCACCGGCGACGGGTACTTGCACGGTTTTGTGCACGAACACTGCGGAACGCGCACGGCGGGGTCGCAACAACGTGATGCGGCACACGCCGAGCACGGATTCGCGGAGTCTAACCAGATAGCTGGGACCGCGCTGAGCCGGGTGTGCGCAGGGAGGTACTGGCGTGTCAGGCCTTCGCGGCCGCCACCGCCGAATCGAGGTCGGGGTGGATGTCGAACACGCCGTCCAGGCCGGTGATGGTGAACAGCTTCATGATCCGCTCGCTGGTGCAAACCACGGGCAGGGCGATGCCCTTCTCGCCGGCGGCGGTGCGGACGGCGACGAGCGCGCCGAGCCCGGTCGAGTCCAGGAAGCCGACGTGTGTGAGGTCGACCACGACCGCGGTGGTCTCAGACTGCAGCTGCGCGGTCAACCCCTCGCGCAGTTGCGGCGCCGAATGGACGTCGACCTCGCCCGCCACTGAAACCACCGGCAGATCGTCACCGGGTCGCCGCTCAACACTCAGCTCCACTCCGGCCTCCTTCAACGCTCGGGCCGTGCCTGGGAAATCATGAAACCGGCCGGTGGCCAGCATGCCATATCGACATTGGAGGCGAATCGGGTGCGATCGGTTCTGGACCGGCTGCTCGCCGGAACCGCTCCTGGCGGCTCCCCGTGCACGCACGTCGAGGAGCTCGCCGCCCGTCCGGGGAAGACCGCGTCCTGGCCGACCTGGGTGCCGGACGCGCTGCGGGAACGGTTCGCTGCGATCGGGGTCGCGCAGCCGTGGCAGCACCAGGTGGACGCCGCGGAGCTGGCGCACGGCGGGACGTCGGTCGTGGTCGCCACCGGGACCGCGTCCGGCAAGTCGCTGGCCTACCAGCTGCCGGGGCTGACCGCGCTGCTGGCGGACGACCGCGCCCGCGTGCTGTACCTCGCGCCGACGAAGGCGCTGGCCGGCGACCAGCTGCGCGCGCTGCTGGAGTTAGCCGTGCCCGGCGTGCGGCCGGCGACGTTCGACGGCGACACCCCGCAGGACGAGCGCGACTGGGTGCGCGCGCACGCGAACTGGGTGCTCACCAATCCCGACATGCTGCACCGCACGGTGCTGCCGTCGCACGAGCGCTGGGCGTCGTTCTTCCGCCGGCTGCGCTACGTGGTCATCGACGAATGCCACGCCTACCGCGGCCTGTTCGGTGCGCACGTGGCGCTGGTCGTGCGCCGGCTGCGGCGGATCTGCGCGGCGTACGGCTGCGCGCCGACGTTCGTCCTGGCCTCGGCGACGGTGGCCGATCCACAGGTGTCCGCCGGGCGGTTGACCGGGCTGCCGGTGCGCGCCGTGACGGCGGACGCCTCGCCGCACAGCGCGACGACGTTCGCGCTGTGGGAGCCGCCGCTGACGTCGCTGCGCGGTGAGCACGACGCTCCGGTGCGGCGCGCGGCCGGCGCGGAGGCGGGCCGGCTGCTCGCCGATCTCGTCGTCGAAGGACGGCGGACGCTGGCCTTCGTGCGCTCGCGGCGCGGCGCCGAACTGACCGCGCTGACCGCGCAGCGGCACCTGGCTGAGGTGGGGCTGACCGACTTGGCGGCGCGGATCAGTGCGTACCGGGCCGGCTACCTGCCGGAGGAACGGCGCGCGCTCGAGGCGGCGCTGTCGTCGGGCGAGCTGCTCGGCGTGGCCGCGACCAATGCGCTGGAGCTGGGCGTGGACGTGAGCGGGCTTGATGCGGTGATCCTCGCGGGGTTCCCCGGCACGCTCGCGTCGCTGTGGCAGCAGGCGGGGCGAGCCGGCCGGGCAGGTTCGCCGTCGCTCGTGCTGTTCGTGGCGCGCGACGACCCGCTGGACACCTACCTCGCCCATCACCCGGCGGCGGTGTTCGGGCGCCCGGTCGAGGCGAACGTGTTCGACCCGACGAACCCGTACGTGCTGGCCGGGCAGCTG
>DASRSS010000046.1:0-3475 GCA_035656335.1 Jatrophihabitantaceae bacterium | reverse complement strand
GTCGTCGAAGCGCTCGCGGTCCGCCTGCGACTGGATGTGCTCGCGCGACGGCTGGTTGCCGTACGTGATCAGGAACGGCTTGATCGCCCGGTACGCCTCGAAGAACGGCTCCATGTCGACGACCAGGTCCTTCTCCAGCGGCAGGCCCTTGATCGGCTCGATCATGATCTCGTCGGGCATGTCCTTGACCAGCACCTTGCACGCCAGCCGGTTCACGCCGTTGATGCGCATCGCGTCCGACCCGCACACGCCGTGGGCGCACGAGCGCCGGAATGTGAGCGTGCCGTCCTGGTAACCCTTGATGTTGATCAGCAGGTTGAGCACGCGGTCTGTCGGCAGCGCCTCGACCTGGAAGCTCTGCCAGTGCGGCTCGGTGTCCGTCTCCGGGTTGAACCGCCTGATCTTGACCGTGACGGTGCGCCGCGGGATCGCGGTGGTGTCGGCCGGACGCTCGGCGACTGCAGTCATGGGCTCAGTACTTCCGTTCCATCGGCTGGTAGCGGGTCTGCACCACCGGCTTGTAGTCCAGCCGGATCGCGCCGTCCGCCTCGCGGTACGCCATCGTGTGCCGCATGAAGTTGACGTCGTCGCGGTTCGGGTAGTCCTCGCGGAAGTGGCCACCGCGCGACTCGTTGCGGGCGCGGGCGCCGACGACCAGCACCTCGGCGAGATCGAGCAGGAAGCCGAGCTCGATCGCCTCGAGCAGATCGGAGTTGTACCTCTTGCCCTTGTCCGTGATGGCCACGCTCGCGTAGCGCACCTTCAGCGCGGCGATGTCCTCCTCGGCCTGCTTGAGGGACTCGTCCGTGCGGTAGACCTGCGCGTTGCGGTCCATCGTCTCCTGCAGGTCCTTGCGGATCGCTGCCACTCGCTCGCCGCCGGTCGACTCCAGCAGCGTCGACACCATCGTCAGCACCGTCGACTCCGGCTCGGCCGGCAGCCCGGCGTGCGACACCTTCGCGGCGTGCTCGGCAGCCGCGATTCCCGCGCGCCGGCCGAAGACGTTGATGTCCAGCAGCGAGTTCGTCCCGAGCCGGTTCGAGCCGTGGACGGACACGCACGCGACCTCGCCCGCCGCGTACAGCCCGGGGATGACGTCGGTGTTGTTGCGCAGCACCTCGGCGCGGATGTTCGTCGGCACGCCGCCCATCGCGTAGTGCGCGGTCGGGTAGACCGGCACCGGCTCGGTGTACGGCTCCACGCCCAGGTAGGTGCGCGCGAACTCGGTGATGTCCGGCAGCTTCGCGTCGATCTGCTCGCGCGGCAGGTGCGTCAGGTCGAGCAGGACGTAGTCCTTCTCCGGACCGGCTCCGCGCCCCTCGCGCACCTCGTTGGCCATCGAGCGGGCCACGATGTCGCGCGGCGCGAGGTCCTTGATCGTCGGCGCGTAGCGCTCCATGAACCGCTCGCCGTCGGCGTTGCGCAGGATGCCGCCCTCGCCGCGCGCGGCCTCGGACAGCAGGATGCCCAGGCCCGCCAGACCCGTCGGGTGGAACTGGAAGAACTCCATGTCCTCCAGCGGCAGGCCCTTGCGCCACACGATGCCCATGCCGTCGCCGGTGAGCGTGTGCGCGTTGGACGTGGTCTTGAAGACCTTGCCGAAACCACCCGTCGCCAGCACGACGGACTTCGCCGCGAACACGTGGATGTCGCCGGTCGCCAGCTCGTACGCGACGGCGCCGGCCGCTCTCTGCTCGCCCCCCGGGGAATCCGTCATCAGCAGGTCGAGCACGTAGAACTCGTTGAAGAACTCGACGCCCTGCTTCACGCAGTTCTGGAACAGCGTCTGCAGGATCATGTGACCGGTGCGGTCGGCCGCGAAGCACGAGCGGCGGACGGCCGCCTCGCCGTGGTTGCGGGTGTGCCCGCCGAAGCGGCGCTGGTCGATGCGGCCCTCGGGCGTGCGGTTGAACGGCAGGCCCATCTTCTCCAGGTCGATGACCGCGTCGATGGCCTCCTTGCACATCACCTCGGCGGCGTCCTGGTCGACCAGGTAGTCACCGCCCTTGACGGTGTCGAAGGTGTGCCACTCCCAGTTGTCCTCCTCGACGTTCGCCAGCGCGGCGCACATGCCGCCCTGGGCCGCGCCGGTGTGCGACCGGGTCGGGTACAGCTTGGTGAGGACGGCGGTGCGCACGCGCGAGGACGACTCCAGCGCGGCGCGCATGCCCGCTCCGCCCGCGCCGACGATGACGACGTCGTAGTTGTGGTGGTGAATCTGAGCCATCGTGGCGTCCCTCTACAGCGTCGGGTCGAAGGTGAAGATCACCAACGTGCCGAGCGCGATCGTGATCGTGGTGGCCGTGTAGAGCAGGCCCTTGAGCGCGAGCCGGGTGCCGTCCCGCCGCGTGTAGTCGTTGATGATCGTGCGCAGACCGAGCGTGCCGTGGATCATCGCCAGCCAAAGCATCAGCAGGTCCCAGACCTGCCAGAACGGCGACGCCCAGCGGCCGGCGACGAAGGCGAAGTTGATGCGCTGCACGCCGCCGTCGAGGATGTTCATGATGAACAGGTGGCCCAGCACCAGGACCACCAGCACGACGCCGGACACGCGCATGAACAGCCACGCGTACAGCTCGGTGTTCGTGCGGCCGCGACGGGGACGTCCGGGAGCCGAGCGCGGCGCCTCGATGACCGGCGGGATCGGAGAGTGCATCGGCGCGTGCGTCATCAGCTGGCACTCCCGAACATGACCTCGAAGCTGTGCTTGAACATGAAGAACGCGCCGGGCACCATCACCACGATCCAGACCAGCACGATGAGCCAGAGCATCTGCCGCTGCAGCCGGGTGCCCTTGGACCAGAAGTCGATCGCGATGATCCGCAGACCGTTGAGCGCGTGGAACAGCACCGCGCCGACCAGCCCGATCTCCATGAGGTTCACGAACGGGTTCTTGTAGGTGTCGATCACCTTGTCGTACGACTCGGGCGAAACGCGCACCAACGCGGTGTCCAGCACGTGCGCGAACAGGAAGAAGAAGGTCAGTACGCCGGTGATCCGGTGCGCGACCCAGGACCACATTCCTTCCCGGCCCCGGTACAGCGAGCCTGCGGGACGAGTTCGCGGTTTGTCGATCGCGTTCGGCGTCACGGTGGACACGTATCGTTCTCCTCGCAGGTCGCGGCCCGTAAGAAAACAGGCCGTGGGAAATGCTAGTGGCGGCGCGACGACGTCCAGGGGCCGGAGGTCCCGATGTGACCAGTCGGACATTGACGCGCGGCCCACAGTGCGAGAGGGGTCCGGTGCGCACCATCGACTGGGCGGACGGCGCGATCGAGATGATCGATCAGACGGCGTTGCCGGGACGCGTCGACGTCCTGCGGATCAGTGATGTCGACGAGCTGATCGGGGCCATCCAGCGGCTCGCGGTGCGCGGCGCGCCGGCGCTCGGCGTGGCCGGTGCGCTCGGCGTCGCGCTGCTCGCCGCGCGGCCCGGTTCCGACCCGGCCGCCGTGCGAGCGGACGCGTCCCGCCT
>DASRSS010000045.1:0-13199 GCA_035656335.1 Jatrophihabitantaceae bacterium | reverse complement strand
CTCGCGGTGATCACGGTCGCCGCGATCGCCACGATGCGCAACCCGTCCCCGTCGCACCACCACAACGCGGGCACTGCGAACCCCGGCGTGACCACGTCCAGCCGACCGCCGTCCGCCGACGGCAACACGACGTTGAAGTCGGACGCGCCGCAGGGCAACGCGAACGACGTCGCCCTCAAGGCCGCGGCGCTGCCGGCCGGCGCGAGCTTCACGCACGCCGGCAACGGCACGTTCCGCGTGCTGAAGGGCACCACCAAGGTGTTCGGGTCCGGCTCGCCGGTGCACCGCTACGACATCGAGGTCGAGAACGGGATCACCGGCATCAACCTCACCCAGTTCGCGAACCTGGTCGACGCCACGCTGGCCGATCCGCGGTCGTGGTCCGGCCACGGTGTCGCGCTGCAGCGGGTCGACTCCGGGCCGGTCGACTTCCACGTGACGATGACCTCGATGATGACCGTGCGGCAGCTGTGCGGCTACGAGATCCACATCGAAACGTCCTGCTTCGTGCCGGCGGGCGGCACCAGCCCGGTGAACCGCGTGGTGATCGACGACGCGCGGTGGGTGCGCGGCGCGGCGGCGTACGTCGGCGACCTGACCGCGTACCGGCAGTACTTGATCAACCACGAGGACGGGCACGCGCTCGGGCATCAGCACGCGCACGAGTGCCTGCCCGGCGGACTCGCGCCGGCGATGATGCAGCAGACGATCGGGCTGACCGACCCGAACACCGGCAAGCTCTGCGAGGCGAACCCCTGGCCGTACCCGCCGGGCGCCAAGGGAGCCCCCGGGGCCGAGCAGCCGGACACCGACCAGAACAGCGAGTTCCGCTTCAACGGCGACTGAAGCCGGGCAGGTGGCGCGCCGTAGGCTTGCAGGGAATGCAGGACCCCGGCGCCGCGGTTCTGCTAGAGACAAGTGGCTGACCTCAGCCAGCTCGCAGAACCAGTGAGGACCGTGCCGTGTCACTGCCGCCGCTCGTGGAACCCGCCGAGTCGCTCTCCATCGACGAGGTGCGTCGCTACAGCCGCCACCTGATCATCCCGGACGTCGCGATGGCCGGGCAGAAGCGGCTGAAGAACGCCAAGGTGCTGTGCATCGGCGCCGGCGGCCTCGGCTCGCCGACGCTCATGTACCTCGCGGCGGCGGGCGTGGGCACGCTCGGCATCATCGACTTCGACGTGGTGGACGAGTCGAACCTGCAGCGCCAGATCATCCACGGGCAGAGCGACATCGGCCGCTCGAAGGCAGAGTCGGCGCGCAACTCGATCACGGAGATCAACCCGCTCATCACGGTGAACCAGCACGAGGTGCGGCTGGACTCGTCCAACGTGATGGAGATCTTCAGCCAGTACGACCTCATCGTCGACGGCACCGACAACTTCGCTACGCGCTACCTGGTGAACGACGCGTGCGTGCTGCTCGGCAAGCCCTACGTGTGGGGCTCGATCTACCGCTTCGACGGCCAGGCGTCGGTTTTCTGGGCCGAGCACGGCCCGTGCTACCGCTGCCTCTACCCGGAGCCGCCGCCGCCGGGCATGGTGCCGTCCTGCGCCGAGGGCGGCGTGTTGGGCGTGTTGTGCGGGACGATCGGCGCGCTGCAGACCAACGAGGCGATCAAGCTGCTGACCGGTGTCGGTGAGCCACTGCTCGGTTCGCTGATGGTCTACGACGCGCTCGAGATGGAGTTCCGCAAGATCAAGGTGCGCAAGGACCCGAACTGCGCGGTCTGCGGCGAGAACCCGACGGTCACCGAGCTGATCGACTACGAGGCGTTCTGCGGCGTCGTGTCCGAGGAGGCCCAGCAGGCCGCAGCCGGCTCGACGATCACGGCCGCTGAGCTCAAGGACCTGCTCGACTCGGACAAGCCGATCTACCTGGTGGACGTGCGCGAGCCGGCCGAGTACGAGATCGTCTCGATCCCGGGCGCCACGTTGATCCCCAAGGACGAGATCCTGCGCGGCGACGCGCTCGCCTCGCTGCCGCAGAACAAGCAGATCGTCATGTACTGCAAGACGGGCGTGCGCTCCGCCGAGACGCTGGCCGCGGTGAAGGCGGCCGGGTTCTCCGACGCGGTCCACGTGCAGGGCGGCGTGACGGCCTGGGTCAACCAGATCGACCCCAGCCTGCCCTCGTACTGACCGCCTTTTCCGACACCAGGTTCGGCAGCGCCTGCGAAACCGGGCACCGTGTCGGAAAAGCCGGCAGGTCGGACGCGGTCGGTCAGCGGACGATCGGATCGCCGGTCAGTTCGACGCCGGCGGCGCGGAGCTCCTCCAGGGTGCGGGCGACCGTGGCGGCGGCCACGCCCGCCGTCAGGTCCAGCCGGACGGTCGTGGTGAAGCCCGCGCGTGCCGCGTCCAACGCCGTGGCGCGCACGCAGTGATCGGTGGCGATGCCGACGACCTCGACCGCCTTGACGTCCCGCTGCCGCAACCAGTCGGCCAGCGGGACGCCGTCGCTGCTGCCCTCGAATCCCGAGTAGGCGGCGGCGTGCTCGCCCTTGTCGAAGATCGCCTCGATCCTGGACGTGTCCAGCTCGGGGTGCAGTTCCGCGCCCGCGGTCCCGACAATGCAGTGCGCGGGCCAGCTGTCGACGAAGTCGGGGTGGTCGGAGAAGTGCGCGCCCGGGTCCACGTGGTGGTCGCGGGTGGCGACGGCGTGATCGAAGCCGCCCGCCGCGAGTCGCGCGCTGATCGCCCGAGCCACGTCCGTCCCGCCCGCCACCGCGAGCGACCCGCCCTCGCAGAAGTCGTTCTGCACGTCCACCACGATGATTGACCGCGCCACTCGCTCACCGTAGTAAAGGCGACCCACCACGCGATGAGCGCTCGCGCGAAGAGCCCGCGCGCCGCGCGACGAAGGACCTTGCGGCTCGGATCGCGCGATCCGGCCTAGGCCGGTCGAAGATCCGATCAGGCGCGGGTAGGAATCGCAGCTTCGCCGCGGGAGAGTTTGAGGCCGTCCCACGGCAGGGTAACCATCGCGGCGCGCAGCAACTCGCGGGACTCGTCCAATGTCGGCGCACCTTCGACACGCGCACCGCCGCGCACGAGCGGCCGTTGCAGCAACCGCTGCCCGTCGGCCAGCTCGGGCACCGGTCCGGTGATCACGATCTCCTCGATCGCGGTGCCGCTCGGCTTGTGCGCGCGGATCGCCGTCTTGCGCCCGCCGCGGCTGGCCTTGTCCTCGGACCGCTTCGCCACCGGACGGCCGTCCACCTCGACCAGCTTGTAGACCATGCCGGCGGTCGGCGCACCCGATCCGGTGACCACCGCGGTGCCGGCGCCGTAGACGTCCACCGGCGCGGCGGCGAGGGCGGCGATCGCGAACTCGTCCAGGTCGCCACTGACCACGATGCGGGTGCGCGTCGCGCCGAGCCGGTCCAACTGCTCGCGCGCGTGCCGTGCCATCACCCCGAGGTCGCCGGAGTCGATGCGGATCGCGCCGAGTTCCGGCCCGGCGACCTCGACCGCCGTCTCGATGCCGCGCGCGATGTCGTACGTGTCGACCAGCAGCGTGGTGCCGGCGCCGAACGCGTCCACCTGCGAGGCGAACGCGGAGCGCTCGTCGTCGTGCAGCAGCGTGAACGCGTGCGCCGCGGTGCCCGACGTCGGCACGCCGTAGCGGGCACTTGCGGCCAGGTTGGACGTCGACGCGAACCCGGCCAGGTATGCCGCGCGCGCCGACGCGATCGCGGCCTCCTCGTGCGTCCGCCGCGAGCCCATCTCGATGATCGGACGGCCCGCCGCCGCCGTGACCATGCGTGCGGCCGCGGACGCGATCGCCGAGTCGTGGTTGAGGATCGACAGCACGATCGTCTCCAGCACGACGGCTTCGGCGAACGTCGCGGACACGGTCAGGATCGGCGAGTGCGGGAAGTACAGCTCGCCCTCGGGGTAGCCGTCGACGTCGCCGGTGAACCGGTAGTCGGCCAGGAACGCGGCAGCGGCCTCGCCGATCACGCCGTGCTCGCGCAGGCCGGCGATCGCCTCGGCGTCGAACCGGTAATCGGCGATGGCGTCGAGCACCCGCTCGGTTCCGGCGACCACGCCGAACCGCCGCCCGTCCGGAAGGCGGCGCGCGAACACCTCGAACACGCAGCGGCGCGACGCGGTGCCGTCCCGCAGTGCCGCGTCGAGCATGGTCAGCTCGTAGTGGTCCGTGAGCAGCGCCGTCCGCGTCGTCATCGCCGCCTCCGGGGCTGCATCGGGCCGATCGACGATCCCGCGCCGGCCAGCAGGTAGCCGCCGAGCGCGAACCAGATGCCGAGGTCGGCGTTGTCCAGCGCGCCGCTACTCGTCCCGAACAGGTCATGGCTGGCCAGCGAGTACCGCGAGAGCGCGTAGTAGGTGAACGCCGCGCCGACCAGGCCGAGGAAGAACCCGGCCAGCCGCAGCCCGTTCGACCTGCGGGTCGGCAGGTTGGCGGCGAACCCGACGACGATCAGCGCGATCAGCAGCACCCAGCACAGCCAGGTGAAGTAGGCGACGGTCGGCCCGGGCTTGCCGCCGGCGGGGAAGTGCTCGAGGTTCTGCCGCAGCGCCGCGAAGTCGATCTCGCTCACCGCGTCACCGCGCGCCGCGAGCTTGCGCCACTCCAGCGTGGTGAACGACAGGATGAGCATGATCGCGCCGGCCGAGACCAGAACGATGCCCGGGATGCCGATGCGCCGGCCGTCCGGTCCGGTGCGCGGGATCTGGACCTCGCGGTGCAGGAACCGTGGCCACGGCGGGATCCACACCCACGTCGGGCCGGGCAGCGGCGGACGCAGCACGCGCGGCATCCGCGGCGCGCGCGAGGCCGGGGCGCTGCGCCCGGTGCCGAGCTGGTCGACGCTCACCTGAGGAAACCTACCGACGGCGGCTGATCATCGCGCGACCGACGTGCCACGATGAGCAGATGGCAGGCACGCTCACACCGCAGCGCGAGGCGGCGGAGCAGGCCGGTTCTGACACGCTGGCCGATCCGGACCGCCCGTGGATCACCATCGTCTGGAACGATCCGATCAACCTGATGTCCTACGTCACGCACGTGTTCATGACCGTGTTCGGGTACCCGAAGCCGAAGGCGGAGAAGCTGATGCTGGACGTGCACCACCGCGGCCGTGCCGTCGTGTCCAGCGGCACGCGCGAGCGCATGGAACTGGACGTCGCCACCCTGCACGGCTACGGCCTGTGGGCGACCCTGGAGCAACAGAAATGAAGGTGAACCCGGCGGGCGCCGGCGCGGTGCGGGTGCGCCTGACCGCGCCCGAGGCGGACACGCTCGCGTCCCTGCTCACCGACCTGATCGCGGCGCTGCAGCCGGACGGGCTGGACCCGAGCGATCCGGTGTACCGCCGGCTGTACCCGGACGGCTACCAGGGCAACGCCGAGGCGGCGGATGCGTTCCGCTCGCTCACCGAGTCCTCACTGCGCACGGAGCGTCTCGAACGCGCCGAGCAGTGCCTGGCCGGACTGGCCGCCGCCGGCCAGAGCGCGAACCGCAAGATGGACGTCACGCTCGAGCCGCACGCGGTCGAGCGCTGGCTGCGGGTGCTCAACGACATGCGGCTGGCGATCGGCACTCGGATCGGGATCACCGAGGACGACGACTACGACTTCGACCCGAACGACCCGGCGTCTCTGCCCCGCTCGATCTACGCCTACCTGACGGGCGTGCAGGACGCCGTCGTCCGGGCGCGGATGGGCTGACCAGTATTCTGGGGCCGTGCTGACCATCGACCGGGCGACCCACGACGCGATCGTCGCGCACGCGCGTCGCGACCACCCGGACGAGGCGTGCGGCGTCGTCGCCGGCCCGGCCGGCAGCGACCGTCCCGCCCGGTTCATCCCGATGTTGAACGCCGCGCGGTCGCCCACGTTCTACGAGTTCGACTCCGCCGACCTGCTCCAGCTGTACAAGGAGCTGGACGCGAACGACGAGGAGCCGGTGGTCATCTACCACTCCCACACCGCGACCGAGGCGTACCCGTCCCGCACCGACATCTCCTACGCCTCCGAGCCGAACGCGCACTACGTCCTGGTCTCCACGCGTGAGACGGACGTCACCGAGTTCCGCTCGTTCCGGATCGTGGACGGTGTGGTGACCGAGGAGCCGGTCGAGGTGGTCGATTCCTGAACTCCCGAGCGGCGGTGGGACGATCCAGATGCCGCCGCGCGTTGTCCCTACACGTAGAGCACTACTTTCCGCATTCGACAGGAGCAGCCGAGCCATGGCCATCGAGGTCAAGATCCCCACGATCCTGCGCACGTACACGAACGGTGAGAAGGCCGTCGAGGGCAAGGGCGACACGCTCGCCGCGCTGATCGACGACCTGGACGCCAACCACCCGGGTCTGAAGGGCCGCCTCATCACCGACGACGGCAGCCTGCACCGGTTCGTCAACGTGTACGTCAACGACGAGGACGTGCGCTTCACCGGGTCGCTGGACACGGCGCTGAAGGACGGCGACGCCGTCACCGTGCTGCCGGCAGTCGCTGGCGGCTGAGCCGGCTGTGACTCGCTACGAGTCGCTGATCGACGCGCTGGGCAACACCCCGCTCGTCGGCCTGCCACACCTGTCCCCGCGCTGGGACGGCGACAAGCCGGTGCGGCTCTGGGCCAAGCTCGAGGACCGCAACCCGACCGGTTCGATCAAGGACCGTGCCGCGCTGGCGATGATCCGCGCCGCGGAGGCGGACGGACGGCTCACGCCCGGCTGCACGATCCTCGAGCCCACGTCCGGCAACACCGGTATCTCGCTGGCTATGGCCGCGAAGCTGGCCGGCTACGGGCTGGTCTGCGTGATGCCGGAGAACACGTCCGTCGAGCGGCGCCAGCTGCTGGAGATGTTCGGCGCACGGATCATCTCCTCGCCCGCGGCGGGCGGCTCGAACCAGGCCGTCGCGACCGCCAAGGAGCTCGCGGCGCAGTACCCGGACTGGGTGATGCTCTACCAGTACGGCAACCCCGCGAACGCGCAGGCGCACTACGAGGGCACAGGCCCGGAGATCCTGCGCGACCTGCCCGAGATCACCCACTTCGTCGCGGGCCTCGGCACCACCGGCACGCTGATGGGTACCGGTCGCTACCTGCGCGAGAACGTCCCGAACATCCAGATCATCGCCGCCGAGCCGCGCTACGGCGAGCTGGTCTACGGCTTGCGCAACATCGACGAGGGTTTCGTCCCCGAGCTGTACGACGACTCGGTGCTCACCTCTCGGTTCTCGGTTACGTCCTACGACGCGCTGCGCCGTACGCGTGACTTGATCGAGCACGAGGGCATCTTCGCCGGCATCTCCTCCGGTGCCATCCTGCACGCCGCGCTGTCGATCGCCGACCGGGTCGCCGCCCGCGATGAGCGTGCCGACGTCGTGTTCGTCGTCGCGGACGGCGGCTGGAAATACCTCTCGACCGGCGCCTACTCCGGCTCGCTGCAGGAGGCCGCCGAAAAGCTCGAAGGCCAGCTCTGGGCTTAACCTTTCCGCGCCAGTGCCGTTCCCCGACCACCCCAAAGAACGGGGTGGATCGAGAAACGCCAGCCGCAAGCTCGCTGGCGCTCGCGCGGCGCTCAATCGCGCTGGGGGTACCTCCCGCTTGCGGGGGAGCTCATCGCGTGGGTGGTTGCGTGCTTCCACAAACGGTGCTCGCTTCAATACGCGCAGTCTCGCGTCCATACTGATGGCCATGCGCGAACGCATGGAACTGAGTCCTGAGGTGCTGGTGTCGCAAACCTGGATGCTGGTCAGGGGATTGCTGATCCGACCGGGGCGGTTCCGGCTATTCCGGCGGGCGATTCGCGCCTGTCGTTCCACGGCGATGCCGCTTCCGACAATCATGGCAATGCCGCTGAGGCCAAGGTGGGAAGTGGCATTATCAAGTTCGGCATGTGGGCTAACGGCCTCGTCTTTTCAGGCGATAGCCCAGATCTCAGTGTGCCGCAAACGAACTTCGTCGCCCAGATTCTCGAAGGGGACGTCAGCTGGCGCATCGACGGCCGAAAGCTGACGATCATCAACCAGCAGCGCGGAGCTCTGGAGTACGTCCAGGCCGATGACAGTGCGTCGCTCTGAGGCGGCGGCTACCCTTCTGCCCGTGAGCCCCTCGGTGCCGGAACGGATGCGGGTGGCGTGGCGTGAGGCGCGCGAGAACAACCGCCGCCCCGAGCCCGGCGCGAAGGTCCGCTTCGATCCCGGCAGTTGGAGCGGCGCGCTCGTGCTGATGTGCGCGTTCACCGCCGTGCTGTGGGTCGTCCAGCTGATCAACGCCGGCGACGGCTACGGGCTGAACCGCTTCGGCATGCACCCACGCGAGGTCGACGGGCTCTGGGGCATCGTCACCGAGCCGTTCCTGCACGACAGCTACGGGCACCTGGGCTCCAACACCCTGCCGGTGCTGCTCGTCGGCTGGGCCGTCATGATCTCCGGCCTGCGCAACTGGCTGACCGTCACCGCCATCGTGATTCTGCTCGGCGACGCGGCGACCTGGCTCGCGGCGCCGTCGGGCACGATCGTCGGCGCGAACGCGCTGGTCTTCGGCTGGCTCGGCTATCTGATCGCGCGCGCGGTCGTGTCCCGCAAGCTGCGCTGGATCATCACCGCCGCGATCGTCCTGTTGATCTTCGGGACGCTGCTGGGCAGCCTGCTGCCCAGCTATCACTCGACCCACTCCTGGCAGGCACATCTGTGCGGGTTCGGGGCGGGTGTGCTGGCCGGCGCCGTGCTGCATCCGCGGGCCCCGAGCAAGCGCCGCGGCCGGCGCGGCGGGCCCGGAACCCGCGCCACCGAGGGCACGCCCGTATCCTGACCAGCGTGCATCCCACAGCGGCCGCGAATCCCTATGCGCCGATCGGCATGATCGATTCCGGGGTCGGCGGCCTGACGGTGGCGCGGGCGGTGCTCGACCAGTTGCCGCACGAGCAGCTGCTATACCTGGGCGACACCGCGCACAGTCCGTACGGCCCGAAGCCGATCGCCGAGGTCCGCGCATACGCGCTCGCGATGATGGACGAGCTGGTGGCGACCGGCGTCAAGGCACTCGTGATCGCCTGCAATTCGGCCAGCGCGGCCTGCCTCGCCGATGCCCGTGAGCGCTACGACGTGCCGGTGATCGAGGTGGTGCGCCCGGCCGTCCGGCGGGCGGTGGCGGCGACCCGCAACGGGCGCGTCGGCGTCATCGGCACGACCGCGACGATCACGAGCGGTGCCTACCAGGACGCGTTCGCGGCCGCGGCCGGCGTCGAAGTCTTCGCCGCCGAGTGCCCGCAGTTCGCCGAGTTCGTCGAACGCGGCGTGACGAGCGGACGTCAGCTGCTCGGCCTGGCCGAGGCCTACCTGGCGCCGCTGAACGCGGCCGACGTGGACACGCTGGTGCTCGGCTGCACGCACTACCCGCTGCTGACCGGGCTGCTGTCCGTGGTCATGGGCGAGCAGGTCACGCTGGTGTCCAGCGCGGAGGAGACCGCGAAGGACGTCTACAAGGTGCTGACCGAGCGCGGGCTGCTCCGCTCCGACGATGCGCCCGAGCCGCGTCACGAATTCCGGACCACCGGGCCGTCCGAGGCGTTCGTCCGGCTCAGCCGCCGCTTCCTCGGACCCGAGGTATCCGAATCCACTCCCGCCTACGGAGGTGCGCTGCAGTGAAGCTGACCGTGCTGGGCTGTTCGGGCAGCGTGCCCGGGCCGGACTCGCCGGCCTCGGGCTACCTGATCCAGGACGAGGGCTACACGCTGCTGCTCGACCTCGGGCACGGCGCGTTCGGTGCGCTGCAGCGGTACGTGGACCCGGCCGCGGTGGACGCGATCGTGATCAGCCACCTGCACGCCGACCACTGCATCGACCTCACCGCGTACATCGTGGCGCTGCGCTACGGCTGCGACGCCCGGTACAAGCTGGCCGGTCCCGAGGGACGGATCCCGCTGGTCGGGCCGGCCGGGACCCGCGACCGGCTGGAGGCCGCCTACGACCCGCTGGCGCGCAAGCTGGCGCTGCAGGAGCTGTTCGGGTTCTCCAAGCCGGCGGACATGCAGCTCGGCCCGTTCTCGCTGTCGTTCGCGGCGGTCAACCACCCGACGCCGACGACCGCGGTGCGCATCGCGCAGGGCGATCGCACGCTGGTCTACTCGGCGGACACCGGTGAGTCGCAGGCGCTGGTCGACCTCGCGCAAGGCGCCGATACGTTCCTGTGCGAGGCGTCGTTCGGCCCGGACGACGAGTACGTGCCCGACCTGCACCTGACCGGACGCCAGGCCGGCGAGCACGCCGAGCGCGCCGGCGTCGGCAAGCTGATCGTCACGCACGTGCCGCCGTGGGTGTCCCCGGACGTGCAGCGGCAAGAGGCCGCGTCCGCGTTCGCCGGCCCGGTCGAGCTGGCCCGCCCCGGCGCCCAGTTCACCATCTAGCTGGAGATGGCCCGGGCTAAGTTGCGGGCGGATTGCCCGGGGCTGTTTGAGCCACTGGCTGCCGTCGCAAGCCGGTGCGCCAGTTGATCTTGCGTCCCAGGTATGTTGACGCGAGAACGTAGACACGGTGCTGTGACGAGATCATGAGCGTGAGGGTGACTGCTGCGGTCCCAGCTACGAAGGCACTGGCACAATGAGGATCGGAAGCCGATTCCACAGCCCGAACGCCAGAAGTGGGTACCAAACCACCTGAGACAGCTGCGTGTATGCGCGGAAGCGCGCCGTGCGCCACTTGGCCTCTGCCGCTCCTGGGCCGAGGCGTTCCGCCCAAAACGCGACGTAGCCATCCGTGTTGTTGCCGAACAGCCGATAGACACCATCAGATGTGGTGGGAGCGCCCTTCGCACCACGTTGATTCGCTTTCATCAATGAACCGATTCATAGGGTTAGGAGCTGGGAGGACTTGCCGGGCTGTTGTTGGGTAGTTCCCGCCACCCGTTACGCCAATTGAGCTTGCGCCCTAGGTGGCGCGACGCGAGCACATACATCCTGTGTCGATACGTGGACATCAGCAGGCACGCGCCGAACGCGGCCCCAGCCAGGATGAGGCTAAGTGCAATGAGGGCGGGCCAGTGTTCGGCCACTCCCACGGCGAGGATCGGTACCCACACCAGAAGAGACCGAGCGGGTCAGCTGCGTTGAGGTGGGGTGACATGGCATACCAAACCTCGAATGGTGGGACGACGCCAGGACGATACGGCCATTGCCAGCCTCCCGAACGGTCGCGGCCCGGTTGTCGCGACCCAGCTGGGCGAGGAGCGCAGCGGCTCACATTCACCTAACACAAGAGTTTGATCACGAATCGCCGCTGTAGGTGGATCATCCGAGAAGTGATCTGGACCCGATACGGGTGCTCGCCTACCTTTGGGCCGGCACAGATCGGTTCGTCCTGGCTATTGGTTCGCGGCCGTCGCGCTCACCCGCACCGTCACCGTGCCGGTGGCGGGGTTGGACGCGACCTGCAGCGTGCTCGCGTTCGGTGCAGAGACCACCTGCCCGCCGCTGACCGTCACCGCGTAGCCGTTCGGGTACTGGATCGCGGGCACGGCCACGGACGTGAGCGCGCCGGCCGGGAACGTCCCCGAACCGTCCACCCGCGCCGTCGAATACGTCAGCGTGAACTTCCCGCCGCTGAACGACCACGACTTCGGCGTGCCGGCCACCGCCTGCGGATACGGCTCGGCGAGCGTCTTGAGCTTCGCGGTCAGCACGTTCGCGCCGGTCGGCGGCTGCGACGGGTCGAGCACCAGCGCCTGACCGTCCGGCGAGGAACTGGTCTTGTCATTGCCCGAGTACGCCCACTCGGTCCAGCCCAGCATGAACTTGTCGGCCTTGGCCACGTCCCCGGCGAGGTTGGCCAGATCCTGCGTCGCGCCGAACTCGGTCATCAGCCACGGCAACCGGTACTTCGCCGGGTAGCGCTTGGCGGTCGCGATCGTGATGTCGTCCAGCGGCGTGCACAGCAGGTTCGTCTGGAACTCCGACTCGGTGGGGCAGTAGACGTGGAACGAGAACGCGATGTTCGGGTCGTCGATCTTGCCCAGGTTGTTCGCGTCGACCGTCGCCATCAGCACGTTCGGCTCGACCCAGACGATGTGCTGGGTGTCCACGGCGCGGATCGCGTTGGTCACTCGCCGGTAGAACGCGGTCAGTGTGCGGTCGAAGGCCGGGCAGCCCAGCAGTGGGATCGCGCACGGCTCCCACAGCGTGCCGGGCCACGGCTCGTTCATCACCTCGTAGCCGACGACCGACGGCGCGGACGCGAACCGCGCGGCGACGTGCGCCCACGCCGCGGCGTAGTGGTCCTGCAGGCCGATCCCGTCCGAGGCCTTCGCGTTGCTCCAGAACGAATCCCAGGCCGCCTCCTCGGCGTAGTTCGCGAAGTAGTTGCCGGGGAACCCGTTGGCCGGGTTCGGTCGGCCCTTGTCGAGCACCGCCCACGCCGGCGCGCCCTCACCCTGGAACTTCTCGTTGTAGAGGTCCTGGTGGAAGTCCAGGATCGACACGATGCCGTGCGCCGCGAGGGTCTGCACGGTGTCGGCGATCGAGTCGAGGTACGCGTCGTCGTAGACGCCCGGCTGCGGCTCGACGGCGGCCCAGATCACGCCCACGCGCATCGCGTCGAAACCGTTCTGCGCCAGGAACGCCGCGTCGTCGTCCCCGAATCCGTCCGCGGCCGGCTCGTACGGCGGCACCTTGAACACCTGGTTGAGCCCGTGCAGGATCACGGCCCGTCCGTCCGCGTCGGTGAGCCACATGCCGGCGTGCCCGAGCGGCACGGACGTGAGCACGGGGGCCGTCGGCGCCGTGCTGTCCGCGGAAGCGACGGGCTGGACGGCGACGGCGAGCCCCGCAGCGGCGAGCGCCGTGCAGGCAATCGCGGCGAGACGGCGTACCGGACGGTGCTGGCGCATGCGGTCCTCCACGGGATGCGGGGTGCGGCTCACGTTAGAACTGGTTCTAGTGCTGCGCGAGTCGGCGCGTTCTTGTTGACGCCCCGCCAACACGGCAGACTGGGGACGTGACGACGGCCGAAGCCCCGCGCTGGCGCCGGCTCGGGCCCGACGAGCGCCGCGAGCAGATCCTGGACTGCGCCGTCCGGCTGTTCGGCGAACGGCCGTACGCCGCAGTGTCCACGACCGACATCGCGCGCGCCGCGGGTGTCGCGCGCGGCCTGCTCAACCACTACTTCGGCACCAAGCGCGACCTGTACCTGGAGGTCGTCAAGGCGATGGTGCAGATGCCGGACGTCGCC
>DASRSS010000044.1:0-14704 GCA_035656335.1 Jatrophihabitantaceae bacterium | reverse complement strand
CAAGATCGGAACAGAACGCCGACACCAGACCGGTTGCCGCGACGGTCAACGCACCGCCGAGCAGGCCGCGGCGGGACAACAAAGGGCGGCGCTGTTCGCCGCTGGGCGTCGACATGATTTCCCAAGCTCCTGTCGGTAGCGGCCCTTCCGGCAAGCGCCGCTACGAACCAGACGTGCGCAAGGAACCATATGTTGCATCGCGCGATCAGCGTGGGAGGACAGGCCGAGGACGGCCGGTCAATCGCGAGCTCAGTCCAGGTCGTCGTGCAGCATGAGCTGTCGCGCGGCCTCGGCGATCGAGCCGGACAGCGACGGGTACACCCCGATCGTGGCGGCGACCTCGGCGACGGTGAGACTGCGCTGGACGGCCAACGCCAGCGGGAAGATCAGCTCGGACGCGTTCGGCGCGACGACCACGGCACCGACGATCACGCCCGTCGCCGGCCGGCAGTAGAGCTTCACGAACCCGTCCTGGTGGCCCTGCATCTTCGCCCGCGCGTTCGTGGCCAGCGGCAGCATCAGCGCGCGCGCCGGGACGCGTCCGGACGTGATCGCCTCGTACCCCACGCCCACGGTGGCGATCTCCGGATGCGTGAACACGTTGGCGGCGACCGTCTTCAGCCGCAGCGGCGTCACCGCCTCGCCGAGCGCGTGCCACATCGCGATCCGGCCCTGCATGCCGGCGACGGAGGCCAGCAGCAGCACGCCGGTGCAGTCGCCGGCCGCGTAGATGGACGGCACGTTCGTGCGCGAAACGCGGTCGACCGCGATGTAGCCGCGCTCGTCCAGCGCCACGCCGACGTGCTCGAGCCCGAGGCCGGCGGTGTTCGGCACCGAACCCACGCACACCAGCGCGTGCGACCCGTTCACGCTGCGCCCATCCTGCAGCTCGACGGTCACGCCCGACCCCTCGCGCCGCACGGCCGATGCCCGCGCGCGCTTCACGAGCGTGCCGCCGCGGGACGTGAAAACCTGCTCGATCACCTCTGCGGCGTCCGGGTCCTCGCCGGGCAGCACCCGGTCGCGGCTGGACACGAGCGTGACCGGGACGCCGAGCTCGCAGTAGCCGCTGGCGAACTCGGCACCGGTGACCCCGGAGCCGATCACCACCAGGTGCTCGGGCAGGTCCGTCAGGTCGTACACGTGCCGCCACGACAGGATGCGCTCGCCGTCCGGCACGCCGGTCTCCATGATCCGCGGCGTGCCGCCGGTCGCCAGCAGGACGACGTCGGCCTCGACCGTGTCGATCACCGCACCGCCGTCGCCGACCACCTCGACGCGGTGGGCGCGGCCGGACTGGTGCTCGGCGAAGCGGCCGCGTCCGGTCAGCACGGTGACCTTCTCGTGCACCAGCCGCTCGGCGATGTCGTCGGACTGTTGCCGGGCCAGTTCCTTGATCCGCCGGTTCACCGACGCCAGGTCCAGGTGGACGTCGTGCGTGTCCGCGCCGATGCCGACGCGGGACGCGTCCCGGAACGCGGTGACCCGGTCGCTGGTGGCGATCAGGGTCTTGCTCGGGACGCAGTCGGTGAGCACGCATGCGCCGCCCACGCCCTCGCTGTCGATCACGGTGACCTGGGCGCCCAGCTGCGCGGCCACCAGCGCCGACTCGTACCCGGCCGGCCCACCGCCGACGATCACGATGCGTGTCACCGTCCGATGCTCGCACACCCGTCGCGGACGTCTGTCTGCCCCGGCCGAGTCGGCCGCGCCCCGCCCCTCGGACGAGTCCACTACGCTTCGAGGCAATGTCGACTTCCGGAGGGCTGTACGCCGCGTACGGCTCGAACATGGATCCCGAGCAGATGCTCGAGCGCTGCCCGCACTCACCGGCAGCGGGCACCGGATGGCTCAACGGCTGGCGGCTCACGTTCGGCGGCGAGGACCTCGGCTGGGACGGCGCGCTGCCCATGGTCGTCCCCGATCCCGCCTCGCAGGTGTTCGTCGCGCTGTACGACGTCTCCCCGCACGACCTCGCGGTGCTGGACTACTGGGAGGGCGCGGACACCGGGCTGTACACCAAGATCAAGCTGCGCATCTCCACCCTGGACGGGGACGTGCTCGCCTGGGTGTACGGGCTGAACGGGTACGAGGGCGGGCTGCCATCCGCGCGCCGGATCGGCCTGATCGCCGAAGCGGCGCAGGCGGCCGGCGCCCCGGACGACTACGTGGCCGAGCTGCGCTCGCGCCCGTGCCGCTCCCTCGGCGAATAGTCGCGCGCGTAGCCGCTCACTCGGCGAGGAGCGCGGTGCGGGCCAGCTCGACGGTGTAGCGCACCCCGACCTCCAGGGCGTCCTCGTCGAGGTCGAACGTGCCCTGGTGCAGGTCGAACGCGGACGTGCCCGGCCGCCGCACACCGAGCCGCGCCAGCGCGCCGGGAACCCGCTCGAGGTACCAGGCGAAGTCCTCACCACCCATGCTCTGCACGGTCTGGGCGAGCGCGGCCGGGGCGAGCCCGCGCAGCACCGCGCGCCGCTGCATGGCGACCGCGTCGGCGTCGTTCACCACCGGCGGCACACCACGCACGTACGAGATCTCCGCCTTGGCGCCCGTCGGCGCGACGATCTGCTCGACCAGCTCGCGCAGCAGCGGCTCCGCGCCGTCCCAGGCCTCCCGGTCGAACACGCGCAGCGTGCCCTTCACCCGCCCGGACGACGGGATCGCGTTGATCGCCCGGCCGCTCTCGACCGCGCCCCACACCAGCGAGAGCGCCGAGCGCGGGTCGACGCGCCGCGACAGCAGGCCGGGCAGCTCGGTGATCACCAGCCCGAGCGCGTACACCAGGTCAACGGTCATGTGCGGACGAGCGGTGTGCCCGCCGGGACCGTTCAGCTCGATCTCGATGTGGTCACACGCGGCGGTGATCGGGCCGACCCGAAGCCCGACCTGCCCGGTGTCCAGCCGCGGGTCGCAGTGCAGCGCGAAGATCCGCTCCACGCCCTCCAGCACACCCGCGGCGACCACGGACACCGCGCCGCCAGGCAGCGTCTCCTCGCCGGGCTGGAAGATCAGCCGGATCCGTCCCGGCAGCTGCTGGGTGGCCAGCTCGGCCGCGGCGCCAAGCAGGATCGCGGTGTGCGCGTCGTGGCCGCAGCCGTGGCAGGCGCCGTCGACCGTCGAGCGGTACGGCACGTGCTTGAGGTCCTGGATGGGCAGCGCGTCGATGTCCGCCCGCAGCCCGACGAGCCGCCCAACCGTCCCGATGTCGCACACCACGCCCGTCCCGCCCGGGAGCACCTTCGGCTCCAGGCCGGCGGCGCGCAGCCGATCCATGATCAGCTCGGTGGTGCGGTGCTCGGCGAACGCCAGCTCGGGATGCGCGTGCAGCTCGCGCCGCAATTCGATCAGGCTCACAGATTGAGGCCTTCCCGCATCTCGGTGAGGAGCAGGTCAACCACGGGCACCAGGTCCCCGCCGTGGTCGGCCGCCGTGGCGCGCTGGCGCTGGTAGCTGGCGCCGCGCTCGATCAGCCGCGGGATCGCCTCGAGCTCGGCGGAGCAGTCGAGGCGGCGCGCCACCGGCAGCAGGTCCTCGACCAGGTCGGTGATCGCCGACGTCACCGGCTGCACCGTCCCGCTGTTGTCCACGACGATCTCGGCGTCCAGGCCGTACCGCGCCGCCCGCCACTTGTTCTCCCGCACCAGCCACGGCCGCGGGTCCGGCAGCGTGTAGCCGTCGTCGAGCTGGCGGTCGAAGCGCTCGACCAGGCACTGCGCGAGCGCGGCCACGCAGCCGATCTCGTCCAGCGTCGGCAGACCGTCACAGATGCGCAGCTCGACGGTGCCGAAGTTCGGGTGCGGACGGATGTCCCACCAGACCTCGCGCACCGACTCGATCGCCTTGGAGGTGATCAGTGCCTGCATGTAGCGCTCGAACTCGTCCCAGCCGGACAGCTGGTACGGCAGCCCGGCGGTGGGCAGCGCCTCGAACACCTTGGAGCGGTACGACGCCAGGCCGGTGTCCGAGCCCACCCAGTACGGCGAGGACGCGGACAGCGCGAGGAAGTGCGGCAGGTAGGTGAGCAGGCCGTTGACGATCGGCATCGCCTTGTCCGGCGAGCGGACGCCGCAGTGCACGTGCACGCCGAAGATCTGCAGCTGGCGGGCCGTCCACTGGTTGCGCTCGAGCAGGGTGAGGTAGCGGTCGATCTCGGTGACGCGCTGGGTGGCCCAGTCGGTGAACGGATGCGTCCCGCTGCAGATCAGCCCGGCGCCCTGGTCGGCCGCCGCCGCGCGCACCTCGGCGACGGTTCCGGCGAGATCCGCCTTGGCCTCGGCGACGGTCTGGCACACGCCGGTGATGACCTCGACGCACGACTGCAGCAGCTCGTGCTTCGCCTTCGGGTGCTCCTGCTGATCATCAGGCTTTATCGCGGCGAGGACGGCGTCGGAGACACCGGTCAGCTCGCGGGTGTCCAGGTCGACGAGTTCCAGCTCCCACTCGACGCCGAGGCTGGTGCGCTCGGACGGCGAGAACTCGATCCGCATCCTTCGCACCCTACTGGGCCTAGCCGGTGCGGACCTCGCTGTTCGTCCAGAGCACGGCACCGAGCAGCAGCAGCGTGATGATGTGCACGCCCGTGCACCACAGGCAGATCGCGTCCACCTTGAACAGCTCGATCCACACCAGGTACAGCGCGCTGCCGACACCGACGATCACGCCGACGACGCGCAGCAGGTCGAGCGTCGCGACCCGCCACAGCCACGGCAGGCACAGCACGGTCATGCCGACGAAGAAGATCAGCCCGAACACGGCGACCGGCACGCCCGCGATGTGCGACCACTGGCTGGTCGTGACCTTCGCGCAGTTGACCTTGCCGTTCTCGGAGCACGCCAGCGTCTTGTTACCGGTGTAGTGCTCGTACGTCAGGTAGATCGAGATGCCGAGACCGAGAATGCACAGGACCAGCGACACCCACGCCGAACGCGGCGCCTCTCGGTCAGTTGCTCGCATTGGTCAGCTTCGACGTCGACGCCGTCACGGCCTTGGCCGTGCAGACGTTGCTGGGCTGGCCGTTGGTCACCTGACAGATCGCTGCCGTCAGCACGTTCGCGGAGCCGTCGATCGCCTTGCCGATGTCCGAGCTCGGGTCCGACATCGCGTCCGCGATCTGCGCGTGGGTCTTGCCGGCCAGGATCGCCGGGTCGTACTGCACGCCGAACTGGTACTTCCCGCCGATGTCGATGAACGGGAAGCTTTGCTTGCCGATGTTGACGAACAGCTTGTTGTCCGACGAGGTGATCTTGTCCATCGGCTTGTGGTTGTTGTCCTCGATCTCCGCGGCCGTGAGGGCGATCGTGTTGCTGCTGAAGTTCGCGTTGTGGAAGCTGAGCGTCGCCGTGTTCGGATCGGTGTCGTTCGGGTCCGAGGCGGTCTGGCCGAGGTTGGTCAGCGTGCCGAACCGGGACAGCGCCTGGGCGAGCGCCCACCGCTCGGCCGCGCAGTAGGGGCACCACTCGGCGCCGACGTACAGCACCTTCGGCTTGCCGTTCTCGGTGAGCGGGTCCCCGGTGAGCAGCTGCGCCGGACCGCCGGCGTTGTCGGGTCCGACCTTGTCCAGGACGGACGCGGGCACGCTGGTGACCGCGCTCGTCACCGCCGCATTGGCCGGATTCGTCGCGTTCGGCGCCTTGTTACCCCGCGTCGCCGAGACCGCGATCAGGATGCCGACCACCACGATCACCACGAGCACCGGAACGCCGACCTGCAGCAGTCGCTTGTTGCGCGCGGCCTTCGCGCCGCTGGCGGCAGCCATCGCGCGCTTTGCCGCCTGCTGCTTCTGGATCTGCGACTTGGACGGCTTCTTGCCCTGCCCGCTACCGGTGGTGTTGCGGCTGCTCATCTCGCTCCTGAGTGCTCGGGGAAACCCGGGGTGTTCGCGATTGCTCCCCGCTATTGGACCAGATCCCGCCTAAGAGCTGGTTCTGATCCCGCGTCCGGGCCGCACATCCGCGCCCGCGGCGGCCGCGAGCCGCCGACACTTCCCGATACGCTGGGCCGCGGTGTGCCGGGAAGTCTGGTCGGCGACGGATCCGTGGACCCGACCGGAGGAGCGCCGTGCACGACGTCGAGCCGTACGCGATCATCGTGCTGATCGCCGCCGTCGCGCTGCTCGCCGCGGTGGGGTCGAGCCGCGTCAGCGCGCGGATCGGCGTCCCCGCCCCCGCGATCTTCCTCGTCGGCGCCTCCATCGCGGCCGACCTGTTCCCGTCGCTGGGCTCGCTCAGCATCATGGCGGACCAGCGCATCGTCACGATCGCGCTGATCGTGATCCTGTTCGACGGCGGCATGCACATCGGCTGGCGCCGGTTCCGCGAGACCGCCGGCGCGATCACGTGGATCGGCGTGGCCGGCACGTTCGTCACCGCCGGCGGGTTGGCGCTCGCCGCGCACGGGCTGTTCGGCTTCAGCTGGCGCACCGCGCTGCTGATCGGGACGGCGCTCGCACCCACCGACCCGGCCGTCGTGTTCTCCGTGCTCGGCCGCCGCGAGATCTCCGGACGGAGCGGGACGTTGCTCGAGGGCGAGTCCGGCGCCAACGACCCGGTCGGCATCGCGCTGATGATCAGCATCCTGGGCACGTCCAGCGGCGGTTGGTCGGCGGTCGGCCACGGCGCGTTCGAGTTCGTGCTGCAGATGGTGGTCGGCGGCGCGTTCGGGCTGGCCGGCGCGTATGCGCTGCTGTGGCTGATGCGCCGCGTCCCGATGCCGAACGACGCGCTGTACGCGCTGCGGACGATCGCCTTCGCGCTGCTGACCTACGGCGCGGCCACCGCGTGTCACGGCTCGGGGTTCCTGGCCGTGTTCCTCACCGGCATCCTCGTCGGCGACGCCCGCGCCCCCTACAAGCGCGAGATCGAGCGGTTCGTCGGCGCCACCAGCAGCCTCGGCGAGATCGTCGCGTTCACGGTGCTTGGCCTGTCCATCCCGATCAGTGACGCATTCGGGCACGGCCGGGCGTGGATCGGGGTCGGGCTCGCCGCGCTGATGATCTTCCTGATCCGGCCCGTGCTGGTCGGTCTCCTGCTCGCGCCGATCCGGCTGCGCATCGGCGAGCGTGCGTTCGTGCTCTGGTCCGGACTGAAGGGCGCGGTGCCGATCCTGCTCGGCACCTACGTGCTGAGCGAGCACGTGGCCGGTGCGTCGCGCGTCTACGGCGTGATCTTCGTGGTCGTCCTGATCTCGGTGATCGTCCAGGGCGGGCTGGTGCCGGTGCTGGGACGGCTCTGGCACGTGCCGATGCGGGTCGTCGAGCCCGAGCCGTGGTCGCTCGGGATGCGCTTCCGCGACGAGCCTGAGGGGCTGCGGCGCTTCGTCGTGCAGGCCGGCTCGGCCGCGGACGGCTCCACGATCGGCGACCTGCCGATCGGCGAGGACGTATGGATCAGCATGGTCAGCCGCCACGGCCGGCTGCTGCACGTCAGCGGCGACACGACGCTCGAACCGGGCGACGAGGTGCTCGCCCTGGTCGGCGATGAGGCCGACCCGAGCTCCACCTTCGCCCCCTGATCAGCACGGCCCCATCAGGAGCGCGCAGCGGCCGCGTCCCTGCCGAGCACCGTCCGCAACCTGACCCGCTGACCGATGCGCAGGATCGAGCGCTGGAACACCGTCGCGGCGACGCGTGCGGCCAGCACGATCGTGGCGAGCGTGATCAGCATCGAGACGGCCACCTCCCACCACGCGACGGCGCCCGTCGCGGTCAGCACCGACATGTCCATCGGCGCGGTGAACGGGACGTACGCCAGCACCGTGACGAGAGTGTTCGGCGCGCTCGCCCCGATCGCGGAGAACGACGCGAAATAGCCGACGAACAAAGGGATCTGCATCGGGAACGCGATGGACTGGGCGTCCTCGACGCGCGAGGCGAGCGAGCCCAGCGCGGCGAACAGCCAGGCGTACAGCACGAAGCCGAGCACGATCCACACGCCGGACGCGACGATCGCACCCAGGCCAGATCCCGCGAGGATGTCCGAGCCCACCGCCTTCGCGGCCAGCAGCGCGGCGGCGACCAGCAGCGCGCCCTGGGCGATCACGATCAGCGACGCGCCGGCCACCTTTCCGGCGAGCAGGTTGACCGGCCGCATCGAGGACAGGATCACCTCGACGACGCGCGTCGACTTCTCGTGCACGACCCCGGTCAGCACCGCCGTCCCGAAGCCGATCACGAGGACGAAGAACACGATCGAACTGCCCACCGCGAGGCCGCGGTGCGCGGAGCTCGCCGGCGCGGGACGCAGATGGTCGAGCGCGAGCGGCTGCGGATCGAGCAGCGCCCGAGCCTGCGCTTGGGTCACTCCGCTGGTGACGATCGCCTTGGCCACCGCGACGGTGCGCGCGATGCCCTCGGCGACCAGCGCGCGGCGGTCGGTGGATCCGGGCGTGATCGCGCGGTCCACGATGACCCGTCCCGTACCGGTGGGATCGAGCGCGATGTCAGCGTGCCGCGATCCGCCCGCGCGCAGTGCTGCCTTCGCCGCGGTCGCGTCGGGAACGACGTGGATGTCGGCCCGGGCACCGGCATTGCGTGCCGCCTGCGTGATCGCGCCGCGCACCGACGTGTCGGCCTGGCCGACGACCGCGACGTCGTACGTCGTGGTGCCGGACGCGAACACGTGCGGCAGTACGATCGCGAGCACGACGCCGACCAGGGTGATGGCGGTGGAGATCCACACCGGCTTGCCGCGCAGCTGTTCGCGCACCTCGCGCTCGGCGACGAGGACCACCTGGCTCGGCGTGATCACGGCCGCACCTCCGCTCCGACGGGACGGGACACGGCTTCGCGGAAGACCTCGGAGAGCTTGCGGGTCTCGAACGCGAAGTGCTCGACCGCTCCGGCCGCGCTCGCCGCGGCCAGCACCCGCTGCGGGTCGGCCCCCGGCTCCAGCGTCAGCCGCAGCCGGCCGCCGGAGTTCTCCGAGACGGCCACACCCGGCAGGCCATCAGCCCAGCCGCCGGTCGTGTCGCCGCGGACCTCGACGGCCAGTCGCGGGCGTCCACCGCGCGCGAGATCGCGGACCGAACCCGCGGCCACGCACCGGCCCCGGTCGATGATCGCGACCGAGTCGCACAGGTGCTCGACGAGATCGAGCTGGTGGCTGGAGAACACCACGGTGGCGCCGCCTGCAGCGCGCTCGGCGAGCACGTCGGCCAGCTCGTCCACGCCGACCGGGTCCAGCCCCGAGAACGGCTCGTCCAGCACGAGCAGTTCCGGATCGTGCACCAGGGCCGCCGCGAGCTGCACCCGCTGCTGGTTGCCCAGCGACAGCGACTCGAGCTTGTCCTCGGCGCGCCCGGCGATGCCGAGCCGGTGCAGCCAGCGCGCCGCGGCACGTCCGGCGGCCTCGCGCGTCAGGCCGTGCAGCCGGGCGAGGTACCGCAGCTGGTCGGCGACCCGCATGCTCGGGTAGAGGCCGCGCTCCTCCGGCATGTAGCCGATGCGTCGGCACAGCTCGAAGCCGTACGGCCGCTCGTTCCAGCGGACCTCGCCCGCGTCGAGCGCGGTGAGCTGCAGGATCGCCCGCATCGCGGTCGATTTGCCCGCACCGTTCGGGCCGAGGAAGCCGAAGACCTCGCCGGACGGGACGGTGAAGCTCAGCCCGTCCAATGCGATCGTGGTATCGAAGCGCCGGACGAGGCCGTCCAGTTCGAGCACTGTCAATCTCCTTGCCGAATAGGGGTTTCCGGTCCTCAGCCGCGGCGCGAGAACCACACGGTCGCGGCACCGAACGAGAGACCGCCGACCGCGCACAGGTCGCAGAACATGCCGGCGTACTGCGAGCCGAGCGCCAGCGAGACCATCGCGCCGACGACGAGAACGGCCGCGAGCACGTGTCCCATGAACCCCGTCGCGCGGAGCATGACCTGCGCCTGCCGCTCGTCGGCGGGCGCGCCACCCAGGAGCGCGGCGGGCTCGCTGCGGTTGCGCAGGACCAGCAGGATCGCGAGGTAGCCGAGCATGATCAACGGTCCGCCGACGGCCAGCGCCGCATCACCGCGTACGACCCCGATGACCAGGTACGCGACGGCCGCGGCCAGCACGACCACGGACGTCGCGATCACACCGCGGCCACCGCTCGCGCGGCGAAACGCCTTAGTCCACATGGAAGATCTCCTCGACGGTCGTCCCGAAGTGACGGGCGATCGCGATAGCCAGCGGCAAGGACGGGTCGTAGCGGCCCGTCTCGATGGCGATCACCGTCTGGCGCGAGACGCCGAGGCACTCCCCCAGCGCCGCCTGCGACAAGCCGGCCGCCTGCCGCAGTTCCCGCACGTCGTTGCGCACGACTGTCAAGGATGCTTTACATCGCCAGGCCTGTCAAGCTCACTTTACAGCCTGGCCCTTGCCGCCTTTTCCGACACGGTGCCCGGTTGAGCCGCCTACAGCGGTCATGGCGTCGGAAAAGGCGGTTGCGGATTCAGCGGGCGTCAAATACGGCCAGGATCTCGGTGGCGGCCTGGTCCGGCGTCAGCTCGCCGGCCCGGACCGCCGCCTCCGCCGCGGTCACCGCGTCGTGGACGCCCGGCGCGTCCAGCCGGGCCAGTAGCCGATCGCGGACGAGGGCGCGCGTCCACTCGACGAGCTGCTCCTGCCGCTTGGCCTGCATCCCGCCGTGCGCGGCGAGCCAGTCGCGGTGCCGGCCGACGTGCTTCCAGACCCGGTCCAGGTTCAGGTTGTGCAGTCCGCTGCAGGTGATCACCGGCGCCTGCCAGGCCTCCTCGGGCCCGCGCAGGAAGCGCAGCGCGCCGGACAGCTCGCGGGCGGCGCGCTGCGACTCGTCCTCGTGCTGCTCGTCGGCCTTGTTGACGGCGATCACGTCGGCGAGCTCAAGGATGCCGCGCTTCATGCCCTGCAACTGATCGCCGGTCCGCGCGAGGGTGAGGAACAGGAACGTGTCGACCATGTCCGCGACGACGTACTCGGACTGCCCGACGCCGACGGTCTCGATCAGCACGACGTCGTAGCCGGCCGCCTCCATGATCAGCATGGTTTCGCGGGTGGCCTTCGCGACGCCGCCCAGCGTTCCCGCGCTCGGGGACGGACGCACGAACGCATGGTCGTCCGCCGCGAGCCGGGTCATCCGGGTCTTGTCGCCCAGGATCGACCCGCCGGTGCGCGACGAGGACGGGTCGACCGCGAGCACCGCGACCCGGTGCCCGTCCGCGATCAGGTTCACGCCCAGCTGGTCGATGAACGTGGACTTGCCGACGCCCGGGACGCCGGAGATACCCACCCGGATCGCCTGGCCCGTCCGGGGAAGCAGCTCGGCGAGCAGCTGCTGCGCCTGCTCCCGGTGATCGGGACGGCGCGACTCGACGAGCGTGATCGCCCGCGCGATCGCGGCCCGCTCCCCGGCTAGGACCCCCTCGGCCAACGCGCGCACTTTGCCCCCGTGGTGGTCGTGATCCGCGCTCATTTACAGCCGCTGCGGGGTCAAAGTTGTGACGCTCGCTCGTTCAGCTTGGCCAGCAGCGTGAGCGCCGACTCCGCGATCACGGTCCCGGGCGGGAAGATCGCGGCCGCTCCCGCGGCGTACAGCTCGTCGAAGTCCCGCGGCGGGATCACGCCGCCGACCACGATCAGGATGTCCGGACGGCCCTGGCGCTCCAGCTCCTCACGCAGCGCGGGCACCAGGGTGAGGTGCCCCGCGGCGAGGGAGTTGACGCCGACCACGTGCACGTCCGCCTCGACCGCCTGGCGCGCGACCTCGGCGGGCGTCTGGAACAGCGGGCCGACGTCCACGTCGAAGCCGAGGTCGGCGAACGCGGTCGCGATCACCTTCTGGCCGCGGTCGTGACCGTCCTGACCCATCTTGGCGACCAGGATGCGCGGACGGCGTCCCTCGGCCTTCGCGAACTCGTCGGTCGCCGCGCGGGCCTGCTCGATGGCGCTCACGGCTCCAGCCTCCTCCCGGTACACGCCGGAGATCGTCCGGATCGTCGCGGCGTGCCGACCGTAGACCTTCTCCAGCGCGTCCGAGATCTCCCCGACGGTGGCCTTCGCGCGCGCCGCGTCGATCGCCAGCGCCAGCAGGTTGTGCTCGAGGCCGGGACGCTTCTCGCGCGCCGCGTCCGTCAGCGCATCGAGCGCCGTCCGCGTAGCGGACTCGTCGCGCTCGGCACGCAGCCGGCGCAGCTTCTCGGTCTGCTCAGCACGGACGGCCGAGTTGTCGATCTTGAGGACGTCCACGTCCTCCTCGGACTCGAGGCGGTACTTGTTCACGCCGATCAGCGGCTGCCGTCCGGAGTCGATGCGGGCCTGCGTACGGGCGGCGGCCTCCTCGATGCGCAGCTTCGGCAGGCCGGCGTCGATCGCCTTCGCCATGCCGCCGGCCGCCTCGACCTCCTGGATGTGCGCCCAGGCCCGCAGCGCGAGGTCGTGCGTCAGCTTTTCGACGTAGTACGAGCCACCCCACGGGTCGATCACCCGCGTCGTCCCGGACTCCTGCTGTAGCACCAGCTGCGTGTTGCGGGCGATGCGGGCCGAGAAGTCGGTCGGCAGCGCGAGGGCCTCGTCCAGCGCGTTCGTGTGCAGTGACTGGGTGTGGCCCTGCGTCGCGGCCATCGCCTCGATGCAGGTGCGGATCACGTTGTTGAACACGTCCTGCGCGGTCAGCGACCAGCCGGACGTCTGCGAGTGTGTGCGCAGCGACAGCGACTTCGGGTTCTTCGGCTCGAACTGCTTGACGAGCTTGGCCCACAGCAGCCGGGCCGCGCGCAGCTTCGCGACCTCCATGAAGAAGTTGGTGCCGATCGCCCAGAAGAAGCTCAGCCGCGGCGCGAACGCGTCCACGTCCAGGCCGGCGGCGAGGCCCGAGCGGATGTACTCGACGCCGTCCGCGAGCGTGTACGCCAGCTCGAGATCGGCCGTCGCCCCGGCCTCCTGGATGTGGTAGCCGGAGATCGAGATCGAGTTGAACTTCGGCATCTTCGCGGACGTGTACTCGAAGATGTCCGAGATGATCCGCATGCTCGGCGCGGGCGGATAGATGTAGGTGTTGCGGACCATGAACTCTTTGAGGATGTCGTTCTGGATGGTCCCGGTGAGCTGCTCGGGCGCGACGCCCTGCTCCTCCGCCGCGACGACGTACAGCGCGAGGACGGGCAGCACGGCGCCGTTCATGGTCATGGACACGCTCATGCGATCGAGCGGGATGCCGTCGAACAGCTGGCGCATGTCGTAGATCGAGTCGATCGCGACGCCGGCCATGCCGACGTCGCCGATCACCCGCTCGTTGTCGCTGTCGTAGCCGCGGTGCGTGGGCAGGTCGAACGCGATCGACAGGCCCTTCTGCCCCATCGCCAGGTTGCGGCGGTAGAACGCGTTCGACTCGGCCGCGGTGGAGAAGCCCGCGTACTGCCGGATCGTCCACGGCTGGTTGACGTACATCGTCGGGTACGGGCCGCGCAGGAACGGCGCGATGCCCGGGTACGTGTCCAGGAAGTCGATGCCGTCGAGGTCCGCGGCGGTGTAGAGCGGCGGGACAGTGATGCCCTCGGGCGTCTCCCACGCGGCGGCGTCGTGTTGGCCCCGTAGCAGGGAGTCCTGCGGCGTGTCCGCCTGCTGGGGGGCCAACAGTGCGTCTTTGAAGTCGGGGATGGCGCTCATGCCGTCACCTCCAGGACGTCGAACGCGGCGTTCAGGGCGGCGAGGGCGTCGCAGCCGGCGAAGATCGTCTTGTCCACGCCGGGGATCTCAACCTTGCCGGCGAGCCAGACCTGCGCGGCGCCCGCCGCGCGCAGCGCCTGCGCCGCCTCGGCCGCGGACTCGGCGTACACCTTGTCGGACGAGCAGATGCACGCGAGCGCGCAGCCGCTGTCCGCGAACGCCTGCGCGAGCTCGTCCACTGTCCCGGTTCCGGTGACCGAGCAGATGCCGCCCGCGGCGAACAGGTTCGCGGCGAACCCGGCGCGGGGGGAGTGAACGGCGGCCGGGCCGAGCGCGGCGAGGAACAAGGTCGGACGGTTCGCGGCGGCGTCCGCACGATCGCGCAGCGCCTCGAACTGCTCGGCGTACCGGTGCGCGGCGACCGGGCCGGTGCTCGCTGGCCGTGGCGAGGGCGCGCGGGTCACCGGCTGCTCCTCGAGGAACGCGAACTCGCTGACCCCGGTGATCGGCATACGGCGCAAGGCGATCTGCTCGTCGCGCTGCGCCCGCGTGCGCGCGAGCGCGTCCGCTAGCTCGCCGTCCACATAAGCCAGCGCACCACCGGAGCGCTCGATCGCGGTGAACGCCGACCAGGCCCGTTCGGCGAGCTGCTGCGTGAGCGACTCGACGTACCAGGAGCCGCCGCCGGGATCGAGCACGCGCCCCAGTGAGGACTCGTCGTGCAGCACCGACTGCGTGTTGCGGGCGATGCGGCGCGCGAAGTCGTCGGGCAGGCCGATCGCGTTGTCGAACGGCAGCACGGTGATCGCGTCCGCGCCCCCGACCGCCGCCGCGAAGCAGGCGATGGTCGTGCGCAGCATGTTCACCCACGGGTCGCGCTGCGTCATCATCGCCGCGGACGTCACCGCGTGCTGGCGCTGACCGCGCAGCGTCGGCGCGGCACCGGACAGCTCCGCGACGCGTCCCCACAGCCGGCGCGCCGCGCGCAGCTTCGCGATGGACGTGAACTGGTCATCGGTAACCGCGAACCGGAACTCGATCAGCTCCAGCGCCTCGTCCACCGCAAGGCCGGCGTCGGTCAGCGCGCGCAGGTAC
>DASRSS010000043.1:0-9993 GCA_035656335.1 Jatrophihabitantaceae bacterium | reverse complement strand
GAGGTGGGCGACTGGTTGATCGTCAACAGCCACTCCGAAGGACGCCCTGTCCGCCGTGCCGCGATCATCGGAGTGGGGACGGACGGACAACCGCCGTACACGGTCCGTTGGACGGACACCGACCGCGAGGCGCTGGTGTTTCCCGGGCCCGACGCCGATGTCGTCAGCGCGGCGGCGCAGGCCGAGCGCGACCACGCCGAGTCCGAACGCATCAGGCAGCTGCAGTCGGCGATAACCACCCGTGCGGGTAGGCGATGACGGACACGCGACCTGCGCAGCACAGCGCTACGTCGTTGGAGCCCGCGCCGAGCAGACAGGATCCGTTCCGGCGTGGTCTGCCGCTCGGCCGGTGGGCCGGCATTCCGGTGTCCGCGCACTGGTCCACCCTGGCGACGCTGGCGCTGTTCGCATACGTCCTCGCCGATTCAGCCCTGCCCGCCGCCGAGCCCCATCGAGCCCTAGCCGCGTACTGGATCGCCGGGTCGATCACCGCCGGGATCTTTCTGGTCACGCTGCTCGCCCACGAACTGGCGCACGCGCTTGTCGCCCGCCACTTCGGGATGCGCGTGCAGGGAATCACGCTCTGGATGCTCGGCGGCATGACGTCCCTCGAGAGCGAGCCGCCGAGCGCTCGCGCGGACGCGTGCGTCGCCGCCGCGGGGCCGTTGACCAGTCTGCTCGTCGGCGGCATCAGCGCGCTGGCGGCGTGGGGCGTCGGCGGTGCCGGGCTGGTCGGAGCAGCGCTCGCCTGGCTGGCCGGGGTCAACGTGTTGCTCGCGGTGTTCAACCTGCTGCCGGGTGCTCCGCTGGACGGCGGCCGACTGCTGCGGGCGGTTCTGTGGCGTCGCTACCGCGACCGCGAGCGCGCCGACATCGCTGCGGCGCGGGCGGGTCGCGGGCTCGGCGTCGCCCTGATGGTCCTGGGTTTCTTCGAGGTGCTCGCCGGCGGCGTCGCCGGCCTGTGGCTGGCGCTAGTCGGCTGGATCGTGCTCAGCGGTGCGGCCGTCGAACGCTCCACGGCCGGACTCGCGGCGCTGCACGGCGTGCTGGCCGGGGAGGTCATGTCGCCGGTCCGGAGCCCGCTGCCGGACTGGTGGAGCGTCGGTCAGCTCCTGCGCGAGTTGACCGCGGAGCAGGCGGCCCAGCCGCTGCTCGTTCTGGTCGACTTCTCTGGCGCCGCGAGCGGGCTGATGACGTTGCGCGATCTGCAGCGCGTGCCGGCCGGACAGCGGCAGGAGGTGCGGCTGCGCGATCTGTCCCGCATCCGCGGCGAGCGGTTGCTGGTAGTGGGTCGCGATACGCCCCTCGACCAGCTCGCGCCGCGGTTGCCCGCAGCCGGTGGGATCGCGTTGGTGGTCGACGAGTCCCGCCGGCCGGTTGGTGTTGTCGCCGCAGGCGACCTGATGCGCGCGCAGCAGCTGGCTCAACTCGGCTGGCACCGCGACCGGACGAGCGACCGCTCAGCCGGGTGACACCAGCGCGAGGCCGCTGCCGGCGAGCCCGGCGACCCGCCACGCGTGCGAGCTGACCTCCACATCGACGTCCAGGCCGGCGACGTGCAGCCCGCTGATGCGCAGTGGCAGGTACCGCTCGGGAACGGCGGGGGCGCACCAGAGCTCGTGTGCGGGAAGTTCCGGGTCGAACCGCAGCAGGCTGCGCAGCAGCGAGAACGGAGTCGCCGCCGCCCATGCCTGCGGAGAGCAGGACGTGGGGTACGTCACGGGCGCCGCGAACTCGTCGGCGCCGAATCCGCAGAACAGCTCGGGCAGCCGGTGGTTGAAGTGTGCCGCCGCGTCCAGGAGACCGGTGATCACCCGCTGTGCCTGCTGGACGAAGCCGTAGCGCATCAGACCTGCCGCGCACAGCGCGTTGTCGTGCGGCCACACCGATCCGTTGTGATAGCTGATCGGGTTGTAGGCGGCCATGTTCGACGCCAGCGTGCGGATGCCCCAGCCGGTGAACATCGCAGGGGACAGCAGTCGGTCGGCGACGGACGCGGCCTTGTCGGCGTCGACGATCCCGGTCCACAGGCAATGCCCGATGTTGGAGGTCAGTGCGTCGATCGGGCGCTTGTCCGCGTCCAGACCGAGCGCGAACCAGCCCCGATCGGGCAACCAGAACGACTCGTTGAACGTGCGTTTGAGCGTGGCCGCGCGATCCAGCCAGTGCCGCTGTCCTTCCTGGTCGCCGGAGTTCGCCGCGAAGTGTGCGCGGGCGCGGAAGGCCGCATAGCAGTACGCCTGCACCTCGGCGAGCGCGATCGGCGCCTCCGCGACCCGGCCGTCGGCGAACGTGATGCCGTCCCAGGAGTCCTTCCAACCCTGGTTGGCCAGGCCGGCAGGTGTCTTGCGCCGGTACTCGACGAAGCCGTCGCCGTCCGCGTCGCCGTAGTTCTCGATCCACTCCAGAGCCCGGTCGGCGTGCGGAAGGAGCGCGGCGACGGCGTCCGGGTCGCTGCCCCAGCGCTGAAGTTCGCCGAGCAGCATCACGAACAGCGGGGTGGCGTCGGCCGTGCCGTAGTACACCGTGCGGCCACCGAGTGCGAAGTCACTGGACGGCCCGAACCGGATTTCGTGCAGGATCCGGCCGGGCTCCTCCTCGGACGCGGCGTCCACGCGTGCGCCCTGGTGCTCGGCGAGCGTCTGCATGGTGCCGACGGCGAGACTGGCGTCCAGCGGCAGCAGCATCCACGACGTGAGCAGCGAGTCGCGCCCGAAGAGTGCCATGAACCAGGGCGCGCCGGCCGCGACCACCGCGCGCTCTGGGTGTTGAGGGTCGTAGATGCGCAGTGCGCCGAGGTCCTCGACGCTGCGGGCGAGCACCGCGGCCAGCCCCGGGTCGGCCGTGTCGACCTCGGGACTGCGCGCTCGCCAGGCCCGTAGCCGCCGGGCCGGACCGGTGTGCTCGACGCTGCTGCCGCGCGGATGGCGCAGCGGCAGCGGGGTGCCATCGACCTCGGGCACGACCTCGACGCTCGTGGTCCACTCGCCGTGCGGTGGCAGGGACACGATCCAGGTCAGCGAGTCGGTCGACAGTTGCGCTCGCCCGGCAGTGCTGACGGTCACGCCCAGCGTGCGGCTGCCGCGCCGCCGGGCGAGCCGCAGTTCCGACTCGCCCGGCACGCTCCGCACGTCGGGCGCCGGCTGGGCCCGTCCCTCCTTGACCTCGAACAGGTCGGCGAAGTCGGCGGCGACGGCGAGCCGGACGTGGCACTGAACCGCCCGGAGCGCGAGGTTGCGAACGCTGATGTCCTCACGCATGCCGTTGCCGACGTAACGGCGACGCACGACGAGCAGCGTCCTGCTCTCCGGCTGGCCACTACCGGGAGCGAGCCGCGCGATGTGGGTCGCGGCGAACGGGTCGCTGTGCAGCACGGTCAGCGGGCTCGGGGTCACGTCGTCGATCGTGAGGCGGAGGTCGGAGAGCACGCGCGTGTCGCGCACGAACAGGCCGTGCGCACGGCCGGCGTGTATGTCGCCCGTCGCATCCCCGACGCAGAACGTCGATCCCTCGACGAGGGTCACGACATCGGGTGCGGTGAACTTCGCTGCAGGCTCGTCATCAAATGCCCATGGCTGTGTCGGCTCGGACACGCGCTCACCTCGGTATCCCGGGTCGGTCGGTGGACCACCCGTCGGTACAACGCTTCGTGCTCGGACGCCATCCGTCCCATCGAGAAGCGCTCCTCGACCGCGGTACGACACGCGTGGCGGTCCAGCTCAGTCACGCGGTCGACGGCCGCAACCAGAGCCGCTTCGTCGGCACAGAGGAAGCCGGTGCGCCCGTCGTCGACGATCTCGGGCGCGGCACCGCTGGCGAACCCGACCACCGGCGTGCCGCACGCCAGCGACTCGGCCATCACGAGCCCGAACGGTTCCGGCCAGCAGATCGGGTTGAGCAGTGCCGTCGCGTGCCTCAGCAGTCGCAGCTGCTGGTCGAAGCCGGGTTCGGTCATGAGGTCGTCGTTCGGGCCGAGCAGCGGTCGCACGGTGCGCTCGAAATACTCCCACTCCGCCGGCTCTCGGATCTTGCTCGCCAGCCGTAGCGGCCGACCGGCGGCGTGTGCCGCCCGTACCGCGAGGTGCACGCCCTTGTCCGGGGACATCCGGCCGAGGAAGAGCAGGTAGCCGCCGTCGCCGGGACCGAACTGGTAGGCGTCGAGGTCGATGCCGTGATGGATCACGGCACTGACGGGCACCCGTCCCGCCCGGCTGGCCTGGTCGTGCGAGATTGCGATCACGGCGGCGCGCTCGGCGATCTTGGCAAAGATGCGCTGGTTCACGGCGGTGAACGGGCCGTGATGCGTGCTGACAACGGGTGTGCGGTGCCGGCTGTGCGCGGGCGCGACGAGCGGACCCAACACGCTGTGGTCGTGAATGACGTCGACGTCCGCCAACGCGTCGTAGGCGGCGAGCACGTGCGCGGCCTCCTCGATGCTGGTGCCCATCGGGTCGGGCGGGCGGGCGAACAGCCAGTCGCGCCGGACCGGGCAGCGGGACTCGCCGACGGTGAACAGCCGCACGTCGTGGCCCCGCGCGCTGAGCGCGCGGGCGAGGTTGTCGACGACCACCTCGGTTCCCCCGTACCCGACCGGCGGGACGGGAACCCAGGGCGGCGCGATCATTCCGATGCGCATCGCGGCAGGTTCGTTCCGTCGGCGGTCGCGCACACCCGGCCCAGCTCGACCCGCCAGGTGCGTCCGCATGATCGGCAGTGGAACTCGCTGCGGTCCCCGGACGGGACCGGCTCGAGGTTGCCGCTCGCGCAACCGGGGCAGGATCGGGGCGGCGCGAGGGCCGAGCGCAGATCGATCCGGATGCGGTAACTGGTCATGCACCCAGCGAACGCGTCCGAGTCCCTGGCCACGAGAGGCAAAGGTCCTCACTGACCGGTACGTGTGGGCAACAACAGCACCGGCACCGGTGAGAGCTCCACGGTGCGCCGGACGGTCCGGGCGTGACCCGCGTCCAGACGCTGCGACCAGCCGAGCGCGATCAGGTCGGAGTGCTCGGCGGCCGCCACGTCCAGTACGTGCTCACCGGGCGTGCCGCTGCGCCATTGCATCCGCACGCCTGGCCGGTCGCAGAAGCGGGCGAGGAATTCGTGCTGCCAAACCCGGTCGGCGTGACCGGGGTGGTCCCAGAACCGGGGCACGGTGGCCGCGTCGAAGACGTGCAGGACCAGCAGTTCGACACCCGCGTCGGACAGCAGCCCGACGGTCTCGGTGACCGCGTCCGCCGACTCTGCGGTGCCGTCGAGCGGGATCAGGGCGCGCTTCAGCTGCCAGTGGCCGTGCTCGACCAGAGCGCCGGGGACGATGACGACGGGCTTGCGCGCCCGCCGGACTACCGGCCAGGCGAGCTGGTCCAGTGCGGTGGCCGGGATCACCGCAAGCGCGGAGCGCGGCTCGTCCAGCTCGGCGAGAACGCGGTCGGGGTCAGGTGCTTGGTCGGGACGTCCGCTCGCGCCCACCTGAAGCACCGAGGCGTTCAGTACACCGCTCATCCACTCGGCGACGTCCGTGACAGCGAGCCCCGGTCCGCCCGGGGCGGTCGCGGCGAGAACGGTGCTCATGTCGAAACCTCCTCGTCGACGCGCCGCGGCCGCCTGCCCGGCAGCGCGACGCGGATCGGCCCGTCCGTGCGCAGCCGGACCCGCTCGCCGGCGATCGACAGCGCGATCCTGCGGCCCCGGCAGCGGAACCGCAGCACGAGCGCGGGCCACGCGCCGGGCAGCCGTGGGTCGACGCTGAGGACACCGCCGGCGACGGAGACGCCGGCGAAGCCGGTGAGGACGGCTTGCCAGATTCCGGCGAGGTTCGCCAGGTGCAGGCCGCCGGCCGTCATGCCGGTCGTGTCCTCCAGATCGAGCCGCAGCGCGATGTCGAGCATCGCCAGCGCATCGTCGGGACGCCCGGCGCGGGCCAGCAGGGTCGCGGTCACGGCGGGCGACAGCGACGAGCCGTGTGCGGTTCGCGGCAGGTAGAAGTCCAGGTTCGGCACGAGCGATCCGGGTTCGACCTCGCCCGGTACCAGGTGGTGCAGCATCAGCACGTCCGGCTGCTTGATCACCTGCGAGTGGGCGATGCGGTCGCGGCCCAGCAGCAGGTCGGCGGCAACCGGTGGCGTCGTCACGTCCGCTATCAGCAACGGCTCCAGGCCGAAGTACCCCGCGAACTGCTCGTACCGGCCGGTCTGCCGGTCGTAGCCGTCGACGATGCGATCGGCCAGCTCGCGCCACGCGGCGACGTCCGTGCCGGTTCGCCCGGCGCGATCCGTGCTCAGCCGCTCGGCGGCAGCGGCTCCGGCGCGCAGGTTCCACCGCGCCATGACGTTCGTGTACGCGTTGTCGTCCACAGCTTCGTGGTATTCGTCGGGCCCGATGACGGTGTCGACGTGGGCGCGTCCCGAGCTGTCGGCGCGGCAGCGCGACGACCAGTAGCGCGCGGTCTCGACGAGCAGTGGCGCGAGTTCCTGGCGCGCTGCCGAACCCCGAGTCCACGACAGGAAGCGCTCGGCGGCCCACGCGACGTCCGCCGTGATGTGTTCCTCCTGCGTGCCCGTCAGGATCGGCACGGTCGACCCGCCCAGCGGTCCGCTGCTCGGGGTGACGTCCGCACCGGTCGCCGCCGACTCCCACGGAAACCGCGCGCCGGCGCGTCCCTCGGCCGTCGCCCTGGCGAGTGCAGCCGGCAGTCGCCGCAGTCGGTAGCGCAGCATCGCGAGGGCTGCCCGCGGGTCGATGGTGACCATCGCGGGCAGGACGAACACGTCGGCGTCCCAGAACACGTGGCCTCCGTATCCCGCGCCGGACAGCCCGCGAGCGCCCACCGCCGCTTCGCCGCGCCGGTTGACGTTCGACCACAGCTGGAACAGCGAGTAGCGCACGGCCAGTTGGGTGTCCGGGTCGGCGGGCAGATCGATGCCGACCGAATCCCAGCGGGCCTGCCACGCGGCCTGCTGTTCGCGCAGCAGCGTCTCGAAGCCGGCGGCGATCGCGGATCGCGTGGCGCGGGCCGCTGGTCCCAGCCGGGGCTGCCGTACCGGGTCGGCGACGTAACCGGCGACGCGTTCGACGATCCGCAGCGTGTGATCGCGTCCGATCCGCTGGCCGGCAACGGCCCCGATCCCGCCGCCGGACTTGGCTGTGACGCGTGCCCAGCGCAGTCCGCAGAGGTTACCGGTGGACGAGGGTGCGGCCGCCGGCGACAGCAGCGCCGGGCCGGCACGCAGCCGCGCTGCGCCGGCCTCGGCGCGCATCGCGACCACGCCGGGACGGGTGATGCTCGCGAACCGCAACGTGCGCAGCGGCGGGCCGTCGCCCCCTCGCTCGGTTCGCGCGAGCACGCCCGTGCGCAGATCGAGCAGCCGCTCGTCGGCCGCCGGTGGCGGGTCGATCACGACGCCGGTCCAGCTCGGTCCTGGCAGCAGCCCGCCGGACGCGTCCTCGTACACGCCGTCGGCGAGCACCAGGGGAGTGGAGCCGGACCGCTTCTCTTCGACCGAACCGCGGGTGCCCACGCCACCTGCCGCGAGCGTGCAGATCGTCTCCGCGATCCGTTCTCGCAGCGGGACCGGGGTGCCCACCCGGACCGTCCACGCCGGATCCGCATCGACGTCCGGCACCCGGCGGGACCGCCGGCGCGCAGGGTGTTCGTCTACCAACTCGATCAGCTCCCGTTCCGCCGCCAGCGTCGCCGGTTCTGGCGCCGTCCGGCCAGGGCCGAAGGTCGCCGCGCCGAGTCGGCCGCTGCAGCGGTTGCGGGGCCTTCGTCCCTGGTCGGCCGCGGTCGCCGTGGCGATGCTCAGAAGATGAGTGCCACGCGGAATCTGACGCACCGACAGATGCTGCGCCGTGCCGCCGGCCGGGCGGTGCTCGCTCCGTCGGTCCACAACACGCAGCCGTGGCGACTCGCACTGCGGGACGACTCGCTCGAGCTGCGAGCTGACCGCGACCGCGGGCTGCCCGCGCTCGATCCCACCGGTCGCCAACTGGTGATCAGCTGTGGTTGCGCGCTGTTCAACGCCCGGGTGGCCCTTGCCGCGACGGGATGCGAATCGCGAACGACGCTGCTGCCCGACCCGGCGCAACCGGACCTGCTGGCGCGCGTCGAGATCCGTCCTCGCTGGGGCGTGCGGGGCAGCCCGCTGGCGTTCCTCGACGAAGCGATCGAGACCCGGCGCACCAACCGCCGCGAGTTCACGACGGAGACGCTTCCGGCCGAGCTGCTGGAATGTCTGGTGCGCGCGGCGGCAGCGGAGCGGAGCGAATTGGTCCTGATCCGTGCCGCGGACCAGCGGCGCACAGTCGCGGAGCTGAGCCGCAGGGCGCTCGCGATCGAGAACGCCGATGCGGCCTATCGTGCCGAACTCGACGCCTGGATGACCGACGACCCGACGCGTGACGACGGTGTGCAGGCGATGAGCGTGCCGCGCCACGATGCCGACTCGCCGGACGAGCTGCCGTTGCGCGAGTTCGACTCGAGCGGTGTCGGCTGGCTGCCGGCCCTGACGCACTCGACGAGTGAGCAGTGCCTGCTGCTCGTCGGCAACGTCGCCGACGACGTGCGCGGCTGGCTGTCGACGGGCCAGGCGCTCGAACGTGTGCTGCTGGAGATTGCGCGCGCGGGCTACGCGGCGAGCCCGTTCACCCAGGTCGTCGAGGTGCCGAGTCTGCGCGCGGAGCTGCGCGCCGGCTTGGGATTGGACATGTGGCCGCACGTCTTGCTGCGGGTCGGACACGCGCCGCCGACGCCGCCGACGCGCCGCCGCCCGCTCTCGGCCGTGCTGCTGGAGATCTGACTAGGGCGCGGCCCGCAGCGTTTGACCTGCCAACGCGATAGGGACGGGTGACTCGTGCATCAACCACGACGCCACCGGCCCGACGCGGGACAGGTAGGTCGCCTCGGGCCGCCGGCAGCCGACCACGAGAAGGGCGGCGCCGCGCGCCGCGTCGACCAACGCAAGATGCGCCGGCGTGTCGACAAGCTGCGCTTTGATCGGAACGGTCGGGTAGTCCTCGCTGGCTTCGGCGACGCATTCGTCCAGCAGTGCCTGCTGACTCAGTCGCCACGTCTCGGCGTCGAGCACTGCGTACGGCTCGATCATGTACTCGGTCTCGGCCAGCGAACGCACCGCGCGAACTGCCACATCGCGCAGCGCGGCCTCGGCGCAGGCGAGCCGCAGCGCGGCCCGCCCGGCGGCGCTGCCCGAAACGCCTGCGACCACGTCGCCGCCGGGGTTCGCCGCCGCGGTGCGCTCGCTGACGAGGACGACCGGGCAGTGGGCGTGGCCCGCGACGTGCTGGCTGACCGATCCCAGCAGAAGCCCGGTCAGGCGGTTGCGGCCCCGGGTACCTGCCACCAGTAGTCCTGCGCCGGCGCTGAGCTCGACGAGCAGCGGTGCGGCAGGCAGATCCCGCAGGGTGGTGGTGACGTCCAGGCCGGGGAAGTCCTCGGCGAGGCTCGCGATCGCGTCGGCGAGCAGTTGCCGCCCGAACCCGTCGACGTCCGCGCTCGCGCCGCGCGCGGGCGGTGTGGTCACGTCACCGGCGTGCGCGATGAGCAGCCCGGTGCCGCGGCGACGAGCCTCGTCGGCCGCCCACATGAGGGCACTTGCCCCGGCCGCCGAGCCGTCGATTCCGACGAGGACCGGTTGCCCGGTGGATGGAATTGATGCTGCGTTCGTCATGACTTCAGTGCAGCCGGGTGGCCCGGCGCAGACCAGGGACCAGAGCCTCGACTTCTGGGGATTTGGTCCCGGTCATCGTCCAAGCGGATGATGCCCGACTGTGCGAGACGCAGGTACGCTTGCACACGAGTTGCCCGCGGCGGATGCATCGGGATCAGCACTGGCCGCACGCCTTGGTGACCGTCGGGGGGCTGGTGGAGGACTGGCGATGCACGGAGCGGGGGACAGCGCGTCCGGCGACGAGGGCCCGCCCTCGGAGGTGTCCTTTCCGGATGCTCCGCGGCTGCAACTCGATCAGCTCCTC
>DASRSS010000042.1:0-7978 GCA_035656335.1 Jatrophihabitantaceae bacterium | reverse complement strand
TGCACGTGGAGCAGTTGATCGACGAGCTCTGGCCGGACGCGCCTGCCGACCAGGGGGCGCCCCGGCTGCGCACCGTGCTGTCGCGCACCCGCGCGCGGTACGGGCCGGTGCTGGTGCGCGACGGCTCGGTGATCCGCTGGGCGGACGGCGTGAGCGTCGACGTGCAGCGCTTCGCCGAACTCGCCCGCGACGCGCTCAGCGGCACGCGCGACGCCGCGAGCGCCGCGGCCGCGCGCGAGGCCGTCCGCCTGTACCACGGCGAGCTGTTGCCGCTGGACCGCTACTCGGACTGGACGGTGTCCGCGCGCGAGCGGCTGCGGCAGCGCTACCTGGCGTTGCTGGAGCTGCTGATCGACGACGCGATCGAACGCGACGAGCTGCGGACCGCGATCGGCTACGCGCGGGAAGCGGTCGATGCCGCCCCGCTGGACGAGGACGGCTATCTGCGACTGGGCCGGCTGTTGCTCGACGCCGGCCAGGCCGGCCAGGCGCGCAAGGTCGTCGCGCGGGCCAAGGCGGCTGCCGACGAACTGGGCCTTCCGCCCTCGGCAGCTCTCCTCGCGCTGGACCGCCGCGCCCATTCGGCCGATTCGTAGTGAGCTAGATCGAACCAGCGCGCGAACCGGCCGGGTACTGCTTATCCTCTGCTCACGGCGTCGAGGTCCAACAGCTGGCCGGCGGCGCATTTCGGGGGAGGATCGCGTTGGCCGCTACGTCGGCTGCGCTGTGCGCGGCGGCCGAATCGGCGCTGCTGTCCGGTGACGGGACGCGTGCCGCGGGCCTGTTGGCCGAGGCACTCGAACTCGCCGGCGATGCTGCCGCGCGGGTGGATGTGCTCTGCCTGCGTGCCCGGGTAGCCGTCCACACCGGCGACGGACCGGCGACGCTCGCGGGCCTACGGGCCGAGGCGGACCGGCTCGCGGACACCGACCCGGACGGTACCGTCCTCGCCGCGCGGCTGCTGCTCGACGCGGCGATCCTCGCGCTGTACTGCCGCGATCCGCAGACCCTGCAGATCGCGCAGCGCGCCCACGAACTGGCGCAGACCGACCCGGTGATCCGGGCGCGCGCCGCGACGGTTCTCGGGATCGCGTACAACTACACCGGCCAGCCCGCACTCGGACGCCGCTACCTGCAGCGCAGCGCGGACGTGATCCGGCTCGGCGGCTCACCGCACGAGGTCGTGCACCTGCTCCAGCACGTGGTGGTCGGCCTGGCCGGCCTGGAGAACTACGCCGACGCGCTCGCCCTGTGCCGGCAGTACACGGCCGCGGTGCGCGGTGTGGGCGCCAGCGGGCTGCTTCCGCTGGTGCTGTGCCTGCTGGCGAACACCGCATACTTCACGGCCGACTTCGACGTGATGGAGATGGCGGGCACCGAGGCCCTCGCCCTGGCCCGCAGCCAGCACCAGCAGCCGTTGGAGCTCTATGCGCGCGTGTGCCTCGGCCTCGTGCTCGCGGTTCGCGGCGAGGCGGACGCCGCTCGCGAGCACGTCGGGCAGGCGCTGGAACTGATCGACGCGACCGGCGTGTACACGTTCTCGTCCACCGCGTACCTGGCTCTCGGGCTCGTCGAGCTCGGCGCTGGTTCCTGGCGGGCCGCCGCCGAATTCTTCGCGCAGGTGCGTGCCGAGCTGGACAACCTGCCGACCGTGTCCGGCACGCTGCACTGGCGCGGCGACGAGATCGAGGCGCTCTGGCGCAGCGGCGCGCACGACGAAGCACGCGCCGCCCATGCCGCGATGCTGGACGGGCTCGACCGGGAGGGGCCGTGGGAACACGCGGCCGCCACGCGGGTCGGTGCGCTGCTCGCCGACGACGACGCACGCGCCGAAACGTTGTTCGCCGAGGCGATGAGCTTCCACGACCGGTCGACGTCAGCGTTCGAACGCGCGCGCACGCAGCTGTGCTGGGGCGAGTGGCTGCTCGAGCGCCAACGCGCGGTGCAGGCCGCCTCGCACCTGACCGCGGCGCGGGACGCGTTCGGCACGGTCGGCGCCGAACCGTGGCGGGCCCGGGCCGCGGCGTTGCTGGCAGCGGCGCTCGAACCGGGCGCAGCGGCCCCGATGCCTGAGCACGTCCAGGCGGACGAGCACGTCCAGGCGGACGAGCACGTCCAGCCGGACGAGCCGGTGCCCGGCACCGCGGCGCTGCGCGCATTCGGCCCGCTGACGGTGGTGCGGGACGGCGTGGAGACTCGCGTCGCGATGGACACGCCGGGGCGGATGCTGCACCTGCTCGTCGCGGCGGGCGGCTCGGTGCACATCGAGCAACTCGCCGACGCGCTGTGGCCGGACACCCCGCCGCCGCGCGGCAGCACGCGGCTGCGCACGGTCATGTCGCGGCTGCGCACCAGGTACGGGCCACTGGTCCGTCGCGACGGAGCGGTGGTCACCTTCGCCGAGGACGTTGCGGTCGACGCGCAGCGCTTCACCGAACTCGCGCGCGCCGCGCTGTCACACCGGGGCGACCCCGACAGTGTCCGCAGCGCTCGGGAGGCGGTGGCGTTGTACGCGGGCGAACTGCTGGCGTCCGACCGGTATTCGGAGTGGGCCGCTGCCGCCCGCGAGCGCACGCGGCTGCGCTACCTCGGCCTGCTCGAGCTGTTGATCGACGACGCGGTCGAGCGCGACGACCTGGCCGGTGCCGTCAAGTACGCCCGCGACTGCGTGGACGCCGATCCGCTGGACGAGGCGGGCTACGTCCGGCTGGGCCGGCTACTGATCGACGCCGGCCGGATGGCCCAGGCGCGCGAGACGGTGACCCGGGCGATGGCGGCCGTGGCAGAACTCGGGCTGGCGCCGTCGGCCGCGCTCGTCGCTCTGGATCAACTCGTGCGGTCGGCCGCGTCGTGAGTCAGTGCGCGACCGGGCACTTGCCGTAGTCGGCGGGCAGGGCCTTGATCCCGTTCAGCCACGCGGACTTGAGCCGGTCCGGCTCGCCGGTCAGCTTCAGGTCCGGCATGTGGTCGGCGATCGCGTTGAACATCAGGTTGATCTCCATGCGCGCCAGGTTCGCGCCGATGCAGTAGTGCGCGCCGGTGCCGCCGAAGCCGAGGTGCGGATTCGGATCACGCTTGATGTTGAACGTGTACGGGTCGTCGAACACGTCCTCGTCGAAGTTGGCGGACGCGTAGTACATGCCGACGCGGTCGCCCTTCTTGATCTGCTGGCCGCCGAGCACGGTGTCCCGGGTCGCGGTGCGCTGGAAGGACACGACCGGCGTCGCCCAGCGCACGATCTCGTCGGCCGTGGTCTCGGGGCGCTCGGCCTTGTACAGCTCCCACTGGTCCGGGTGCGCGGCGAACGCCATGATGCCGTGCGTGATCGCGTTGCGGGTGGTCTCGTTGCCGGCGACCGCCAGCACCAGCGTGAAGAAGCCGAACTCGTCGCTGGTCAGCTCGTTGCCGTCGATGTCCGCGGTCACCAGCTTGGTGACGATGTCGTCGCGCGGGCACTCCTTGCGCTCCTCGGCCACCTGCATGAAGTAGCTCAGCAGCTCGAACGAGGCCTGCTCGCCGTCGCCTTCGACCTCGGGGTCGTCGTACGAGATCATCTGGTTCGACCATTCGAAGATCTTGCCGCGGTCCTCCTGCGGCACGCCGAGCAGCTCGGCGATCGCCTGCAGCGGCAGCTCGCACGCGACGTCCCGGACGAAGTCTCCCGCGCCGGCGAGCGAGGCGTCCGTGACGATCTGCTCGGCCCGCTTGGTCAGCGCGTCGCGCAACCCGTTCACCGCGCGCGGCGTGAAGCCCTTGGAGATGATCCCGCGCATGCGCGTGTGCTGCGGCGCGTCCATGTTCAGCAGGATCACCCGCTGCATCTCGATCTGCTCGCGGGTGATGTCCGGCGCGAACCGGATGATCGCCGTGTTCTCGTAGGACGAGAACAGCTCGCTGTCTCGCGAGACCTCTTTGACGTCGGCGTGCCGTGTGACCACCCAGTGCCCGTCGTCCTCGAAGCCGTCCCGCTTGCGCGGCTGCGACTGCCACCAGACGGGAGCCGTGCGGCGCAGTTCGGCGAACTCCTCGCGCGGGATGCGCTGCAGCATGAGGTTAGGGTCGTTGATGTCGAAACCCTCAGGAAGGTTGGGCGTCGCCACGGGAGCCTCCTGCGCCTGCTCGGAACCGGGAAATCATGTATAACACGTTCTAGTTGCATTGAAACACACGCCGCGCAGCGAAGTGAAGAGGCGGATCGAAGATCTTGCACCGCGGCAGGAACGTGTTCTACTTTGGGACCACCGAGCGAGAGGACCAGCAGTGGGTAGTCCGGTGATCGTCGAGGCGGTCCGCACCCCCATCGGCAAGCGCGGCGGCTGGCTCTCCGGCCTGCACGCGACGGAGGTGCTCGGCGCGGCGCAGCTCGCCGCGGTCGCGCGGACCGGAATCGACCCGCTGCTCGTCGAGCAGGTCGCCGGCGGCTGCGTGACACAGGCCGGCGAGCAGTCCAACAACGTCACCCGCGGCGCGTGGCTGCACGCGGGGCTGCCCTGGCAGACCGGCGCGATGACCGTCGACTGCCAGTGCGGCTCGGCGCAGCAGGCCAACCACCTGATCGCCGGGCTGATCGCCGCGGGCGCGATCGACATCGGCATCGCGTGCGGCGTCGAGGCGATGAGCCGCGTCCCGCTCGGCGCGAATGTCGGGACGACGGGCAAGCCCAAGGCGGACACCTGGGACATCGACCTGCCCAACCAGTTCCTCGCCGCCGAGCGCATCGCCGAGCGGCGCGGCCTGACCCGCGAGGAGCTGGACGCCTTCGGGCTGCGCTCGCAGCAGAACGCGAAGCGGGCGTGGGACGAGGGCCGCTTCGACCGCGAGGTCACGCCCGTCGAGGCACCGGTGCTGGACGATGAGGGCAAGCCCACCGGCGAGATGCGCACGGTCTCCCGCGACCAGGGCCTGCGCGACACCACCGCCGAGGGCCTGGCCGCACTCAAGCCGATGCTGGCGGACGGGTTGCACACGGCGGGCACCAGCTCGCAGATCTCCGACGGCGCTGCCGCGGTCGTGATCATGGACGAGGCGCGCGCGCGGTCGCTCGGCCTCACGCCGCGCGCCCGGATCGTCACGCAGGTGCTCGTCGGTGCCGAGCCGTACTACCACCTGGACGGTCCGGTGCAGGCGACCGATCGGCTGCTCGAGCGCAGCGGCATGAAGATCGGCGACTTCGACCTGTTCGAGGTGAACGAGGCGTTCGCGTCCGTCGCTATGTCGTGGCTGCAGGTGCACGGCGCCGACCCGGACAAGCTGAACGTGAACGGCGGCGCGATCGCAATCGGCCACCCCGTCGGCTCGACCGGCGCGCGGCTGATCACCACCGCGCTGCACGAACTGGAGCGGCGCGACGGCGCGACCGCGCTCATCACCATGTGTGCTGGCGGCGCGTTGTCGACCGGCACCATTCTCGAGAGGATCTGACAACGTGAGTGCGGATACGGACGTGTACAAGGACGTCGTCAAGGCGTCGCAGGACGAGATCGTCACGGCGCTGACCGACTTCGACCATTACACCGAGTGGCAGTCCGGCATGCTCGAGTGCACCGTCAAGGAGCGCGACGACGCCGGCCGCGGCACGCTGGTCGAGTTCTACGTGGACGCGAAGATCAAGAAGATCCGGTACACGGTCAAGTACTTCTACGACCTCGAGAACGCCAAGATGGGCTGGGATTACGTCGGCGGCGACCTCAAGGAGTGCACCGGCCGCTACCAGTTCTCCCCCACCGAGGACGGCTCGACCGAGGTCGCCATCGACATCGTCACCGAGACCGGCTTCTTCGTCCCTGGCCCGATGAAGAAGCTGATCCGCGACCAGTCGCTGAAGAACTCGATGCGAGACCTGAAGAAGCGCGTCGAGAAGTAGCGCAGCAGGTCAGGCGCGCGGCACCGAGAACGGGGCACGTAGACCGGGGAACATCGGGAAGTGCTTGACGTTGAGGGTCGCCAACTCCAAACCCTCGGTGTCGGCTGTCGCCGCGATCAGGTAGTCGGCCACGCCGATTGCGGCGTGCGAGCGGCGGTGGCGGCGCATGAACTCCGCCGCCCGCCACCCGGCGTGGCTGGTCACCGCGAAGATCTCCAGGCTCGCCAGCAAGCGGGTGACCTCACGCCGTTCGCCGGAACGCATGCCGCCGGCGACCTCGCCGACGCAAACGGCACTGGTGGCCAGACGACCGGTTTCGCGACGCGCCCGCAACAGCCACTCGCGCGCGGCGTCGACCCCTCGCAGATGCGCGATGAGGACGTCGCTGTCGACGAGAATCACCGGCGCCGGATCTCCTCGAGATGTGCGGCCCGCGCGTCCGGTCCCCGCGTCGGCAGGTCGAGGTCGGCGAGCACGCCGAACGAGGACTCGATGGCGGCAAGATCGCCGTCGAGGTCCGCCGGTTCGGATGCGAGGCTGCGATCGATCACGCGACGGACGACCTCAGCCCGCGAGATTCCCTGCGCGCGGGAGATCTGGTCGAGCGCCGCGGTCTGCCGCTCGTCCAGGTACAGGTTGGTGCGCTGCATACACCACAATATACACCGGTCGGGATCTGATCGGCTCTGGTTTCACGCGCCGTAGACGGGGGCGGGTACAGGAGCCTTGGCGAGCAGTTCGGTCACGACCGAGCCGAGTTCGCTCGGCTCCCAGCGCGCGCCCTTGTCCGTGTACGGGCCGTGCTGCCAGCCGTCCGCGACGGAGACCTTGCCGCCCTCGACCTCGAACACGCGCCCGGTCACCCCGGCCGACTGCGCCGATCCCAGCCAGACGACCAGCGGCGAGACGTTCTCCGGCGCCATCGCGTCGAAGCCGTCCTCGGGCTTGGCCATCGTCTCGGCGAACGCGGCCTCGGTCATGCGCGTCCGCGCGGCCGGGGCGATCGCGTTGACGGTCACGCCGTAGCGGGCGAACTCGGCCGCGGCGACGATCGACAGCGCCGCGATGCCCGCCTTCGCGGCCGAGTAGTTGCCCTGGCCCACACTGCCCATCAGCCCGGCTCCCGAGCTGGTGTTGATCACTCGCGAGTCCGGCTGGCGGCCGGCCTTGGACTCCGCGCGCCAGTGCGCGACCGCGTGCCGCATCGGCGCGAAGTGGCCCTTGAGGTGCACGCGGATGACCGCGTCCCACTCGTCCTCGGACAGGTTCGCCAGCATCCGATCGCGCAGGAAGCCGGCGTTGTTGACCAGCACGTCCAGCCGCCCGAAGCCCTCCAGCGCGGTGTTGACCAGGCGTTCCGCGCCCGCCCAGTCGGCGACGTCGTCGGCGTTCGCGATTGCCTTGCCGCCGGCCGCGACGATCTCGTCCACCACCTGCTGTGCGGGTTCGGACGTCGCCTGCTCGCCGTTGATCGAGACGCCGTAGTCGTTGACCACGACCGCGGCGCCCTCGGCGGCGAAGGCCAGCGCGTGCGCCCGGCCGATACCCCGGCCGGCGCCGGTCACGATCACGACACGTCCGTCGCAGATACCCGTCATGCGTTCTCCTTCTCGTCGGCGCGGTCGCGCCCCTCGACGTTGGCCGCGGCGAGGAAGGCCGGCACCTCGCCGCCACCGTGCGCGACCAGCACACCGCCGGTCACGTAGGACGCGAGCGGCGAGGCGAGGAACGCGACGCAGTTGCCGATCTCCGCCGGGTCCGCGAGCCGTCCGAGCGGGACGGTGCGGCCGACCGCGGCGATGCCCTGCTCGTCCCCGTAGTGCACGTGCGCGAGCTCGGTGCGCACCATCCCGCAGATCACCGAGTTGACCCGCACCTTCGGCGCCCACTCGACGGCCAGCGACTGCGTGAGGCTGTCCAGACCGGCCTTGGCGGCGCCGTACGCGGCCGTGCCCGGCGACGGACGGTGGCCGCTCACGCTGCTGACGTTGACGATCACGCCGCCACCGTCCTGGTTCTGCATCACCGCGTTGGCCAGCTGAGACACGAGCATCGGCGCGACCAGGTTGAGCTCGATCAGCTTGCCGAGCAGCGTGGCGCTGGAGTCCTGCAGCA
>DASRSS010000041.1:0-17192 GCA_035656335.1 Jatrophihabitantaceae bacterium | reverse complement strand
CGCCTCGACCGCCTCGACCGGGCCGACGTCCCGCACGAAGCCCCAGACCGGGATGTTCGCCGGCTCGCTCACCCGGCTCAGGTACGCGCGCGCCCAGAGCACCTCCGGGTCGACGCCGTCGCCGGGCGCCGGCCCGCTGCCCGTCAGGCCGCCCATGTCTCCACCTGGCCGGTGCGGAAGTACAGCGCCTCGACCACGTCGACCGGTTCGGGGACGGTGTGCCCGGCCAGGTCGGCGACCGTCCAGGCCAGCCGGAGCACGCGGTCGAAGCCGCGGGCGCTGAGCCGCCCCTGCTCGAGGCTGGCCTGCGCCGGCGCGAGGACGCGGTGCGGCAACGCCCACGGCGCGGCGCGCAGCTTCGCGCCGGGCACGTCCGCGTTCACCCGCCAACTCGTGCCGGCCCAGCGCGCGGTCGCGGCCGCCCGCGCCTGCCGCACCCGTTCGGCCACCGTGGCCGTGCTCTCGCGCTGGACGGCGTCGCCGAGCAGGTCGGCGTGCGGCACCGGTTCGACCTGGACCCGGACGTCGACCCGGTCGAGCAGCGGCCCGGACAGCCGCTGCTGGTACCGGCGACGTGCCTGCGGCGCGCAGGTGCAGTCCCGCGCCCGGCTGCCACACGGGCACGGGTTCGCCGCCAGCACCAGCAGGAACCTCGCCGGGTAGCTCACCGCCCCGCCGCCGCGGTGCAGCACCACGACCCCGCTCTCCAGCGGTTGCCGCAGCGCCTCGAGCGCCGCGGGACGGAACTCGGCCGCCTCGTCCAGGAACAAGATCCCCTGGTGCGCGAGCGAGATCGCGCCCGGCCGCGCGAGGTTCGTCCCGCCGCCGACCAGGGCCGGCACCGTGGCCGTGTGGTGCGGCGCCTGCAACGGCGGCCGGCGGATCAACCGCGCGCGGTCGAGCAACCGGCCGGCCACGGAGTGCACCGCAGTGACCTCGAGCGCCGCGTCGTCGTCCAACGGCGGCAACAGGCCGGGCAGCCGCTCGGCGAGCATGGTCTTGCCCGCACCGGGCGGGCCGACCAGGTACAGGTGATGCCCGCCCGCCGCGGCCACCTCCAGCGCCCGCTTGGCCGCCGTCTGGCCCGCGACGTCGGCCAGGTCGGCGTATCGCTCGGGCTCGGGCACCTCGCCCGTCGACCGGGCCAGTGGAGGCGGGTCGTCCTGGTTGCGCAGCCAGGCCACCAGCTCGCGCAGTGTCCCCGCGGCCCGCACCTCGACGTCCGGGATCAGCGCCGCCTCCGCGGCGTTGCCCTGCGCCACGACGACCCGCCGGGCGCCGGCGCGGCGGGCGGTGACGATCGCGGGCAGCACGCCGCGGATCGGCCGCAGCCGGCCGTCCAGCCCGAGCTCGGCCAGCCACACCGTGTCGGTGAGTTCGGCCGCCGGGATCTCCTCGGCCGCGGCGAGCACGGCGACCGCCATCGCCAGGTCGAACCGCGAGCCGATCTTGCGCACGTCGGCCGGGAGCAGCGCCAGGGTCACCTTCCGGTTGGGCCACTCCACCCCGGAGTTACCCATCGCCGCGCGCATCCGGTCGCGGGACTCCACGACGGACGTGTCGGCCAGGCCGGTGAACGACAGGCCGGGCACTCCGGCGGCGACGTCCGCCTGGATCTCTACGGTCTGGCCCTGCACCCCGGTAAGAGTGACGCCGAGCGTGGTCGCGAGTGCCACCTAGAACACCCCCTTCAGGTGTTCCACGACCGGGCCGCCCGGCGCGAGCCGGACCACCGACACCACGTCGAAACGCAGCGAGCCCCAGCGGACCGAGTCGCGGTGCTCGTCCAGCCAGCGCAGCGCGAGGCGGTGGATGCGGTTCACCTTGGCCGGCGTCATCGCCTCGACCGGATCGCCGAACGCCGTCGTCGAGCGCGTCTTGACCTCGACGAAGCAGATCACGTCGCCGTCGCGGGCGACGATGTCCAGCTCCCCGGCCGAGCAGCGCCAGTTGCGGGACAGCAGCTGCAGCCCGGCGGCCTCGAGATGCCGGGCCGCGAGGTCCTCGCCGAAGTGCCCGACCGCGTCCTTGACCAACATGCCGACAACTGTGGCCGGGTCGGGCGACGCGACGGCGGGGTTACCGGTCGGTTGTGGACAACCGGCCGGGCTGTGGACGAGCGGCGGGAACTGTCAGCGGTTGAAGCCGCCGCCGGTGCCACCGCCGCCGGGCAGCTCGAGGTCGGGCTTGTCCAGCTCCTCGATGTTGACGTCCTTGAACGTCAGCACCCGGACCGTCTTCACGAACCGGGCCGGCCGGTACATGTCCCAGACCCAGGCGTCGCGCATGACGACCTCGAAGTACACCTCGCCGTCGGCGTTGCGCGGGGTCAACTCGACCTCGTTGGTCAGGTAGAAGCGCCGCTCGGTCTCGACGACGTAGCTGAACTGGGCAGCGATGTCCTTGTACTCGCGATAGAGCTGCAGCTCCATCTCGGTCTCGTAGTTCTCCAGGTCCTCGGCGCTCACAGCAGCCCTGTCCTTCGCTCGCGACGTCCGCTCACACCGTCTGCAGCGTCGACAGATCGACGGCCGCCTCGACGGTTGTCCCATTGTCCCCCATGGCCGGGTCGCCGTGCAGCGCCCGGCGCACGTTCACGTACCGGCGGCGGTGCTCGTCGCACGGGCCGTGCCGGCGCAGCGCCTCGGCGTGCTCGGGGGTCACGTATCCCTTGTGCTTGGCGAAGTCGTACTCCGGGAACCGCTCGTGCAGCTCGGTCATGATCCGGTCCCTGGTGACCTTGGCCAGGATCGATGCCGCCGAGATGCAGGCGACGGTCGCGTCGCCCTTCCAGACGGCGGTGGACGGCACGCCCGCGCCCGGCACCGGGAACCCGTCGGTGAGCGCGTAGTCCGCGTCCGGCGTCAGCGTCGACAGGGCGCGGCGCATCCCGGCCAGGTTCGCCACGTGCAGCCCGTACGCGTCGATCTCGGCCGCAGGCACGATCACCACCGAGTACGCGACGGCCCGCCGCACCACCTCGTCGTAGAGCCGGTCGCGGACGGGCGCGCTGACCAGCTTGGAATCGGTGAGCCCGTCGATCTCGCCGCGGCGGCCCTTCGGCAGCACGCAGGCGGCCACCACGAGCGGGCCCGCGCACGCGCCGCGACCGGCCTCGTCGGCGCCGGCGACGCGGACGAATCCTGCGCGCCACAGCGCGGCCTCGTACGCGGTCAGTCCGGTGTCGCGGCGCACCAGCAACCGCGGCGGAGTGAACACGGACGGGTTCGCGGGTCGACGGGCCATGACGCCTGCGACGTTACCCGCCGTCGCCGCCCGAACGGGGGCGCACCCCGCGGCGGCGTCGCCTGCGGCGCACCAGCGAGACGGGCAGGGTGAACGCCGCTGCGCCGACCACCGGGACAGCGCCGCCGGCGACCGCCCCGGCCGCCGCCGCGCTGTGCTTGAACGTGGCCGGCGTGCCCAGCGTGCGCCAGCGCGACGGCGGCCACGCGATGACGATCGCCTTGCCGATCACGTCGCTGAGCGGCACCGTGCTGGTCCGCGGGTTGCAGTCCGCGCCCGTGTTGGACCCGCTGCCGGCGAGATCGCAGTGGAAGCGCGAATCGGCCGAGTCGTTGCGGTGATCGCCCATCACCCACAGTCGGCCCTTGGGCACGGTGACCGGGCCGAACTGCGCGTGCGAGTCCGGGCCGTCCTCGTACACGAACGGCTCGTTCAGCTTGCGGAACGTGCCGTTCGGCCCGTCGTTCGACACGTAGACGTTGCCGTCGGCGTCACCCTTGACGGTCTGCCCGCCGGTGGCGATGACGCGCTTGACGAGCACCAGCCCGTCCGGCGGGACGAAGCCGATCAGCTGGCCGAAGCCGCGCACGGCGCGCAGCACCGGGTTGCTCGGCGGCACGCTGGCCGGCTCGTCGTTCCAGCCGTTGGGCGCGTTGAACACCACAATGTCGCCGGGGTGCGGGTCGCGGAAGTCGTAGATCAGCTTGTTGACCAGGATGCGGTCGCCCGAACAGCCGGGGCAGCCGTGCAGCGTCTTCTCCATCGACTGCGACGGGATGTAGAACGGCTGGATCAGGAACGACTTGACGAGGACGGCGATCAGGATCGCGAACGCCGCGAGCGCCGGCAGCTCCCACCAGGGCGCCTTCTTGCGCTTGGGCTTCTGCGCCTTGTCAGCGGCCTTGTCGCCGTCGACGGTGATCGGCTCGCCGTCCGGGCCGGTCAGCGCGATGCCGCGCTCGAGCGCCGCGCGCAGGTTCTCGTCCGGAGCGGCCGAGCGGTGCCGGGAATGGCGCGGGCCCTTGCGGACGGAGACGGGCGGCGCTGCGTCCGCGGACGGCTCGGTCGCCTCGTCTATCGCCAGCCGGTCGGCCAGTTCGTCGTCGAGCGCGGAGTCCTCGGACTCGAGCTGCTCGGGGCGCTCGTCGTCGCTTCCCACCGGTGAGGTCAGGGCGCGACGGTCTCGCGCTTCTCCTTGATCTTGGCCTTCTTGCCACGCAGTTCGCGCAGGTAGTACAGCTTGGCGCGCCGGACGTCACCGCGGGTGACGACCTCGATCTTCTCGATCACCGGGGTGTGGATCGGGAAGGTGCGCTCGACACCGACGCCGTAGCTCTCCTTGCGGACGGTGAACGTCTCGCGGATGCCACCGCCCTGGCGGCGGATGACCGCGCCCTGGAAGACCTGGATGCGGGACCGGTTGCCCTCGATGACGCGGACGTGCACCTTCAGCGTGTCGCCGGGACGGAAGTCGGGCACATCGGCGCGCAGCGACTCGGCGTCCAGGGTGTCGAGGGTGTTCATCTCGGCTTCGCTTCCTCGTTGGTCTTCTCGGGCGGCGTTCAGCTCCACCCGACGTCATGGATTCCCGCGCGCGTGAGCACAGCAGGCAACCCCACGATGATGCCACATCGGGCAGGCCAACCCTAAATCGCCCCGGCCGCGGGTCGGGGTCCGCGCTCAGGTCAGCAGGTCCGGACGGCGCTCGGCGGTGCGTTCGCGCGACCGCTCGGCGCGCCACCGCGCGATCTCGCCGTGGTGCCCGGACAGCAGCACCAGCGGGACGTCCATCCCCCGCCAGGACGCGGGCTTGGTGTACGCGGGGGCCTCCAGCAGCCCGGCCGGCCCGGCCGCGAACGAGTCGTCGACGGCGGACTGTGCGTTGCCGAGCACGCCGGGCAGCAGCCGCGAGACAGCCTCGGCGATCACCAGCACCGCCACCTCGCCACCCGACAGCACGTAGTCACCCAGGCTGACCTCGTCCACGCGCATGCGCCGCGACGCGTACTCGGTGACCCGCGCGTCGATGCCCTCGTAGCGGCCGCACGCGAACAGCAGCCACGGCTCGGCGGCGAATTCCGCGGCCATCGCCTGCGTGAACGGCCGGCCGGCGGGCGTCGGGACGATCAGCCGCGGTTGCGGCGCGCTGTCCGGCGGCGCGATCTCGTCCAGGGCACGTCCCCACGGCTCGGGCAGCATCACCATGCCGGGCCCGCCGCCGTACGGGGTGTCGTCGACCGTGCGGTGCGCGTCGTCGGTCCAGCGCCGCAGGTCGTGCAGCCGGACGTCGACCTGGCCGCGCTCGATCGCCTTGCCGAGCAGCGAATGGCGCAGCGGGTCGAGGTACTCGGGGAAGATCGTGACGACGTCGATCCGCAGTTGCGCGCTCATCCGGGGCCCCCGCGAAAGTGCGGAGTGCTCTCTGCGGAGCAGTTTCGTGGGGTGGTCATAGCTCGAACAGGCCCTCGGGCGGGTCGATCTCGACGACGCCGCCGGCGACGTCCACCGTCGGCACGATGGCCGCAACAAACGGCACCAGCCGCTCGGTGCCGCCGACGTCCAGGACGAGGTAGTCGGCGCCGCCGGCGTGCACGACCTCGCGGACCGGTCCCAGCTCGTCGCCGGAGACGGTGCGCGCGGCGAGACCGACCAGGTCGGTGTCGTAGAACTCGTCCGGGTCGTCCAGCGCGGGACGCTCGGACGGGGCGATCACCAGCCGGACGCCGCGCAGCGCTTCGGCCGCGCCGCGGTCGTCGATGCCGGCGAAGTGGATCACGGTCTTGCCGCTGGAGTTCGCCATCGACTCGACGGTGAGCGGACCGACGCCGGAGGGCTCGGTACGCAGTACCGAGCCCTCCGCGAATCGCTCGTCGGGCGCGTCGGTGAACGGTTCGACGAACACGTCGCCGCGCACACCCCGCGCCGGGCCTATCCGCCCGATGACGATGTCGTCGTCGGTCAACGGTCCACGTCGACGACGTCGACGCGGATGCCCCGCTGGCCGACGCTGCCGGCGACCCCCTGGATCACCTGGCGCAGCGCCTTGGCGGTGCGACCGCTGCGGCCGATTACCCGGCCGAGGTCGTCCGGGTGGACGCGGACCTCGAGGCGCTGGCCGCGCCGGTTGTCGATCATGTCGACGCGCACGTCGTCCGGGTGGTCGACGATGCCGCGCACCAGGTGCTCGAGGGCCTCCTCGAGCATGTCAGCTCTCCGCCTGCTCGGTGCTCGCCTCGGTCGCGTCCGCGGCCGGTGCCTCGGCCTCGGTCGCCTCGGCGGCGTCCTCGGCCGGCTTGTCGGCAGCCTTCTTGGCGGCGGCCTTGGTGGCCTTCTTCTTCGGCGTGGTGGCGGCGACGTCCGGCTCGCCGCCGGCCTCGGCCAGCGCGGCGTCGAACAGCGCGCGCTTGTCGGGCTTGGGCTCGGCGACCTTCATCGGCGCCGGTGCCGGCTCGCCCTTGAACTTCTGCCAGTCACCGGTGACCTTGAGGATGGCCGCGACGGCCTCGGTCGGCTGCGCGCCGACACCGAGCCAGTAGGCGGCGCGCTCGCCGTCGACGCGGATGATCGACGGGTCGGCCTTCGGGTGGTACTCGCCGATCGTCTCGATCGACCGGCCGTCCCGCTTGGTGCGCGAGTCGGCGACGACGATGCGGTAGTGCGGCTCGCGCATCTTGCCCAGACGCATGAGCTTGATCTTGGTTGCCACGGGTGTGGGTGCTCCAGACTGTGTGCTGTTCGGGTGGGCGCCGGATCTTCGGTGGGGTTCGCAGACGCCCGGCACCCTGATGGACGGGCCGGGCAGCGGGGAGAGGGTCCGCGGCCAGGCCGGTACTCAGGGGCCCATTGTGCCAGACCCGCCGGGCTCCCCGTGACCGCGACCGCCGGTCCGGGCGGTCCGGCCCATAGACTGCCCGCGTGCAGACCGGGTCCACACCGCCGGCCGGGCCCGGACGTCCGACGCTCGAGGTGGTCGCGCTGCGCGCCGGAGTGTCGCGCGCCACGGCCAGCCGGGTGCTGCGCGGTGCCGCGAACGTGAGCGAGGAAGCCCGCTCCGCCGTGCTCCAGGCAGCCGACGAGCTCAACTACACGGTCAACCGGGCCGCCCGCGCGCTGGTCACCCGGCGCAGCGACTCGGTCGCGTTCCTGGTGGCCGAGACCGAGGACCGGCTGTTCCGGGATCCCTACTTCCTCGGCATCCTGCGCGGCGCGCAGGCGCAGACGGCAGCCGCGGGGCTGCAGCTGATGTTCGCCGTGGCGTCCACGCCGGCCGAGGTGAGCAAGTTCGAGAGCTACGCGCTCGGCGGGCACGTCGACGGGGTGCTGCTGATCTCGCTGCACGGCGACGACCGGCTGCCCAAGCACCTCGAGCGGCACGGCGTGCCGACCGTGCTCAACGGGCGGCCGATCTCCGGCGACCCCGGCTTGTTCTACGTCGACTCCGACAACGCGGACGGCGCCCGGATCGCGACCGAATACCTGCTCGCGGACGGGCGGCGGCGGGTCGCGACGATCACCGGCCCGATGGACATGGGCGCGGGCCACGACCGGCTGGCCGGGTACCGGGCCGCGCTGCGGGCGGCCGGCCTGCCGGACGCGCCGGAGCTGGTCGCGCACGGCGACTTCACCGTGGAGGGCGGCGCCCGGGCGATGCGCGAGCTGCTGCGGACGGCGCCGGACCTGGACGCGGTGTTCGCCGCCTCGGACCTGACCGCGATCGGCGCGATCGGCGTGCTCGCCGAGCACGGCCTGGACGTGCCGGACCGGGTCGCGGTGGTCGGCTTCGACGACGTCCGGGAGGCCGGCCTGTCGCGTCCGCCGCTGACCACCGTCCGCCAGCCGATCGAGCAGCTGGGCCGGACGATGGCGCACGTCCTGCTGGACCGGATCAACAACCGGACCAGCGAGCGCGCCACCGTGCTGCCGGTCGAGCTGGTCCGCCGCGCGAGCGCGTGACGGCGCGGTCACGCTCCGTGGCGCGGGACCGAGAACGCTTGCACTTGAGGCCTCGGCGTGCCAGGCTAGCGGCAATCTGAGAGCGCTCTCACCCGTTCTCGGTCCGTCCCCTGCCAACCGAGGAGCGATACGGCGATGACACGGCGCGACTTTCCTGCCGATTTCGTCTGGGGCACCGCCACCGCCGCCTACCAGATCGAGGGCGCCATCGCCGAGGACGGCCGGCTGCCGTCCATCTGGGACACGTTCAGCCACACGCCGGGCGCGGTGCTCGGCGGCGACACCGGCGACGTCGCGTGCGACCACTACCACCGCGCCGATGCGGACGTCGCGCTGATGGCCGAGCTCGGCCTGGCTGCGTACCGGTTCTCCATCTCGTGGCCGCGCATCGTGCCGACCGGCAGCGGCGCGGTGAACCAGGCGGGGCTGGACTTCTACTCCCGACTCGTCGACCGGCTGCTCGAGGCCGGTATCGCCCCGGCCGTCACGCTGTACCACTGGGACCTGCCGCAGCCGCTGCAGGACGCCGGCGGCTGGACGAACCGCGAGACCGCGCACCGCTTCGCCGAGTACGCCGGCGTGGTGGGGCGGGCGCTCGGCGACCGGGTCGGCACGTTCATCACCCTGAACGAGCCGTGGTGCTCGGCGTTCCTCGGCCACTCCAGCGGCGAGCACGCACCCGGGCACCACGACAACGCGGAGGCCCTGACCGCGGCGCACCACCTGAACCTGGCGCACGGGCTGGGGGCGTCCGCGCTGCGCACCGTGCTGCCCTCCACCGGCAAGGTGATGCTGACGGTGAACCCGTCGGTCGCGCGCCCGGCCTCGGACTCGGCCGCGGACCGCGACGCCGCCCGGCACGTGGACGCGGTGGCCAACCGGATCTTCCTGGACCCGGTGTTCCGCAGCCGCTACCCGCAGGACCTGCTGGACGACCTGCGCCACCTGACCGACTGGAGCTTCATCCGCGATGGCGACGCGCGGCTGATCGGCGTGCCGATCGACGCGCTGGGCGTGAACTACTACACGCCGGCGCTGGTCGCGGCCGGGCCCGCGACCGGGCCGGGCGCGGCCGCGTTCCCTGGCACCGATCTGGCGCATTACGTCCCACAGCACGGCCCGTACACCGCGATGGGCTGGCGCATCGAGCCGCCGGCGATGACCGAGCTGCTGCTGCGGCTGCACCGCGACTATCCGGACGTGCCGCTGGTGATCACCGAGAACGGCGCTGCCTACGACGACGTCGTCGCGCCGGACGGGCAGGTGCACGACGCGGACCGGACGGAATACCTGCGGACGCATCTGGGCGCCGTCCACGACGCGATCAAGGCGGGCGTGGACGTGCGCGGCTACTACCTGTGGTCGCTGATGGACAACTTCGAATGGGCCTGGGGCTTCTCGAAGCGGTTCGGCATCGTGCACGTCGACTTCGCCACGCAGCAGCGCACGATCAAGGACTCCGGTCACTGGTATCGGTCGGTGATCGCGGCGAACGCGCTCCACTGAGGTTCGTCCCGCCGGCGTGACCGGCAGCACTGGTGACGGCGTGGCTGCGCCGGTCCGCCGGTGCGCGGTGTTACACAGGAGGTGACGGCCTCCTCGAAGTATGGGTTCGAGGAGGCCGTGGCACGTCCGCTTCTTTGCGGGTCAGCGGGCGCGGTCGGCCAGGTCCCAGCGGCGCCGCACGACGGCGACGGGCACGTGCTCCCCCGCCGCGATCCGCTCCAGCGCGAAGGCCCGCAGCCGGCGCAGCCAGACGATCATCCGCACCGTGCCGAACGCCTGTACCGCTACCGCGACGAGCACCGCCCAGCGCAGCGTGCGCGGGGTGCTGCCGCCGAGCGCGTCCAGCACCCAGCCGATGCCGAGCGCGATGATCACGGTCGCCAAGAAGCCGCCCACGTTGACCACACCGCTGGCCGTGCCGAGCGTGCGCGCCTGGTTGTAGTCGCGCGCCAGCGCGAACGCGGCCATCGACGCGGGGCCGCCGAGCGCCATCACCACGAACAGCATCAGCACGTACCCCTGCGGCGGGAGGTTCCCGAACGCGGTCACCAGGACCAGCCAGCCGGCGATCGTCACGAGGCAGGTGCCGATCGCGAGCGGCACGCGCACGATCGGCCGGTGCCCGATCAGCCAACCGACCACCGGGCTGGCGATCGCGGCCGCGATGACGCCGTACATGAGCACGGCTCCCGCGCCGGAGTCGCTGAAGCCCGCCGCCTTGACCAGGTAGGAGTTGCCCCACAGCACGGCGAACGCGGTGTTCGCCGACATGCACGAGAAGTGCACCCAGAAGCCGAGCCGGGTGCCGGACAGCGCCCACGCTGCCCGGACGCGTCCGCGCACGGAGCGCACGCCGGCACGGAACTGCGCGGCGGCCCGGATCGGGTGCGGCACCGCGGTGGTGTCCGGCAACAAAGACCAGACCGCGACGCCGGTGACGAGCGAGCCGACCGCCGCCACACCGAAGCCGAAGCCCCAGCCGGCGTGGTGCAGCACGACCGCGAGCGGCAGCGTGGCCAGGACGTTCCCGACGGTGCCGGCCATGCTGGTGAGCGCGACAAGCACCGGGTACCGGCGGGCGCTGAAGTGGGTGGCCGCGAAGCGCAGCACGCTGATGAAGGTGAGCGCGTCACCGCAGCCGAGCACGGCGCGGGCGAGCAGCGCGAGCGGATAGGACGGCACCAGCGCGAACAGCAGTTGTGCGCAGCCCATCAGCAACGATGCCGCGATCAGCAGGCGCCGCGGACCGTACCGGTCGACGAGCACGCCGGTCGGGACCTGCATGGCCGCGTACACGCCCAACTGCAGGAAGATGAAAACGCTCAGCTGCGCGGGCGAGATGCCGAACCGGTGCTCGGCCAGGAGTCCGGCCACACCAAGCGAGCTGCGGTGCAGCACCGCGAGCAGGTACACGGACACGGCCAGCAGCCAGCCGGACACGGCCGTGCGCGAGGCAGGGGCGGGACGTCGAGTGCTGCCGGCTCCGGGATCCGTGGCGGCGGCACGAAGCATGACGTGTCAGATTCTACCGCCGTTCAGGCGACGACCGCGCCACGCAGCACCGTCCGCCGCGGGGAGTGCAGCGCTGCCAGATCCGTCCGTGGGTCGGTGTCGTAGACGACGAGATCGGCGGGCGCGCCCTCGTCGCGGTTCGGGTCGATGCCGGGCAGGCCGAGCCACTCGCGTCCGCGCCAGGAGGCTTGGGCGAGGACCTCCGGCTGCGGGATCCCGGCGCCGACGAGCGCGCGGATCTCGTCCCGGATCAGGCCGTGCGGCAGCGAGCCGCCCGCGTCCGTGCCGGTGTAGATCGGGACGCCGGCCTCCCAGGCCGCGCGGATGCGTTCGCGGGAGGTGGCGAACAGCGAGCGCATGTGCGCGGCGTAGGTCGGGTACTTCGCGGCGCCGGACAGCGCGATGGACGGGAAGTTGTCGATATTGATCAAGGTGGGTACGACGGCGGCGCCGGACGCCGCGGCTGCCGTGATCAGGTCGTCGGTGAGCCCGGTGCCGTGCTCGATGGAGTCGATGCCGGCGGCGATCAGGCCGGGCAGCGCGTCCTCGCCGAAGACGTGCGCAGCGACGCGGGCACCGAGTTCGTGCGCGCGGGCGACGGCACGCGCGAGTTCGTCGTCGGGCCAGACGGGGGCGAGGTCGCCGAGGTCGCGGTCGATCCAGTCGGCCGCGAGCTTCACCCACCCGTCGCCGTTGGCCACCTGGCGCTCGACCTCGGCTACCAAGTCGGACGGTTCGATCTCGACGCCGAGGCCGCGGATGTAACGGTGCGGACGGGCGATGTGCCGGCCGGCGCGGATCAGCCGGGGCAGGTCGTCGCGCCGCTGCACCGACGTGTTGTCGACCGGCGAGCCGGCGTCGCGCAGCAGCAGGGCCCCGGCGTTGCGGTCGAGCAGCGCCTGCGCCGCCTGACCGTCCGGGTCGGCGACGTGACCCTGCGGGGCGAGGCCGACGTGGCAGTGGGCGTCGATCAGGCCCGGGATGATCCAGCCGCCGTCGGCGATCGTCTCCGCCTCGTCCGTTCCCGGAGTTGTCGGCCGGCTGAAGGTGAGGCGGCCCTCGACGATCCAGGCGTCGCGTTCCGTCTGGTCCGGCAGGAACACTCCGCGCACGTGCAGCACCATGCGATGAACGCTATCGATGGGCGGTGACTCAGCCACCGCCGGCAGCCGGCGCCTCAGACCCAGGCCGCAGCCACGGCCGCCCGGGCGTCGGAGAGCAACTGCGGCAACACCCGCGTCTGCCCGACGACCGGCATGAAGTTCGTGTCGCCGCCCCAGCGCGGCACCACGTGCTGGTGCAGGTGCGCGGCGATGCCCGCGCCGGCGACGTTGCCCTGGTTCAGACCGATGTTGAACCCGTGCGGCCCCATCGCGGCGCGCAGCGCACGCATCGCCCGCTGCGTGAAATCGCCCAGCTCGGCGGTCTCGGGCACAGTCAGGTCGGTGTAGTCGGCGACGTGCCGGTACGGGACGGTAAGCAGGTGCCCGGAGTTGTACGGGTACAGGTTCAGCACCGCGTACACCAGCTCACCGCGCGCGACGATCAGCCCGTCCTCGTCCGACCCCGCCGGCGCGCGGCAGAACGGGCAATCCTCGCCCGCCTCGTCGTGATCGGGCTTGTTCTGGCCCTTGATGTAGACGAGTCGGTGCGGCGTCCAGAGCCGCCCGAACGCGTCGGGCTCGCCGGCGAACCCGGCCTCGTCCTCGACGTCCTCCGCCATCGGGCCGCCGCTCAGGCCGACTCGGTCGACTCGGCAGACCCAGCCGATTCAGCCGACGGCGACACGTTGCTGCGGCTCGCCACGAACTCGACGATCTCGTCCACCGCCTGGTCGATCGCGATGCCGTTGCGCTGCGAACCGTCCCGGTAGCGGAACGACACCGCGCCCGCCTCGACGTCCTGCGCTCCGGCCAGCAGCATGAACGGCACCTTCTGCTTCTGCGCGGTGCGGATCTTCTTCTGCATGCGGTCGTCGGACGTGTCGACCTCGACCCGGATCCCCTTTGCGCGCAGGCGCTTCGCGACGTCGTACAGGTAGTCGTCCTGCTCGGAGCTGATCGGGATCGCGATCACCTGCACCGGCGACAGCCAGGCCGGGAACGCGCCCGCGTAGTGCTCGGTCAGCACGCCGATGAACCGCTCGATGGAGCCGAACTTCGCCGAGTGGATCATCACCGGCTGCTGCCGCGACCCGTCCGCGGCCTGGTACTCCAGCTGGAAACCCTTCGGCTGGTTGAAGTCGTACTGGATCGTCGACATCTGCCACGTGCGGCCGATCGCGTCGCGGCACTGCACCGAGATCTTCGGCCCGTAGTAGGCCGCCCCGCCCGGGTCGGGCACCAGCTCCAGCCCGGACGCGATCGCGACGTCCTCGAGCACCTTCGTCGCGGCCGCCCAGTCCTCGTCCGACCCGACGAACTTGTCCGGGTGTGAGTCGTCGCGGGTGGACAGCTCGAGGTAGTAGTCGTCCAGGCCGAAGTCGCGGAACAGCCCCAGGCAGAAGTTCAGCAGGTGCTGGATCTCCCCCGGCGCCTGCTCGGGCGTCACGTAGGAGTGCGAGTCGTCCTGCGCGAAGCCGCGGACGCGGGTCAGCCCGTGGATCACGCCCGACTTCTCGTTGCGGTACACGTGCCCGAACTCGAACAGGCGCAGCGGCAGCTCGCGGTAGGACCGCCCGCGCGACCGGAAGATCAGGTTGTGCATCGGGCAGTTCATGGCCTTGAGGTAGTAGGTCGCGCCCTCCATCTCCATGGGCGGGAACATGCCGTCGGCGTAGTAGGGCAGGTGGCCGGACATCTCGAAGACGTGCTGCTTGGTGATGTGCGGCGTGCCGACGTACTCGAAGCCCTCCTCCATGTGCCGCTGCCGGACGTAGTCCTCCATCACCCGCTTGATCACGCCGCCCTTGGGGTGGAAGACGGGCAGGCCGGAGCCGATCTCGTCCGGGAAGCTGAACAGGTCCAGGTCGGTGCCGAGCTTGCGGTGGTCGCGCTTGGCGGCCTCCTCGAGCCGGTTCAGGTACGCCTTCAGCTCGTCGCGGGACGCCCACGCGGTGCCGTAGATGCGCTGCAGCTGTGGGTTCTTCTCGTTGCCGCGCCAATACGCGGCGGCGGTTCGCATCAGCTTGAACGCCGGAATGCGCTTGGTGGTCGGCAGGTGCGGGCCGCGGCACAGGTCCGTCCACACCTGCGCGCCGGTCTTGGCGTCGAGGTTGTCGTACATGGTGAGGCCACCGGCGCCGACCTCGACGGACGCGCCCTCGGCCGCGCTGTCTGCGGAGGACTTCAGCCCGATCAGCTCCAGCTTGAACTTCTCGTGCGCCAGCTCGTGCCGCGCGTCGTCGTCGTCGATGGGACGGCGCGAGAACCGCTGCCCGGCCTTGATGATCTCGCCCATCTTCTTCTCGATCGCGGTGAGGTCCTCGGGTGTGAACGGGCGCGAGGGCAGGAAGTCGTAGTAGAAGCCGTCCTGCACCGGCGGGCCGATGCCCAGCAGCGTGCCCGGGAACAGCTCCTGGACGGCCTGCGCCATCACGTGCGCGGTCGAGTGCCGCAGCACCGCGAGCCCGTCCGGCGACGACGCGGTCACCACCTCGACCTCGGTGTCAGCGTCCGCGACCCAGTCCAGGTCCTTGAGCGTGCCGTCCGGCGTCCGCACGACGACCGCGCCGGTCGGACCGGTGACGTCGACGCCCGCCTGCTGCAGCGCGTCGGCCGCCGTCGTGCCGGCCGCAACCCGGACGCGCTGGGCGGGTACGGACGACTGGGCGCTGGCGGACACTAGGGCACTCCTCGGGACGGTTCATGCGGATCGAGCACTGCAGGGAATGCTAGTGGCCGTGTCCCGCGCGTTCGGACCTGGCAGGCTGTAGCGCGTGAGCGAATCGGAGCACAAGGACAACCTGCACCGGTACCTGCGCGCGGGCCGCGAGGCGTTGCTCTGGAAGCTGGACGGCCTGGACGACTACGACGTCCGCCGCCCGCTGGTGCCCACGGGCACGAACCTGCTCGGCCTGATCAAGCACCTGTCCTGGGTGGAGTGGGGCTACTTCGGGATAGCGTTCGACCGTCCGATGCCCGGCACGCCGGACTGGTTCACCGCCGACGAGGACGAGCCCAACACCGACATGTGGGCGCGCGCGGACGAGACCCGCGAGGACGTCGTCGATCTCTACCGCCGGGTCACCGCGCACGCCGACGAGACGATCACCTCGCTGGACCTGGACACGACCGGGCGCATCCCGTGGTGGCCGGCCGACCGGCAGAACCCGACGCTGCACCGGCTGCTGGTGCACACGACCGCCGAGACGCACCGGCACGCCGGCCACGCCGACATCGTGCGCGAACTCATCGACGGCGCGGCCGGGATGCAGGCCAAGAACAGCAACCTGCCGGAGGCCGAGCAGTCCTGGTGGTCCGGTTACCGCGACCGGCTGCAGTCCGTGGCCGACCAGTTCCGGTCCTGATCCGAGTCTGCCTAGAAGCGAGGGAGAACCCGTGGCGTTCCTGTACGAGTACGAGGGCAAGCGGCCGACCGTCGCGGCCGACGCGTTCATCGCGCCCACCGCGACGTTGATCGGGGACGTGACGGTCGAGTCGGGCGCCTCGGTCTGGTACGGCGCGGTGCTGCGCGGCGACGACGGCCCGATCGTGATCCGCGAGAACGCCAACGTGCAGGACGGCTCGGTGTTGCACTGCCCGCCGACGGTGACGACCGAGATCGGCCGCGGCGCGACCGTCGCGCACCAGTGCGTCGTGCACGGCGCGGTGCTCGAGGATGAGGCCCTGGTCGGCAACGGCTGCGTCGTCCTGGACGGCGCACGCATCGGTGCCGGTTCGCTGGTCGCCGCGCTGTCGCTCGTGCAGCCGGGCGCGACGATCCCGCCGGGTGTGCTGGCCGCGGGAGCACCCGCCGTCGTCAAGCGCGAGATCGCCGGAACTCCCGCCGAGATGTGGGTGAAGATGAACCCGACCTACTACCCGGCGCTGGCGCGCAGGCACATAGCGGGCATCCGTCCGATCTGATGCCGGGGCCGGTCGCGCCGACGTAGGGTGTCCGCCATGACGACACCGTCCGCGCCCGCCGACTGGTACGCCGACCCGTTCGGCCGGCACGAACTGCGCTACTACGACGGCACCCGGTGGACCGAGCACGTCTCGTCGCACGGCCGCCCGTCCACCGATCCGCCGACCGGCACCGCGCACGTGCCGACGGTCCAGCGCGACACCGCCCGCGTGGTCGGCGACGTGTCCGCCGCGGGCACCGCGGGGACCGCTGCCTTCGCCGGGACGGGTTCGATCTTCGCCGAGCCGATCCTGGTCGTGAACCAGAAGGCGAAGCTGGTCGAGGTCAGCAACGAGTACGCCGTCTACGACCAGAACGGCACGCAGCTCGCGGCCGTTCGCGAGGTCGGCCAGAACGCGCTGAAGAAGGCAGTGCGGCTATTCACGTCGTACGACCAGTACCTCACCCATTCGCTGCAGGTCGTGGACATGCAGGGCAACGTGCTGCTCGGCCTGACCCGCCCGGCCAAGCTGATCAAGTCGCGGGTGATCGTCACCGACCCGGGTGGACGCGAGATCGGCCAGATCGTGCAGCAGAACGCGATCGGCAAGATCCGTTTCGCGATCGAGGCCGGCGGCCGGCAGATCGGTTCGATCAACGGCGAGAACTGGCGCGCGTGGAACTTCAACATCCGCGACCACACCGACACCGAGGTCGCCCGCATCACCAAGACGTGGGAGGGCCTGGCCAAGACCATGTTCACTACCGCGGACAACTACGTCGTGCAGGTGCACCGGCAGTTGGACGATCCGCTGCGCGTCTTAGTCGTGGCGTCCGCGCTGTGCGTCGACACCGCCCTCAAGCAGGACTCGCGCGGCTTCAACTGACGCCGCGTCCTCGCGTGCTCTCCCAGCGCGCGAGGTCCGCCGGGGTGTCCAGGTCGTCCGGGTCACCGGTCACGTCCACCG